>DUDC01000188.1 GCA_012959465.1 Planctomycetaceae bacterium
GTCTAATTCCTCTTGCGCGTTTCGCTTCGACACCAGCAAGTGTGATGCCTCCGTGCCTCACCTCAGTACTGCAAGCAAAACCGGCTGGCCCCGCGCCGGTCGATTGTCGGTTTGGTAACTATGGTTCCAGCCCGAAATCGCGGATGGTCAAGAGCGTGCGAAGTGGATATCCCCGCTCGGCAAATGCTTCCTTGCCTCCTTCGAGACGGTCAACGATAGCAATTACTTCTCGGACCTTCAGGCCAAATGCTTCTGCTTTCTCGATCGCCTTGATTGCGCTGCCACCTGTCGTAACGACGTCTTCGACGATGACAGCTGACATGCCGCTCTCCACAGGCCCTTCGACATCTCGGCCAGTACCGTGTTGTTTGGACTCTTTGCGAACGATAAAGCCCTTCAGTGATAGCCCTCGTTGCCCGGCCAATGTGATCGTGGCGGCGCTAATGGGGTCCGCCCCAATGGCCATGCCACCGATGGCGTCCGGAAGCGCATGGCCGAGCAGATCTAAGATTCCAGCGGCAATCTGATTCGCTCCCTGCGGGTCCAGGGTCACTTTTCGGCAGTCGAGGTAGTATTTCGCTTTCTTACCGGAGGCGAGAACAAAGTCACCCAATTTCAGGCTCTGTTGGCGAATCAAGTCGATAAGAACTGCTTCGTCGTAATCCATGGGACTCGCCAGTTGTGGACAGTGACGCGTCTGTTAAAAGCTCGGCAGCCTCTGTTGCCAAAAGGCACCAGGACTTCGGCTCAACGCACTGGCCCACTGGGAGCAGAGTGATTCGGACGCTTAGCGAATGACGACGGTTGAACCTGCCGATAGGATGGCGAAAACGTCGGCGGCGTCAACCGGGGAGAGGCTAATGCAGCCCTGTGTCGTTGGCGTCGCCTCATTGCTTCCATGAATTCCCAACGAGCCGCCCAAATCTAGCCAGACACTACCATACGGGTTCTGAGTGTCCTGTATTGGCAACACCTTGCCGTCCACTTGCAAAAAGGACTTCCCCTCTTCCTTCGAGACGATCTGGAATTTTCCCGGCGAGGGTGAGGGGTTGGGCCCGACAGCGATGGTGAACCGCCCGGCGTACATGTTGTTGACGTACAGCGTCAGCTCACTGTTGACCGTATCGATTTCGGCTTCGAACGGACCTCGGACTACCTTGAGTGGCGTGCCAGGTTCCAGAGCGAGACGATCGTCGATTCCATTGATATTGCGGAGCAACTCCCATGGAACACGATGCTCTTCCGCAATCTGCATCAAGGACTCGTTGGGTTTGACGATGTAAGGATCTTCCAACAAGTGTTCTCGTGAATAGATCACTTTGCCAGCAAGTGGATCGAGCATGGCGAGGGCTGCAGTGGTTTCCGTCGGTGTCAGCGATTGCCGTCGATAAATCTGGGACAATTGCTTGAGCGCCTGACCATGTTGTGCGGCCAATACCATTCTATCGAGGATTTTCTTCTCGGTTGCCCAGTCGACGACGATGCTATCTAGTTGGTCAGCACCACCAATGGGTTCCGAGTCTAGAAACGGATTGGAGATTGGATTTTTTGGAGCGCGATTGCTAGGGACGTCGGTTGAAAACTCATTGCCATAAGCGGGTCGCGTTTCAACGTATCGTGACGCCTCGTTCGCGTTGTCGACCGGTAGGTCGGAATACGGATCCGCTACCTCAAGATCCACATTCTCGACGATTCCACCGATTGCACCGGTGACACTTGGTTGACTTGGTTCTGATGCGTAGGACGGAATTTCCATACCCGTCGAATTCAGATCGGCGTAGGTGGCCGGATCGGTGTCCATCATCGTTGTATCGCCTGGAGCCAGGGATGGACCCATATCGACGTCCGGCGCGGTCAGATCGTCTAGGTTTTCGGCCAACTCCGCGATCTCTTGCGGAGGCTTGCTTTCTTCCTTGGTCAGGAGTGTGTAAGCACCGTAGAGTACCACACCAAGTAAACTGACAACGAAAACTGTTTTGAGCGTGTCCACGTTCGTCCTCCCTGACGTCGAAGATCAAACCAATGAGAAAAATGTTCTTCGAATGACGGATGCTCGAGTTGTAATTCAAATTCGATAGGTTCATTCCACCTCATGGCCTGGCAACACGGTCACGAAGGCATCATGATATGCGGTGGAACGAAATAATTCTTCTGTGTGAGCGTGATGACAAATTACTCGGACGAATGGGACAGCGACGAGTATGACTCGTGGGACGAAACCGAGGATACGTGGGACGAAGAGCCCACGGTCGCCTGTCCAGAGTGTAATGCCGAAGTCCATGAAGACTCGGTACGATGCCCGGTTTGCGGTAACTACATTACCTGGACCAAGGCTGTGACCGTACGTCCTCGTTGGTGGACCTCGCTTTGCCGCTGGATGGCAGTCATCCTAGTCTTCGCGCTGTTTTTTCCTTTCCTGGCAATGTTGTATCAGCTCTTCACCCACCCTCCAGGCTAGCAGTTCAGGGGGAGTCGGTGTGGACGCGGATGCTAGAGCAATATCGAAATCGAAGAAAGGCCAGCCTGCCGGCGACTTCGGCCTTTTCGGGCCTTTTTCAAAAAAAATAGTCGCTCAAGACCTGGTGCAGGCAACTTGCCAAGGAACTCGTTTCGCGAGTCCGCTTACGACGCACTCAGCTCGTGGACTAGCTCGACGACAGCAATGGCTTGTTTGACAGACGTTTGTTGCAGGATCCCGTGTCCGAGATTGAAGATGTGTCCAGGACGGCCTCCGGCTTCGCGGAGAACTCGACGGACTTCAGTTTCGAGGTGTTTGCGACTTCCCAGCAGCGCACAGGGGTCGAGATTGCCTTGAATGGCGTGTTTGTATCCGATACGGGCCCAGGCCTCGTCGAGTCCAATGCGCCAGTCGACGCCGGTCACCGTTGCTCCGGTTTCCGCCATGGCCGGTAGCAGTTCCGGATTGCCTGTGCCGAAGTGAATCAGGGGCACGCTTGGGTAGATACCACGAACAATGCGCTGAAGGTGTGGCAGGACGAAACGCCGATAGTCATGAACTCCCAGGCAGCCGACCCAAGAATCGAACAATTGCACACACTGCGCTCCAGCATCAATTTGGGCATTCAGATAGAGCACGATTGCGCGGGAAAACCGTTCCATCAGCGCGTTCCAAGCACCCGCGTCGCGATACATGATTGACTTGGTAGCGGCATAGTTGCGACTGGCACCACCTTCGATCACATAACTGGCCAACGTAAACGGTGCGCCCGCGAACCCGATCAGTGGCAAATCAGCGGGGAGGTCGTTTCTTGTCTGACGAACGGTCTCCACAACGAAGTCCAGTTCGTCCATCGAAGTCAATTCGCGGAGTCTATCGACATCCGCTGGTTCGCGGATCGGATTGTGAATTACTGGCCCTTCACCCTTAGCGAATTCCAGGTCCATTCCCATCGGCACAAGGATCGGTAGTAGGTCAGAAAAAATGATCGCTGCATCGACACCCAGTCGGTCTACCGCTGTGCACATCACCTCACTGCACAGCGCAGGGTTCTTGCAGAGTTCCAAAAACGTCGTTTTGGCTCGCACTTGACGGTACTCTTCCATGTACCGGCCAGCCTGGCGCATCAACCAAACGGGAGTGAACGGCGTCGGTTCTCCGCGGCATGCTTTGAGAAACGGGCTGTCAAACCAAGGGGCCTGAGAGTCGTTGGCGTCGGAATGAGGGCCGGAGAGAGTTGCTGCGGACCGCTTTTTGCGAGCGATGAGGCTGTCGACATGTTGAGAAGATTCGCGCACCAGGTGTCCCATATGTGGATGAGATGGTTCCAGGTCGACGTGAATGCCAAGTTGCCGTAGTTGTTCGCTGGTTGTCGGTCCGATAGAGCAGACGACGGTCTGCTTCAACTGCTCGAGAAGTTGGCTGCTGATGCCTTCCGGTTTGGCCACTTCGAAAAGGTGAAGCACTTGTTGAGCGGAAGTGAATAGCACCACATCCACATCGCCTTTGGCGATCGTGCGGGCGTTGTCCAGCAGGGGCCCACAGTCATCGGGGAGCCCCCAACGGTAGATTGGAATGGAAAGCACTTGTGCGCCACGGGCTTCCAAACCGGCAGTCAGACTGGGGTTGGCCTTGCCGTACTCCTGCACTGCGACGACTTGGTTGGCAACGGTGAGTTTTTCGTCGACTAGTGTAAGGATCTCCCGCCAGGTGTTTGGTTCCTCGACTCGATACGTCGGGCGGAGACCAACGTCGTTCATTGCAGCCGCCGGTTTTGGGCCCCTCGCAATGGTGGTAATGTCCGAGAGGCAGTCGAGATAACGTTGTTTGTCGACTCGTTTTTCAAGAGCCGAAAGCAGGTAGCTAAATCCGACGCCGGTGAGAAAAACGACGGTCGTTATCTCGCCAGTTAGCAAACGATGGGCAAATTCCATCGCGTCCTCGTTCGCTTCTTGCGGCAGTTCTTTCATTGACTCGCAAACGCGAGCCTGTCCGCCGTGACGTTCGATCAAGCGAACCATATCGTCGAGGCGGCGACTTTCAAACGCCGCAACAACGCGGCCACCGAAGTCAAAGTACTGGCCGTACTCGTCAGGCTTTGGTCCTTCGTTGTCCATGATTCCAGGTTTTGATGGAGACTAAGGGAATATCCGCAGTGGCCGCACAGGTGGGTAATGCAACCGTAATCCTAAGGTGACAGGGCCGCCAGCCAAATAGGGAGCAACCGTATTTGCATCGCGTGGGACCACAACTCTTCGTCTGTGTCTCGTGCCCATGTCGCCAATCATCGACTAACAACCACCCTTTTCTATTCCCTAATCCCTATTTCCTCGCCAACCCCATTTTTCATTGCCGATCTGCTCGTCGATGGACATGTGGTGTCACAAAGCACGATTTGAGGTCGGTGAGCCAGGGTGCTTACCCAATTCGTTGGCATTAACAGCCACTAGTAGTTTTTCGTCGCCCTCCACCCTACGATAAGGGAGATCCTCCGTAGCACGATCACTGGGAACGATGAAGGAAAAAGGGTGCAACTCATGACAGCGACTGAAGCAGGATTCGAGCAGCTTGAACGGCGGTTAGAGGATGACGGAATTAATGGCGTTGTCGAGGAGTTGATTCAACAGTTGCGAGAAGCTAAACGTTTTCACGACCTCTTTGAAGCGATGAAGATGCAGATCCGGCACGGGCTGGGGCTACCGCTCTTATACAGCGATGGTGGGGACGACCTATCAGCGGAGCAGCGAGATCAGTTAGAAGAGGGTTTGATTGACGCCTGTCACGAAGTTGGATTGGCTCTGATTGCGGATGGTCAACCTCGCGACGGTTGGATGTACTTGAAACCGGTGGGGGACAAGGGGGAAGCTGCCGAGGCGCTGCAGCGGTTGGGAGACGACGACGAAATACTCGATGAGCTAATTGAAGTTTGCCTTCACGAAGGCGTCGATCCAGAACGCGGTTTCTCTTTGGTGTTGCAACACCACGGCACTTGCAACGCTATCACGACGTTTGAGTCATTGATCTACCGACCGGATAACATGGACCTAACTGGAATCTGCCGGCTTCTGTTGAGCCACGTCCATCAAGAACTAAAGGCATCGTTGATTGCCGATATTGAGCGACAATCCGGATCGGCACCAGATGAATCGACGGTCGCAGAACTCGTGGCCGACCGGGACTGGCTGTTTGGACAGCATATTTATCACCTCGACACGACACATCTGTCATCCACTGTGCGGTTCGCCCGCATGCTGGACGACCCAGATTCGTTGGAGATGGCGTTGGACTTGGTGGAATACGGCCGCCGTTTGCACGAGCAATTCCAATACCCGGGTGAAGAGCCCTTTGTCGACCAGTATATTGCCAGCGGTTTGTATTTTGACGCGTTGGCGGGCCGTCGAATCGACGAATCCAAGACCTTTTTCAAGGACCGAGCGGACAATGTCGACCCGGCCGAACACGGCACCATGGCTCGCGAAGTCTACGTCGAGCTCCTGCATCGCCTCGGTGAGGATGGAGCTGCCGTTCAAGCGTGCGTGGATCTCAAGTTGGCTGAGTCCCAATCGTTGGGTGTGGCGCCCAGCTTGATGGAATTGTGTGACGCCGCAGACGACTTTCAATCGATGCTCGATTACTGCCGCACAAACGACAGTCTGTTGGGATTTGGCATGGCCCTCTTGCAAGCGAGTTCGCAGAAATCTCCGTCAGCAAGTTGAGCTTTGCTCTCCCATTGGCAGTACACGTAGACATCGGCGAACAGCAGGTGCAAAAAAAAACGGCCAGCCCTTGTAGTTACTCAAGGGTGGGCCGTTTTGGGGATGTCGGCGTCTAACGAACTAACTTCTAGCGAGAGAAGCTAGCGTGAACGACGCGACGGTTAACCGTGTGGGCAGCCGAAGGATCAACGATCGGTGCCGGAGGATTGGGTTCTGCGTCTGCTTCGGCTGGGGCAGCATCGCAACCATTGTCGCAACCGCAGTCGGGAGCAGCATCACATGCGTCGTCGCAACCACACTTGGAGCGACTGCAGCTGAAGATGCGTTCGAGCAAGCTGCCTCGGTTACGGCAGCAACTCTTTTTGGCGTCGCAACCACAATCGGGAGCAGCGTCGCACCCATTGTCGTTGTCGCAACCACAGTCGGGAGCAGCGTCGCAGCCCTTGTCATCACAGCAGCTCTTCTTCTTGCAGGACAGCAAACCGCTCAGAAGTCCCTTACGGCCGCAGCTCTTTTTGGCGTCGCAACCACAATCGGGAGCAGCGTCGCACCCGTTGTCATCACAGCCACACGAGGGTTCTGCTTCGTCGCAGCATGTAGCTTCGGCGCCACAGCTGGCCTCGCAGCACTTCGTGTCGCAACCGCATCCACTCGCGCCGAGCATTCGGTCGAGTAGGCCGGCAGCAAATCCTTGACTACAGATAGCAATTGTAAGCACCATGGTGCCAATAAGCGTGTTCCATTTCATCGAGCTATGTCTCCTTAACGATGGAACCTATCGATCTGGCGAATTCCCTCCCGCCGAGCAACACCTCCCGTGAGGTGGGTCGCGAGATGTCGCTTTCCCGTCTGGAAAGTAATCTGCTGAAGCGTCCTTCAGGTTGTGCGACGGCGAAGGTTGGTCGTCGTATGTGCCAGATAGGGCCGAGCCATCCTAAGCTCGAAAAGCCCGCTCCGGTTGTCGCGCTCGTTACTGCGTGACGTACACACTATCGGCGAGCATATCGACGGGCCTTGAGTGATCGGAACTAATTTTCACCAAATGATTTATGTCAACGCCTGCGCAAGGATTGACGGTCGTGGAAGGTAGCGAAGGTTTAACGATTGCAAGACCTCATTCCACCTCCTAAAGTGACTCCTATTCGGTACCGCTTGGCTATGTTACCATGGTGCCGTTGTGTAATTGAAAAGGCGGGCAATGGAACAATTCCTTGTTCGGTGGGCAATAGCAAGAAGGTGCATCGAGACCACTTGATGGACTCCTCAGCTTCCTCGATGATTCCATACGAATTGATCGATTTTCAGGAGATTGCCGGCGTTCCATGTCCTTGTGGCCTAGCGCGACGGGGGTTTGCGGATGTCGCTGACTTTCCCGCCACCATCCACGTGACGGAGATTTCGGCGGACGCCACGCTTCATTATCACAAGAGTTTGACCGAGACCTACTACTTCTTAGAGTGCGACGCTGGATCTCAGATGCAACTCAATGATGAGTTTGTAGACGTGCATCCTGGCATGTGCATCATGATTCGACCCGGAACCCGCCACCGAGCGGTGGGGCGGATGAAAGTGCTGATCGTTGTGCTGCCGAAGTTTGACCCACATGACGAGTGGCTGGACTAAATGAAACATCGCCGTAATCGTGCCGTGCCTTTCTTGATCGTGATTTTTTCAATGATCGCGGGCATGTTTTCTGCCAACGCTTTGGACCGTTGGAATCTAGAACGTGGGCATTCAACCGATGCGATGGAGCTGAACGCGGAGTTCGGATCGGAGATTTGGGTGGCCCACACCGACACGTCGCTCACATTAGATGCGACGCCCTGAGCATCAACTTGCACGCAGCGGCTTCCGTCCGCAGGCGAAGCTGGTGGCACATCACATGGTGATGGGGCCTATTTACGAGCTCGTTGCCAATTCGTAAGCCACCTGAATGGCCTGATGAAACTGTTCGATGTCTAGAGCTTCGGCTGTCATGTGAGGCAGCACCTGGCCGCACCCCAACGTGACGGTCGGAATTCCATGCCGATTGGTCCAATTGGCATCGACACCGCCGTTCGCCACGAAATGAACGAACTCACCGCCCACCGCGGTGACGGCTCGTGCGGCCGTCTGGACCACTTCGTCGTTCTTGCTGAGCTTAAATGCTTCGTAGTCCAAGGCGCCCTGGAAATCCACCGATCCCGTTTTGCCGGCTACATTTTGTACCTCGCTTACGGCTCTTCGGAACGCTTTCTCGATCTCGGCTACGATGCGTTCACGAAACTTGCGATCGTGACTTCGCGCCTCGGCGCGTAGATTGACTTGATCGGCAACAACATTTGTTGCATTACCGCCGCGTATCACACCCACGTTGCTTGTCCCGCACTTGCGGCCTTTCTCGATTCGGCCGTGCCAACCATTACGAGTGAGGTCGGCGATCGCGATACCAGCGATCGCAATTGCGCTGACACCCCACTCGGGCGCGCCGCCCGCATGGCTGGCGATGCCGCGCACTTCGATTTCCATCCGATAGCCACCCGTGGCGCCGATTGTCAGCTTGTATGGATTGCCACCATCCCAATTGAATGCCATTTCAGGTCGCCCGAGGGCCGACTTGGTGAGACAGCGAGCCCCTTGTAGCCCGATCTCCTCTTGAACGAACCAACAAAAAGTAAACGATGGGTGAGGCACGGGATTTTCTAGCAGGGCCAATGCCGTACTCAGCGTCACAGCAACACCCGCTCGGTCGTCCGCTCCCAACCCGGTGTGGGGCTTGGCCGAGCGAATGAACTGGCCGTCGCGCACTGGACGGCAGCCTGCACAGATCGGCACCGTGTCCATGTGGGCGGAGAACATCCGTCGTGATCCGCGTCGCGTGGCGGGCATCTTGTAGATCAAATTGCCGAGTTGACCATCGAGCAACGTACGACGATTTGCCGAGTCGGTACGAATATGACTGGGGTCGGCACCGGAGGCCACGAGCTTCTGCTGAATGAAGTCAGCGACCTGTTGTTCTTCCCCACTCAGACCGGGAATCGCCATCAGTTCGATAACGAGTTCGAGTGACCGTTGGTTCGAAAGTGGTCCGACCATTCCGTTACGCATGGTGTTCTCCCAAAGTAGATTCCAGCCATTGTCGACCCATTGCTGCAGATTCAGTCAGGACTCACTTTGTTCGCGGCCCATCCTTCGCCGCAATTGGCCGCATGCAGCGTTAATCTCGTCACCCTTACGCCGTCGCAAACGCACATTAATTTGATGTGCGACGAGAATGTCGCGAAAGGCGTTGGTGCTGTTGGCCGACGGCGTTTGGTAAGGCAGGCCGTCGACCGAATTGTACGGAATGAGATTCAGCATGGCCGTGCGTCCCGCCAACAAGGACGCCAATTGTTCGGCGTGCAGGGGCGAGTCATTGATTCCGGCCAACAACACGTATTCGAACGTCAGGCGACGTCCCGATCTGTCAAAATAACGATCGGCTTCGTGCATGATGGCGGCGATTCCCGTTCCTCGATTAACCGGAACCAGTTGATTTCGCAGCTCGTCGGTGGGGGCGTGAAGTGAAACAGCGAGTTGAAAACGAGCATCACGCTCTGTCAGTTGTCGCATCGCTGTCGGGATCCCGACCGTCGAAATCGTGATGCGGCGGGCGCTGATGTTCAGGCCATCAGTATCACTGGCCCGCTGCAGGGCTGGAAGTAGGTGAGCCAAATTCGCAAGTGGCTCGCCGACGCCCATAACGATCACGTGACTCAAACGCTCTCCGGCCGGAAGCAGCCTCTGCAACAGCAGCATTTGTTCAACCAGCTCTCCTGTCGTCAAATTTCGGTCGATTCCGTTGAGCCCACTGGCACAAAACACGCAACCCATCGCACAGCCAACCTGTGTGCTGATACAAATCGATCGCCGAATGTCGTCATCTCGGAGTAGAACGCATTCGATCTGACCCCGGTCGGTTAGTTGTAACAACAGTTTTTCCGAACCATCTTCGGAAACGTCATGAGCGACGACCGCACTGGTCATGATTGAAAACGTTGTGGCTAGCTTTTCCCGTAATTCCTTCGGGAGATTGGTCATGTCGGCAAATGTCGTGGCGCCGCGCTGAAACAACCACTCTTGAATCTGACCAGCACGATATTTCGAGTGACCTTGGTCTACCAACCAGTCCGCCAATTGGCCGGGCGTCATATCTAACAGGTGCTTCATTGTTTTCGCCCAAGTCGCCATCTCACAGTACACCACCACTTTCCAGGCGACGTCGTAGTTCACCTGATTGGCAAGCGACTTGAAAAGACGTCAAATCGGCCAATAACCAGTTGCTGCAGTAGCGGATCGCCCAATTGTGCACCAGTGGCGTAATCG
This sequence comes from Planctomycetaceae bacterium, assembly GCA_012959465.1. GTDB lineage: Bacteria > Planctomycetota > Planctomycetia > Pirellulales > Pirellulaceae > UWMA-0346. Next base: position 10,519 of record DUDC01000188.1, read on the forward strand.
TGATGACAAACCGCTGGTGTCGATACGCTTCCCAAATCTCGATGGCCGTGCCCATGGAAGCTTCGGGAACGTGGGCGACGACAACGTCGACATCCGCGCACATCGCATTGTGATTGAGAAACACGTCCCGAGCCTTCTCGTCGTCATATTCTAACGACGATTGGTGATTGGCCCACGGGTCGTAGATATTCGCCTCTGGTAACTCGTTTTGCAGGCAATCGCGTAGTCTCGCGCGGTAGCCTTGGCCATGCATGTCCGGTCCCGGGTGGGATCCCTGCATGATCCCTGCCAGGAAAATTTTGATCATGTGCGTTCCCTTTTTTGGCCTCACCAGCCAATGCCACGATTGCCCCACAGAACGGTGTTATGTCGTGCTGGGCGGCGTGCCTTTGCCGTCGGCGATGTATGCGCCGCGTTGTTCGGCATATTCATCGGGGGTGGGCAAATCAGCCGCCGCTCCGTCGTTGGCCGCTTCAAACAAAGACCGCAGGAACGGTCGGCACCAACCACAGCCCGTTCCAGCACCAAAACAGTCGGCGATCTGACCGGCTCTTCGTGGTCTCTCGATGCGGATGAAATTGACGACCTTCCGCTTGGTGACGTGAAAACAGAGACAAAGTTCATCGTCAAGTTCCATGGCGTTTTTCTTTCTTACGCGGGGCGAAACTGGCGGTGTTACAGGTAATTCGCTATCATAGCGAGATTGAAAACTGGGATCTGCTTAAAGAGAGAGTTAAATGGCCCGAAAAGTTGTCAATCGCAAGGTGCTACGTGAACAAGTAGAGGCCGCGGAAGCTACTGAAAAAGCAGCAAAAAAGGCCCCGAAGAAAAAGAAAGCAAAACGAAAGAGTCGTGCCAAGGAACCAGTGGACGTTCGGCTAAGACTCTTCTGGGGCGTCTTCAACCAGTCGCTTAAGCGAGTGGCACTTTATGAGTTTAACCAGAAAAAACAGGCTGAAAAGAAGGCTGAAGCTCTTAGTGCCAGCGGCAAGTCGCCCCATTTCGTCAAGAAAGTCAAAGAAGTTATCGAGGAGTAGCACTGCTCCTGTTACCCTCCGGATCTGACACCAAGAGACTTCCCGCTGGATGAGGCGACCAAACCAGCCGCATTGGCTGCCGTTCTTGTGTTCAATTTGATCGTGATTGTCTGGATGATCACCAGTTCGCTTCTGAGCGTTACGCCTCCGAACATGGGGGCCTGGTTCGGTCGAGCCTTACCAGCTGTCTTCGTCGGGGGGGGTGTGGCGGGGGCTATCTTCTACTTCATGAAGCGTTGAGCTGGGTGGACGGCGTTAAGACCGTTGTCGAACAGCTCTTGAGGCTGTTTTTCAGGACGGATATCGACTCCGACGTTCCAAATCGGGTAGCGATCGCGGTCGTTTCGTTCGCCGCCGTGGCAGCCCGGGATGGCGGATTGAGACGATGATCCATATTTCATGCCCCCCCGAAACTCGAAATCACCGGCGGGGTTGGTAGAATTGATGAGAATAGAGGTTGCGGTGTGACGTGGACGCGCGGTGTGTGCACATCTGGTGAGCGGTTATCGGGAATTAGGGCAGAAATGGACCGCTCCGACGACCTGTGATGAGCACATCCTGTGGACAAATTCCGCTGCTGACCGTTTCACCTCTTAGTTGACCCACGTGACTACTCATTGTTTTTGTCTATTCTCTCTCGTTTGTTTCTTCCAGGAGAGTCTGGTTGGCGGTAAGTGAATCGACAGCCCAACGGTTCCGGTTGCAAGATCCGGATGTCCGTCTGATGTTACAGGTACGCGACGACGATGTAACGGCGTTTGAGGAATTGGTGCGCCGTTATCAACAGCGGCTCATCGCCGTATTTGATCACCTCGTGCCAACTCGAGAACAAGCCGAAGATCTGTCGCAAGAGGTCTTCCTGCGAGTGTTTCGAGCCAGAAAACGGTATGAGCCGGGAGCGAAGTTCTCGACGTGGCTGTTCACCATCGCCAATAACGTGGCCAGTAATGCCGTCCGTACTTTGAGTCGACGTAAGGAAGTGCATGTCACAGGAGGCAGCGACAAGAGCATTCCGTCGCCGACCTTGGAGCATATGGCCACCGAGGCGAGTGGGCTGATGCCGACTCGTCAAGTCGACCAAATGGAACGAGCGGAGATCGTTCGCTCGGCGATCGACAGTCTCAATGAACGACAAAAAATGGCGATCATGCTCTGCAAATTCGAGGGCATGAGCTATGCGGAAATCGCAGAAACGATGGATCTCACAGTGAAAGCCGTGAAATCGCTGTTGTCTCGGGCTCGAGTCAACCTAAAGGCAAACTTAGAACCCTACATGCAAGACGGCGCTGCCCCTCCGAGGAATAACTGATGAGTGGCTTCGATGACACTTCGATGAAATTTGACTCGGTCGACGAGGAGCTTGTCGCTTATCTCGACGGCGAGCTGAATAGCGATGAGGCTGCGCAAATCGAAGCCCGCCTGGCGCACGATCCTAGTTTGCGAGGACGATTGCAACAATTGCAGCGCGCTTGGGACATGCTGGATGATCTGCCGCAACAGGAAGTTCAGGAACCGTTCACGCGAACGACGATGGCGATGGTGGTCACGGATACGGCAGACAGCAATCAACAGGCGAAGGCAAAATGGCGAAGCGGTCGTTTGCTCTTCGCGTTGGTGACCACGACTAGCTGCATTATTGCAATGCTAGTTAGCTATCAAGTTGTCGCGGGCATCTTGAGTGGGCCGAACGACCGATTGAAAGAAGACATGCCGGTAATTACAGACTTAGATGCTTTCCGCAACGCGGACAACATCGATTTCCTACGTCAACTAGCCGAGGAAGGGCTTTTTGCAGAGGAGGCAGATGATGCGATTCCGAATTCGCCTTAGCGGTGGTCTATTCTTGATTGCGGTGTTGCTGTGGAGTCCGACGTGGAGTCAACAGGAACTCGATCCCGATGACGGCGCTTATCAAGAGGAGCTGCTCCGCAAGAAACGCCGCTTCGATCGTCTATCCACTCAAGAGCAGGACCGTCTGCGGGCCTTCTCCCGTGACTTGGATGCGGATCCAGAAAAAGAAGATCTTGTCCGAGTCATGAAAGCCTACCACGAATGGTTGCAGAGCCTGCGGCCGGGCAAACGCGCCGAGCTGTTGAGCTTACCGGCGGACGAACGGATCGATCGAATACGGGAAGTGTTAGAGGAAGAGCAGAAGGAGCGGTTCCAGCGATATGTCAGATCGACCTTGACGAGTGACGACGCGAGAAACGTCAGCGCATGGTTTCAGGGTGTCATCGAAAGACGAGAGACCGAGTTGAAAGCCCGGCTCGACAACAAAGGTCGCGACGAAATCAAACGATCTTCTTCGTACCGGCGAATGCGTCTAACGATGGAGTGGTTGCAATTGCCACCGGGTGAACTCGGTCTGACGGTGAAGGAAATCGAAGACTTGAAATCGCAACTCTCGAGCGGCGCGGTCTCCGCCATTGAGGAGCAATCCGATTCGATCATGCGAATTCAATTAATTCGCGAGTTCATCAACGCTGCCTGGGTCAATCGTATCCGTGGCGGTCGAATGCCGCGTATCGCCGAGAGCGATCTATGGGAGTTTTTTAGCACCAGATTGGATCCGGAGCAGCGATCCCGATTAGAAGGGCTTACCAGCGAGCGAATGCGTCGGGAGCTCCAGTTCTTGTATCTCCGCTACGGTAGTGGTCGTTCGCGGCGCGGCAGTGGTGGCAGTGGTGGCGGCAGTGACACACGCGGTGGGCCGTGAGGAAGTGGAGGGTCGTAGACCCGCACTGCTTCTGCAGCTACGGCATCACCTCTTGAATTCGCCCCATGGCCCACGCCATCACAACGTAAAAACCGGCGAGGACCAATGCGGACCAGACACATACTAAGAACGTGTGGACGACTTTTTCGTTCCGGGTAAACACGGGACTAACCCAGAGCGCCGGAAGCCCAAGAAACAGCGTGGCCGCGTAGAGTAATATCAACAGGACTTTACGGTTGCCAATAAATTGCAAGAGGATACTCGGCCGCGGCCGGGTAGTCATTTCCGACGAACGGGTCACGACTTCTGTGTCCACTGCGTCAGACGTCGGCTCGGTCATCATTCGTCGCGTCCATAATTAGCGCTTGTCATCAGCGGCGGCAGAGAGCTACAAAGAAAATAGGTGCGAGGCGCTGTGCTTTCAAGCGCTCGCAGCAAGCTCGTCGGGCCGCTGGCGTGTTGAGACGCTGCACTGAGCGTCGGTAGACCAAAGAGTGACGGCGGCGGATCAAACTTGACCACTCGTACTTCGCTCAATTCGAGGCCCTGGATCTCGCACACACGCTCGATTGCGTCTTCGATAAAACCGATCTCGTCAATCAGGCCGTATGTCTTTGCCTGGTCCGGTGTGAAGATCTCCCCAGTTGCCAGGTCGAGTTCACCGGCCCTCAGACCCTCCCCTTCACTCAGGGACGGACGTCCTGACTTGACGATGCTGATAAAACGATCCAGCGTTGAGTTGACATGGGCCTGAAGCAACGCCCGATGGTCGTCGGGAATCGCTCGAGTCATGGCCAACATTTGTTTTCTTGGATGAGATCGGATGGAATCATCTTTCACGCGATAGTCCTCCATCAGACCACTGACGTCGTAGTGTGGCAAGACCACGCCGATAGAACCGGTCACCGTCGTCGGTTCCGCATAGATGGACTTCTCTTGGTCACCGACGGCCATCGACACGTAGTATCCTCCGCTTGCCGCCATTCCGCCCATACTGACAACGATCGGCAACTGGCGTTCTTCACGCAATCGGGTGAGATGATGGTAAATGAAGTCGGAGCCGGTAACCGTTCCGCCAGGTGAATCGACCCGGAGGACAATTCCCTTGACGTTTTCGTCGGCGCGAACACGGTCGATTTGATGTTTCACGTAACCATCGCCACGACCAATGGATCCCGTAACCCTGATGATTGCGATCTTGGCATCCGCCCTCTTGTCGCCAGAGTGGTATTTCTCCTGGATTCCTCCGGTGGTGTTGAAGTAATCCTGTGTCTTGAATGTCATACTCAGCAACGCCATGAGGCAAAGTAAGAAGCCTGTCCAGCCGATCCAACTCCAGAATCGCGACAGCAGACCTTGTTGTTTGATGATGATCTGCATCGGTTGAGGAACTGGTGCGTTCATCGTCGGTGCCGTGATAATCTCTGCATCTACGGGAGAGCCGGGTTGCGGTGAATCCTGTGACATGATCTGCCTCGGTGAACTAAATGTGGTGACGCGATGAATGCCGGTTCCGTCTGGCCAGGGCCAAAACGTCAGGCCTGGTCGCCGGCAAATCGGGGGAAGAACGCATTTAAGTGTACGTTATCAAATCTGGCAGCTGAACCCATACGTGACCATTGACAGTGTGAGAAGCCATCGTTACCCTGCCCACTCGGATGGTGGCTGTAGCTCAACTGGTCAGAGCGCTGGATTGTGGTTCCAGAGGTTGGGGGTTCAAGTCCCCTCAGCCACCCCATTTTCTTGGGAAACGCAACTCGGGTTTTCAAAACCGCGTCATCGCCATGGCGAGCAAACATCTTAGGGACCGGTGATCTTCGTTTTTGGAAGAGCGCGCTGTAAGGCTTGTTTCGCTGTTTGGGAGATCTTGCAGCGACTGATGTCCAGCGTCAGAAGAGATTTGAGTGCGTAGAGTTGATTCAGTTGCGCGTCGTTTATGCCGGTGTCAACCAACCACAATCCCTCAAGTTCTTGAAGTCCCGCCAAAGTTGCTAGCGATTTTCCTTGCAATGGAACGCCACCAAGTTCCAGTTTGCGTAGTTTCCGACACTCGCTTATCGCGTCAAGGCAGGCGGACGACAGGTTCGTTCTTTCCAAGCTCAACTGTCGCAACTCCGTCGCCTTGGCCAATTGCGGCAAGATATCGTCGCTGACCTTCGTATCCGATAAGTCCAACCATTCGAGGTGACTCAAGTCGAGTTGTTGGATGCCGGCCGATGTGACGGACGTACGGGCCAAATAGAGACTCTTGCCGAGGGCATTACGACCGAGTTGATGGTCGTCGACGTCGAGGAACTTGAGATACTCGGCATCTAGATCGACGCCATTGATGTGCAGGTAATCGGAGAGCGCTATGGTTGGTTCGCCGTTGCGGTAGGTATCGCGAGCGTATTTGATAAACGGTGTGCGGTAATGGCCGGGTGCTTGGTCGATTAAGAAATGGGCGATTCCAGCAAATTGGCTGTAGAGTGCCCCTAGGCGCTCGTGATTTTGGACCTCTTGACGCCCCCACGGAACCAATTCTCCGATGGGGACTCGAAATCCTTCGCGGAGGGCGTGGTACCTGGCGAATTGTAATCGATCCGCCGTTCTGCCACCCAACGTGGCGTACGTGTCATATGGCCTGAACGACTCTAAGTACAGGGCCAATGCCTCCGCCACCCAGAAATCGCTGCCCTCGCCGATTTGAGTTTCGGTGTTGACCGTTTCTGCGAACAGTTGGTGACCCACTTCGTGCCGCCATGCTTGAACCGGCGGTGATGGAGCATCGTAGAGAAACGATTTTTTCCGCTTTGCCAAATAGAGGCCGATCGTCTTGTCGATCATTGGTTCCCAGGTCCTCAAGCTGGCGTTGTATTGGTCGCGGTCTCGAAAGAAGACGACCGAATACGGGCGTTTGCTGCGGACAGACGGCGCCTTCCCGGCTTCGAGCTGCCGTTTCAACGTCGAACCACTTTGTCCGTAGTCAAAAAATGCTTGCGTCCAGACAAGATAAAAGAACTCGAGTGACTCGGCTAACGCTACTCCCTTCTCTTGGCTGCAGTTTGTCAGGACTGTGAAGTGCGGACTGCGAATTCGCCAGTATTCTCGAGCGGAAAACCCGTAATCGCGAAGGGCGATTCGCGGCTGGCTAACCGAGATCTTCGCACTACCTCGCGTCCATATTTTGCCGGACGACTTAAATCCCAAGACTGTCCGCGCCTGATCGTGATCAGGATCGAGCCAACAGATTTCATGCAACATTTGATAGGCAAGCGCCGGTTGCGTGTCGACAACTCTCCGGCAGAATTCGAAGAGTGCATTCGCGTACTCGCGGCGCGTCTCTTGAAAATGTTGCCACCAGAATTGAGAAGCTTCACGCAAAGCCTTATTTGGTTGAACTGGACGACTCACCTCGAGTGAAGCGGAGGGCGGGACGAAATAGTAGTTTGTTCCAGGGTCCCTTACCACGATGAACGCGAGCGTGGCGGCGGCTTCCTTGGCGAGGCCCAACTGGTGACAGCGGTCCGCCAACAGTTTTAGCTCGGTTTGGAACTGCTCGTCGATTTGCGATCGTTGAGCCAGGGATATCTTCAGACTGGATGGATCCGCGACTGAAGGTTGGCCGGCCGAGGGCGAGGCCAACAGGCAGGCAAGGTAGAGTCCGAAACCGAATCGCTGTAGACCTAGCCGCGTGAGTGAGGGCATTCGACGGTGCGAAAGTGACGGATTCACGCGACGCTCGAGTGCGAGAGATTTATGATGGTCCAAACGGCGACACACGCGCCACACTCCTATCCTAGGTTGGATGGACCACCAAACCAAATTCCCCGCCCAGAATTAGGCGGCTTACAACACCCCCGCAACCGCAGCTACGCATCGGGTTTTCGGTGGCAGGCGCCCAGCCATTTGGCCACAAGAGTCGCTTCGATCACCAGCTGGGCTTGCTCAGCCCGCCTGACGTCGCAAAAGCCTCTCGTAGGTGGACAGGATCTCATATAGATCGGGGGACAGGAGGATTTTCTCACTGCGAAAGTCGTCGAGCCACGTGCGGTCATTAAGCAGTGCGTCCCCGAGTACGGGAAACACCTGGCCGAGTGTGATTTCTATCCCAGTGGCGCGAATGTCGTCTGTTGGGGCATCAGAGTGACCAAAAATGCGAAAATTCTGAGTTCCCATGGACCGTCCTTCAATGATGTGCGGGCTTGCGGAATTCGAGCCAAGCGGTGTTGCATACTCGCTGGCGACAAATGCCACCTACCGGCAAACCGAGCTACAATCGAGTATCGGTTGTAGGGGTCCGGCAGCTTTTGCCGATTTTTGGAAAAACGAAGTTGGAACATTGAATGGGAACGAATGGAAAGAAAATTGACCAACTCTGGGGATACTCACTCATGCTCTTCTTGCCGCCTTTGTTATTGACGGATGGGTCGCTTGACTGATAATGACCTGTGCTCACTGGCAAAACGAGTTCCGCTCGCATATCGTGGGAATCTCGTGACACCCACGCGGGTGTAGTTCCGTCACGAATGGCCGGTGAGGGCGAATCAAAATTAGGCGGGTTCTCGATTTACTTGCGACCCTGCCGCAGCTGGAAGAAAGCACTATGGACTTCGGTCAAGTTGCGCGTGATCTAGGGCTCAATGAATCTCAGGTACGCCAGGCAGTGGAGTTGTTGGACGACGGAAACACCGTCCCTTTCATCACCCGATTCCGCAAGGATCAAACGGGCGCTCTCGACGAAGAGCAGATTCGCAAGATCAAGGATCGCGTCGAAAAGCTAAGAACGATCGCCGAACGTCGCCAGACTATTCGCCGATCGATTGAGCTACAAGACAAGTTGACTGACGAGTTGGTCGCGGCGATCGACGCTGCAAAGACATTGAAGGTGCTCGAGGACCTCTATCTGCCTTACAAACCTCGCAAGCGATCACTGGCATCGGTAGCGCGGGAAAAAGGCCTCGGTCCGTTTGCCGAACAAATGCTGGCTGGTGCGATCACCGGTGACATCGATGAAGCCGCACAGCAATTCGTAAACTCCACGGAGCTGACGTCCGTGGATGACGTTTTGCTGAGTGTCAGCCACATCATTGCCGAGGGGTTCGCTGAAAACGCCGAACTGCGAGATGCCATCCGCCGACTGGTGTGGAAAGAGGGTCGTCTCCGGACTCAGAAACTAGAATTGCCTGATGAATTGAACGCCAACGACGAGGACGATCTCGACGTTGAAGGGCAGCTCAATCCCGACGTGCCGAGCGAAACAGGAGTCCAGGAAGGGCTGGGCAGCGAATCGACGGTGGTCGAACAGCCGACGACCTCTGATCAACAAGTTGCCGACCCGGGCGCCGCCATCGTGTCAACGGGAGAATCGCCCGAACTGGCGACGGCAGAGACAGTGACGGCAGAGACAGTGACGGCAGAGACAGTGACGGCAGAGA
>DUDC01000189.1 GCA_012959465.1 Planctomycetaceae bacterium
AGTTCGGGAAGGTGGCTCTCGAGGGTTATGCGGCCCCAGTTCGGGAAGGTGGCTCAAGGTCAGCCGTCCTATGCACACGCGGCGGGCAACCTGAACAGGTTGTCCGCAGACCGGGGGCTCGCAGGGACTTTCCCTCCGACGCTTAGGCTCGCCGCTGCATTAACTCAGCCCTTGAATCTGCTTCCCAAGCGGCAGAGGTACCTCGTACCCACTGTCCTTACTCAGCAGGTTCCGCCACCGAGGGTCTCTTGGGGCCGCATAACCCTCGAGAGCCTCTGCGCGACGACTGGGACGGGTGCTGACCGTCCCACGGACTCCGGCGTCGCAGAGGTAGCCGCTTCTTGCACATCATGCTTGCCGCTAGAAAACGCCATCCTACACCATCGCAGCAGCATCACGTAGCTGCGCAGGTGTCACAAGCTAAGTCGGGTTTGCAGTCTACCCGTCTGTGTAAAAAGAATCTCAAGGTGATCCACTACAACGGCGACTCCCTTCCGGACAGCGCAATACCTGCAATGTTAGAGCGGATGTGGTCGGCGCAGGTTGATATTCTTATTTACATCGGGTCTAGGCGTCGAGGGTCGTCAATTGGCAAATCTCATTACGGGGAAGACAAGTACTTTCATTTTTGGTCAGGAATTGAACCAAGGACCTCGCAGAAGTTCTATATGGAAGGCATTTCAATCTTCGTGACAGTACGATTTGGGCTCGCCTCTTCGGTAGTCCAGGAACGGCCAATCAGTGCACGACTTTTTCAGCTTCGTATTAGGCATCCAGATCTGGATTGCATCGTCACGGGCGGATATGCCGTCCCGATGACAAAAACGTTTGGAAGGGATAAAAAATACAGGAATGTAGCAAGTTACAACACCGCGCGGGATCAGTTCTGGCACGAGTTTACGGAAGCTATGGACAAATGGGGAAATCGTAGTACACATATTATCGGTATTGATGCTAATGGCACGGTCGGACACAACGGCCCGGGTGTGGGATCTCTCCATTCCGACGATATTGATTATAACGGCGGGAAACTGATGGATTTAATGAGGGCATTCTTGCTCGCAGCCATCAATACCTACAGATGCGATACTTTTTTCCATGGCACCCATTACCACGCACCGACGAGGAAATGGAGACGCATTGACTACGTTATCGTGAGCGATCGCCTTCTTCAAGGTGATCTCATTCGGTACGTCGGGGTGCGCCCGGTCAAGGGGCTGGCAACTACACGTCTCGATCATATGCCAATCACAGCGGAACTGGATGTTCGCCTTTCGAGGAAGTACCCACGGGCACTTGAACCAGAACCCAACGTCCTCACCTCGCTCGATCCAGTGAAGCTCGCGGACCCTGAGCTAAAGGCCCAGTATGAACTCGCACTTACTCAAGAATTCGCTAACTATACGCACGCAGGAGCAATCTCTGCGCTCTTGACCACGGACGTCTTGTGCTCAGGCGACGCGGCGTTCGCTCGCAGCCACATGCAGGACTCTGTAACGATACGCAATCTTTGGTTGGAATCTGTACTACAAAAATGGGCCGCCAAGTTCTTCGCCAAAGCCTCTGACTCGGACTATCGTCGTTCCTTGGCTTGGAGTTGGCAAACGGATTATTCGCAGGAAACTAAAAACCTTATCTTCAAAGCTCATGAGAGCGCAGCAGCAATGCAGAAAGCAGCGATAGCCTTCGGTATTAAGCAGAAAAACCCGAATCGTATCCTCAAATGCGTTGATTTGCTTGCGGATGGACCACCTGGTCGCCCGCCCCTGCGTTCTCCCGAAGTGGTGGTGCCACATGGCCCCCCTCGTGAAGATATCCACAATCAGTTACCTGCCTTGCATAACCTACTGGACCCGAGTAGTTTAGAACCCGGCACTAGTGCAACCGGAGTGCTGGAGCTGCAGGCCCTAGCACTCCAAGCCAAAGAGGATCAGCATGCCAAAAGAGATGCCATCCGCCTGGATCGCATTGCCACAGTCGAGCGAGTTACTGAGTTAGTTCTACATGCGCCCAGCTTAAAAGCGAAGTTTCATCACGCTAAGTTGCTTATGCGTAGAAAGGGCTCGCCCTGCCTGGGCAGCACTTCCTACGACGAGCCCGAAGTCGAACTGGAACGACTCATTGAGCACCTCCAGGAACCCCCGCGGTCAGTCTCACTTGAGTCTCCGCCCACGGTGTTGGCCGAACTCCATAGGGAGCACGCCGCCCAAGAAACACATGCAGTCCCACAGGGGGTGCCACTGTTGGCCCCCACACAGGACCCAGCAGTAGCGCATATTTCTTCGGACGCAGTAGCGCGTGCCCTCAAACAGGAAAAGCCGTTGAAGTCATGCCTACGTGGGACGGCTCCAACGGCACTGTTGAAACTCGCCGGAGCTTCTCTTATACCATTCCTCACATCCCTCTTCAAACTTGCATGCCTATTACACTTTTTGCCTGACACAGCTTGTGACGCCACAACGATTCTGCTCCCCAAGGCAGGTGCCCGGGGGCAGTTTAGTTTTCGGCTTATATGTCTATTACATCGAATCTGGACCGTGTACACGGGCACGATTGCCAATGCACTTCGCACGGTAGCAATCACACCCGACACATTGGCCTATGATCTACTCGCGACCGCTTTTGGCTTCTTGCCTGGTTGTGGGACACGTCACGTACTTTTGATGGTCAGGGCGGTTATCCACACCATCATGCAGAGAAAACTAGCAGTAACGTTGTTATTTCTTGACTTAGCCAAGGCATTTGATAGCTTGGACCGTTCCGGGTTCCCAGCCGCACTTGCGGCGCTCCAAATTGCCATGGGCTGGACATGCATGATCGAAACGGTACACCAGCACACCCTGTACACCATCACTGCATTTGGACATCGTTTCCGCTGTCGGACCCTACGGGGGGTCCGGCAGGGGTCGCGTGAGGGGCCTATCATCTTTTTGCTAGTGTTCGCGTTGGCGTTGCGTGAGCTCGGATGGGTCATTTCAGCCACACACGATACATTATATGCTATCTACATCTGTGAAGATGGGACCATACGACGGTTTAACCTCCTACACATCACCTTTGCGGACGACACGACGTTGGTGCTTCCAACCACCAACGTCGCTGAACTAGGAGAAATTGTAGCAAAACTATGGTCCATCCTCAGGCGCTATGGGCTTTCCCTGAACTGGAAAAAGACAGTATACATGATCGTGGGCGGACCTACAGCTGACCACCCGGACCCCGGATCCCCCCTCACCCTCCCCGCACAGGATGGTTTCCC
>DUDC01000190.1 GCA_012959465.1 Planctomycetaceae bacterium
GCAAGTGACTGTAGTCAGGACTACCATTGTTTCATGAATTCGTCGAATGAACGAGCTTCTCGGACGCACTAAAATAATGCAACCGCTAAATTGGACTTCAGTTTGAGTGGGGCGTGTTGCTCAGATCGGTAGATCATTGGCGTCATCGAGAGCATGTCCCTCGGTTGTAAATAACCCCTCTTATGGTGTCTGGCCCATTTGTTGCAATTCCATGTGTGCGCAGACTTCGAGTCGATACAGCTTGTCCCGTGCACAGCACGAGCAGTGGTCCGAAGAGGACACCTATCTCCCGTTGGAAGCCGAGCATGAGGCGTTAACGAGAATCGGATTCGCGGTCGAGGTGATCTGGCGCGGTGGGCCGGTCGGAGTGATGGTCGAGAAAAAGACGTCGGCCTAGAAGCCGGAGGGATATAAGAACCTAGGCTCAGTCCGCCGGATGAGAGGTCCCGCCAGCAAGGCAAAAATCCTCGCACGGCCCCCTGATAGCCGATATCCTCCATCGTACGCTATGTCTCGCCTGTTGCTGTGTGCGAGGCGGGCCTGGTGCCGTGCGGCGGGTAGTACGAGTGAACAAAGCAAACCACATTCGCATCTCGATGCAGGAAAATGCGAAACAGAGAGGCTTTATCATGATGCGGAATCTCATGTTGTCGGCGGCGTTTTTCGTACTAGTAGTCCCAGCTTTCGCCACGGAATTACCAGACGACGTTGACGCCAGGAAGATCCTGCAGCGGGCACTCAACGCCGCGGGTGGCGAGAGAGCGCTCGCCAGACTCAAAGGTCCGACGTTGTGGATGGAAAAGGGGATGTTTTACGGCATGGGAGAAGGACAACCTTTTGTCGCTCAGTATGCGACCAAATGGCCGGATTGGTATCGGGAAGAAATTGAAGGTGCTTTTGTCATCACCGCAAATGATGACAGCGTCTGGGTTTCAAGTGCCAATGGCGTGAGAGTCCTCGAAGGTGACCTTCTCAAGGAGAGGATCGGACAAATCAAGGTGAATTGGGCCATGATGTTGTTTCCGTTGACAGACCGTGCCTACAAGCTCAGTAAGATCGACGGCATCGAAGTGGACGGACGGGCGACCGTTGGGCTCAAAGTCAGCCACTCGGACCATCGCGACGTGAAGTTCTATTTTGACAAGACAAGCTACCGGATCGCTAAGTGCGAAACCACGATGATCGTTCCGGAGCACGGCACTGAGCCCGTGCTGGCCGAGTGGTTTTGCGAGGCCCACGGTTCTTTTGTCGGCGGCCTGCCGTCGAAGATCAAACTGATCGTGAACAAGAAGCTGTACGTAGAAACAGAAACGGTCGCGGTCAAGGTGGCAGCTACCGTGGACCCTGGGTTCTTCAAAGTACCGAAATAAGTTAACAGTCCTTCAGTCCCTACCATGTTGAGTTGCGTTACCTCCACGTCGGACCGAATCAGGAGACACCGGTGAAGACGATACTTTTACTAATCTCGTCCGTGGCGGCCCTCGTGTTGATCACAACGACGTGTTTGGCAGAAGCGCCAAGTATTCCGACGTTTTCGGACAAGCCCATCTGGGTTAGCGGAAGTACCTATTCAGGCGGCGATGGCAACGCCCGCTTGTTGGACGTCGACAATGATGGCGACCTGGACTTAATTACAAGTGTCCCGAAGCCGCGGCGTTGGGCCGTGTATCGCAACAAAAATGGAAAACTGGCGTCAAAGCCGCAGTGGGAATCCCTCGAGACGACCGACTGTGATCACATCTCGGTGTTAGACTTCAATAAGGATGGTCGAGACGACATTGCTGGCACTCATGAATCACATTGCTCGCTGTACATCAACGGTACGGGCAAGGGAGAGGCTCCCTTCGGCATGAGCCCCACTTGGGAGACGGGCACGTATATCGACGCGAATCAGATCGACTTTGGCGACTGTGACAACGACGGCGACTATGACATGTTGATGGCTGCCGGATTGCCGCATCTAGGTCTCGCGCTTTTTGTGAACGAAAACGGATTTCCGTCGAAGACGGTCAGCCGCCGCATTGGTCCTCGTCAATACAGCGAGTCGGCCATATTCGCCGACATCGATTCCGACGGCGATCAGGATATCGTCGGAACGTATCCTAAAACCGGGACGATTATCGTCTTCGCGAACAAGGGTGGCGGTGACTTTGACGAGGGAACGCTAGTTTACAAAGATCAGATGGTTCGGCATGTCCAGCGTGTGTATTGCGTCGACATTGACAATGACGGCTCAAAAGAGTTGTTTTGCGCGAAGGGTCCGTGGGGACCTCCCGGGCGGAGCGTCGGATTGAGTCGTCAGGATGGTTCGAAAACGATGAAAGTTGTGTGGACGAGTGGCTCGAGAACGGGTTACCACGGTTTCGATTTCCGCGACGTGGACAACGATGGTGATCTCGACATGGCTGCTGCCGATTGGGGCGCGAGACGGGTGTCGATTTACTTGCAGGACAAGGGCGTGCTTTCCAATAAGCCAGTGTGGTCTGCTCCGACGACCGGGCCCGCGCATGAAGCGGTCTTCGGCGACATCGATGGCGACGGTGACCTCGACTTGGTGGTTGGTTGTCTCGACCAGGCAATGCTCTTCGAGAACACATCCGCCAAGTGATTCATTCCACGAGTGGTGGGCAAACGCAGAGTTTCGTTGGAGTTTTTCATTAGTTATTTGTCGATGGTCATTTGTCATTGATGAAAGATGAGCGTAGCCTCGGAGGACGAAAGCATGTTTCGCTTTTCATTCACCATCGCTGTTCTCGTTACTGTGACAGGAGCGGAAACCCGTAACCGGGATGCAGTTTGCCGGATTTGTCACCGCGGGCAAGACCGTTCGTATTCAATCTCGAATCGATAGCGTCGTCACGGACGTGTTTTTTAAGGAGGGTGATTTCGTTGAAAGAGGAACCCTGCTCTTTTTGCTTGATCCGACGTTGCACCGACTCCATGTTGATCTTGTCAGGGAACGCTTGGTGGCGATCAAAACCGAGATGGAGGCCAAGACAAACCAGCTCATGCAGTTCCACCGAATCCGTGAAAAAACCGCCGCGTTCCAAGATAGGTTGAACGCCGCATCGGCGACGTTGAACGAATTGAAAACAGAACGGAGGATTGCGGAGATCGAACTAAAACTCGCAGAAGCCGAACTCTCCTTTACTCAAATAGTCGCGCCGTTCTCGGGAAGGCTTGGCCGTATCGAACTCACTCAAGGATCGCTCGTCACGACAGCGAGACCGTGCCCGGTATGACCGTGACCGTACGTTTCCCTTCAGAAGTGGACTAATGAGCGATGGCCACGTCAACGGGCGATTGAATTCGCGGCTACGGACGGTGCGGTACGAGTGATGCCCAATCGAACCATTGAACAAAGACCATCCACCCCAAGATCAAGGGGACAACCCAGAGCCAGGGTCTGCGGTCACCGCCCAAAATAATCGGGCACCAGGCCGTGATCAGTGAGACGATCGACGACCAGCAAGCGACAAGCAGGCAGAACATCACGTATAGAACGCGCGTTTGCTGGTCTGATACGGACACTTCGGACGCATGCAGCAGCTCAAGAATGGTGAGCGTGATCACGGATACGGCAAAACCGATCGCGCCGCACAAGGACACGTAGGGGAGTGGTTTTTTTGCGATGGTGTTGGTGTTGTTGCTCATGGACGAGTAAAGACCAGCGACGTTTTTTCCTCCATGATTGCCCTACTTTCGTTCTTTTGCAAGAACATCATCAGCTGAGTTGCGGTCGATCTTCCGAGTCTGATTCATTCCTTCGTGACTTTGTGCCTTCGTGTGAGACGATGAAGCGCTCACACGAAGGCACAAGGACACAAAGTACCGACTATCTTAATTTAACCATTTCTCCTGGCCGGTTTCTGGTACATTATTTGGCGGAGGGATGAATCATGCTGCACCGTCGCGATGCGATGATCCGTCTGGGACAACTGGGCGCAAGTGCGTTGACGTTGCCGGCATTGCTGCAGGCCGAACAACGGCAACTGGGGCTCAGAGCTTCCGGTGGCCGTGCCAAGTCGTGCATCTTGATCTACCTCTGGGGCGGTCCACCTCAGATGGACATGTGGGATCCTAACCCGGAAGCGCCGAGCGGCATTCGCAGCCACTTTCGTCCTATTTCTACCAAGACACCGGGCATCCACGTCTCTGAGGAAATGCCGCTGTTCGCCCAGCACACCGACAAGACGGCAATTATCCGCACGTTATCTCACGACAGCAACATCCATGAGGCGTCCGTTTACCGCACGCTAACCGGCCACGTCGACAATACTCTGCGGGTTCCCCGAAACGATCGCAAACGCAGCGACGCGCCGGGTGTCGGATCGGTGGCGTCGTACTTTCTGCAACGACAAGGCGCGCCGGGTACTGTCACCATTCCGCGGCCGATCGGCCACGAAGGGGTAACCTACAGCGGGACCTACGCCGGCTATCTGGGTCCTCGCTACGACCCGATGGAAATCAAATCGGCGGGTGAAATGAAGGGTCCCCCACCACTTGCCCTTTCGCTGCCCGAGGGGATTACCGATCAGCGTGTGCTGGCTCGCCGCGGTCTGCTCGAATCCCTGGAGAGTGTCGACCGTCGCTTTCAGGCCGATGCGCCGGCGGCCGAAATTGACGATTTTCGCGAGATGGCCTACGGCATGCTCGGCTCGTCGCCACTCAAAAAGGCGCTGGATATCAATGCGGTCGACGATCACACGCGAGACCGCTACGGTCGTAACGAATGGGGCGAAGCGATTCTCACGGCGCGGCGGTTGGTCGAATCGGGCGTGCGGTTGGTGACGATCTCCTGGATGTACATCCAAAAGAGCGGCAATGTGGCCAACGTTTGGGACAACCATGGTCCGTTCGAGGGCCGATCGGGCTACCAGATGTTGCAGGCCGAGTACTGCCTGCCGTCACTGGATCGCGGTTTTCATGCGCTGATGGAAGATCTCTCCGGCAGCGGGCAACTGGACGAGACCTTAGTCGCGATGTTTGGCGAGTTCGGGCGGACTCCGAAGATCAACAAGAACGACGGCCGCGACCATTGGGGTGCTTGCCAAAGTGCGGTACTCGCCGGCGGTGGCATTCAGGGCGGACAGGTGTATGGCACCAGCGACGATCACTCGGCGTACCCTAAATCGGACGCGGTCTCACCGGAAGATCTGCTCGCCACCATCTACCACGCCATGAACATTTCGCCGGACTCGATTCTCTACGACCAAGCCAATCGACCGCAGCACGCCGTGGACGGCAAGCCACTGACGAAGTTGTTTTAAGTGTCGCCAAATTTGGAGTGCGGTGACTTGTCGGTTACCAATTTTTTTATTCAGCCGGCTTGAGTACAACTCCATTCGGCCAGGGTGCACCTTTTTCAATCCAAGTTCTCAGCTGGTCGATTTGTTCTTTGGTGAGAGGCGGATACACAGCTCGCTTGGCCAGGGGCGGCATTTCCAGATCTTCCACCTCATCGGACACGAATCCCAACAACGGGCTCTCACCGCTGCCGTCGAGGAGGATTGCCGCTTCGCCGCTCTCACCTCCCTTGATCAACAGCTCGCGTGTTGTGACTCGAAAACCACCCTTCGGCTCCGGGCCACTGTGGCAACCAATACAAGATCGTTCGAGCATCGGTTTGATCTGTTTGGAAAAATCGACGATTCCGGTCGGCAGAGTAGGCGGTGGTACAGGTTTGGTTTTGCTCACACTAGGTGCTGCCGGAGCATTGGAAGCATCTGTACGCTCTCGATGAGCCACGATGACATTGGGCGACGGTTCGCTTGCCAGCGTCAGTGCCATGACGGCCCACGCGGTGGCCGGGGCCGATATCCACTGATCCTTGCCGTGTGGAAACTCGCTCTCAAAGTGTGTTTGAAAGGGCCACGTACGGCTGCGGACGTACCAGGAGCCGTCATCGAATTGCGTTCGCAAAAGGTATTCAATGCCTCGCACGTAGGCTGAATGGTCTGTCCTCATGCCTCCGGCTGTTCGCAAAGCGACCAGAGTCTGTCCCGTCGCCCACGCGTCGCTCTCCAGGTCGGGCAATTGTGCCCAGCCGCCATCCTCGCGTTGCTCGGCAAGCAACTCGGCAACTTTATCGGTCAGCGCTTCATGCTTCATTCCGGCCCAGCCCAACCCCAGTAGTTTGAAGACTCGCTCTTGATGAGTACGTGGCTCGGATGCGTGCAGCCACTCCTGGGCGCGACCCACTCGCTCCGCGAATGCATCGCTGCGTCCTTCGAGGGCGTAGAGTTGCAGAGATCGCATTGCCAACACAGTGGCCACGATCTCGGCACCCCCTTGCGGCGGACGCAGCATGCCGGGGATCCAATAACCCTCTGGCTGCTGTATCGCCGACAGGTAAAAAACCATCGCGTCCGTTATATCGTCGCGGGCATAGCCCAATGCCGAGAAGCCGATCAACCCATAGCCAATGAACCGTGGTGCAACCGGGACCGGCCGGTCCACTTCGTACGCACGTCCAATCCGTGGCTCCCACGATCGCACCTGCCTTGCAATCATCCTATCGACCGCAGCTCCGTCGACTTTGAATCCGCGGTCACGAGCCCATCCGATTGCGACGGCCGGCATATTCTGGTGATGACAAGAGATACAATTTTCGCGTTTCTCGAGGAAGACATCCGAACTGTGTTGCAGTAAGCCAATGCTCTTTTCGATCGCCCCACGAATTAACGGCGATCGGTTTGTCTTGGTCAGAACGATATCTCGCGACGGCAGTTCCTTCGTCTTGAGCTTTCCCTCCGGGACTCCAGCTTCGATGAGCAGATCGATTAGACGTTGGTTACCTCGTTTTCGCGCCCACGTCAGAGCGGTTTCTTCGTATTGGTTTACTGCATTGATGTCGGCACCTTTTTCGATCAACAACTCGACTATCGATGTATCGCCCAATTCGTTGTAAGCGGCCAAGAGAATCGACGGTACTTTGCCTGGACTCAGCTGTCGATCGAGTCGGGCATCCTTGTCGATCAGTAGGATGGCGATTTCTGGCTTCTGTGCGAGCAGTGCAGCATTTAGTGAATGACGGCGAGAGTTGCCAGCATTCGGATCAGCGCCATGTTCAAGCAAGAACTGGACGAGCTCCATCGACCCGCGATCGGCAGCCGTGGCAAGATCCGATCGTGCGTCATCGTCAGTGATCACCTTCGCGCCCTTCTCGGCAAGCAGCTTGACGGTCTTCGAATTGCCTGCGCTGATCGCATTCTCCAACGCCGTGTACCCGCGTTTGTTCTTCACATTGAGGTCCGCGCCGTGCGAGAGCATGAATTCGACAATACGTGTCGAATCCGCATGCGCGGCAGCTACAATCAGCGGAGTATTCCCAAAGCCGGATTGGACATTCAGATTTGCTCCGTGATCAACCAGTAACCGCACCTTTTGTAGATCACCAGCAGCCCAGATCAGCGATGTCACCTTGGCGTCGTTCACTGCATTTGGGTCCGCTCCATGTTCTAGTAGAAGCTGGACACTCCCCGCGTTGCCGCGGACGGCGGCATACATCAGTGGCGTCGTCCCATCCGCTGTCTGGAGATTGGCCGGCGTTCCCTGCCGCAGCAACGTCGCCAATAACTCCGTCTCTCCGCGGCGGATCGATTGAAATAGCACGTGATCGAGCTCGGTGGCGACGCCATTTGGGGCCTGAAGAGAGAATAGCCCAGTCAAAATGATTCCCCGTAACAACAATTGAATACGACGCATTTCGGACATTCCTTCAACTAGGCGACATTCGACTCGGCGCAAGCGATCCTAAAGTTTAGAGCAGCAGGTCAGAGAAGATCAATACACTGAGGAAGTTTCGTGCGTGGAAGACCAATGTGTAGGGAACATCCCATCTCGAATGTCCAACGCCGTACGAGAAACTAAGAGCTTCGTCTCTTCGTGCCTTGGTGTGAGACGATATGAGCGTTCACACGAAGCCACAAAGTGTCCATTCGACTCCATTGGTGATGGTGTCTGCCATAGGGTCCATTTCGTCTACGCTTCGATCTCAAATCCCTTTCGCGGCTCACGCGGATCCAGCCGGCTGCCTCTTAGCGTACTTAACAGGTGACGTTAAACGAGTTTGCCGTGTTGTACTGGTTGTCTACGGTAGGGCTGCCTTTGGGTTCTGCAGCAAATAAGGGGCGGCGATCAAAGTGGATGCTACGACGATCGATTTTGAAAGGAATTGGCGTCGGGTGGTTTGTTTCGATCTCATGGGGGCGATGTGGGGCACTGGCTCTGCCAGTGTTTTTGAGCCGAACGCGCTAGCGTCGGGTCTTGTCGTTAGCTTCGTGATCTTGCCAGAATCCGAGGCTAGCGGCTTCGGCTCAAATCCGCTTGCTATAATCGCTCAGCGGCAGTTTCCTGCGTTCGTGGCGAGGTCCCAGTCTCAAAATCGAGAAGATGAATATGCGACGACTAATGACTACACGACGGCTCGGCCTCATCGCCGTGGCCATTTTTTCCTGGTTTGCAAATGCAAGAGACGGCCTTTGCTCGGGCTCAAGGCCCGCGCCAAACATCGTGATCATTTATGCCGATGATCTCGGCTACGGAGATGTGTCGTGCTTCAATGTGAAACGTGGGAAAATTACGACGCCACATATCGATCAATTGGCAAAACAGGGAATGCGGTTTACCGATGGGCACTCAAGTTCCGGGGTCTGTTCGCCGTCGCGATACACCATCCTGACCGGTCGATATCACTGGCGGACGAGGTTACAAAGTGGGATCGTTGGTCTATGGGGGCCGCCACTGATCGCACCAGACCGTTTGACGGTCGCTGGATTGTTGAAGGCCGAGGGTTATCAGACGTCGTGCGTCGGCAAGTGGCACCTTGGTTGGGACTGGCCGATCCCACCGAAACACAAAGCGCTGTTCCGAGGGGCGAAAACGGCGGTCGCGGACGACCGACATCGCGATGCCTGGCGAGAGGCGTTTTCGAAGCCGATCGCCGGTGGTCCGATCACTCGCGGCTTCGACGAGTACTTTGGCACCGATGTGCCCAACTGGCCACCGTATTGTTTTATCGAAAATGATCGCACGGTCGGAGTCCCGACTGAGTTCTTGCCGGCTCGGTTGTTTCAAAACAACCAGGCTAGCCAGCAAGGCCCGGCTCTAAACGGTTGGACACTGGAGCCAATTCTACCGACGCTGGGTGCGAGGGCGAGCGAGTTCATTACTCGGGCAGCGAAAACGGACAAGCCGTTCTTTCTCTTCATGCCACTGACGTCCCCTCACACGCCGTTGGCCGTGAACAAAGAGTGGCGAGGCAAGAGCGGACTGAACTTGTACGCAGATTTCGTCATGGAGACCGACTCGGTCATCGGCACGGTCTTAAAAGCGATCGATGAAAGCGGTGTGACCGACAACACGCTGGTCGTATTCACAAGTGACAATGGTTGCGCCCCGTACATCGGCGCCGCCGAACTTGAGAAGAAAGGCCATTTCCCGAGTGGTCCGTTGCGAGGCTATAAGTCGGACGCATGGGATGGTGGGCACCGTGTGCCGCTGATTGTTCGTTGGCCGGGGAAGGTCGAGGCGGGATCGATCTGCGAGCAGCTGGTACACCAGGCCGACCTCATCGCGACGTGTGCGGAGATTGTGGGTGCTGGTCTTGCTGACAACGCCGGCGAAGACAGCGTGAGCCTGCTCCCATTGCTGTCTGGCGTCGACGAACCCGTACGAACAACAGCGGTCAGCCAGTCGATTCGAGGATTGTTGTCGGTTCGCAAAGACGATTGGAAGCTGATCTTCGGACGGGGATCCGGCGGCTGGACCAAAGGAAACGACGCACATCCCGCCCAGCTCTACGATCTTGCCAGCGACCTGGGCGAGACAACAAACCTCTATCTCGAGAAACCCGATTTAGTTCAGGAGTTGACGATTCTAATGACGTCGATTGTGGACAACGGGCGCAGCACGCCAGGCGCGAAACAGAAAAACGACGTCCAGGTGAAATGGCGGCGATTTCTGGCGATTCCAAAAAAGGGCAGGGCGGTCCCGTAAATCGTTGCCCGTTCCGCAGGTCACTTTCGGCGAAAGTGACCTGCGGTTTTAGGCGCTCGTCGTGCCAATCGTTTCACTTGACTTGCGAGCCTTCTCAAAGCCGTCAACTCGGAAGCTGCCCGACCCATGCTGGTTTCGTAGAATCTCGATCGTCTGATCAAAATCGTTCGCGAGACAGCAGACGCTGATAATGAGCTCCGCCAAACTGGCAAACGATAGTCCGTCCGTCCGGTGAACCCAATCCAGAATTTCGACGTCTGCCAGATGAACTAATTTGCGTCGTAGATACGCTTCGCGTTGGCTGTCGGTCGGCATCTTGATTTAGAGAACTCGGTCAAAACGCCGCGGAAGTGCCACGATGCGAGGGTCGAGTTTTTCCGGGTAATTCGTGCTGGCCAGATTGACGGCATTGTCAACCTGACAATTACCGTCCAGCCACTGGAGCAGTTCGCCATCTCCGTATTTTTCGATCGTTGCGTCGATGTCTTCGAACACGCAGACCATGGGCCGATCCGCCTCCACCCTTCGGAATTGCTGGGCGCATTGCAGAAACCGGGGCGATGCAGCAGTTTTCTAGATCAAGTCCTGCCGTGTTGCGGTGGTCAGCGCGTCAAATACTCCGCTGGAACGAAACATGCGACGATGTTACCGTTCTGCACATCCATGGAGAGCTTGATCGTGTCTTGCCGATTAGGTGCGTTGATCCCGATGAGGTCGTCGCTGGAGGTGGCCATATCATCTCCATGACTCAAGGACACATCGTGAACGAGTTTCTTCGCAAACAGATCGCCTGACTTGAGGCATAGTATTGGCCCAGTTGTGCGCCCGATCGTCGTCTATCAAACCGTACGGTCGCACTATTTCTTGTTCGAAATCGCATTCTTGTTCGAAATCGCAAGAAAACAACAGCTCGCCACGGCACTCTCGTCGGACTTGCAACCTTGGTGGTTAGTTGTTTGTGGCCGGTAGACGGCGGCTAAGTTGGGACATTAGCTTGTCGACAAAAAGTTGGCAGCCGGCATCGGTCAAATGGCATGGGTCGCTGAAGTTAGTTCCACTTGGTGTGATGTTCTTTAGCTGGTCGACAAATACGACGTTTTCGAAACGATCCGCAATTGCTATCACCTCTCGGTTGTGGGCGTCGATGGTATTGGTCAGGTTTTTCGGCGTACCCCATAATTCGGCTGGACAAACGAATTCAACCTGTCGAGGACCGTAGTCTAATTGCCCACTGCGGAGTCGTTCCATCGAATAATCCTCTGGAATGTAGTAGGCAAATGTCATGAGCATGACAAGTTGGTCATTCGCCGCGGCTTGTTCGGCAATCGCTTCCAAATTAGTTCGGAACGGTCGGTCGGTTTTGATTTTGGCACCGTCGGCGAGCATCGTCGGCGATGGAGCCTCAAACGGAATCAGATTGGCGAGCACTTGTTTTACAGGCAACGGGTCGCCATTAACGAGGCAGTCGAAAACCTTGTAGTACAAACAGTGTGTGTAATCGTCCTTAAACTGATCTGCAGGGCAGCAGTTCATGCGAGCGTCGTTAATTCCGTGATACACCACGATCAAATCAAAGTGCTTGTCTTTCAGGTAGCGGAATTTTAGAAAACTGTCGCGAGATGTCAGAGCGTTGTCTGAAGTATTGAAGACTCGTACGGGCTCTTCGATTCGCTCGTTGAGTTGCCGCTCGAGTCGAGCGGCAACTTGATCTAATACAGATGCCCCCAGCAACAGTACATCAAAATTGCCGTCATTCTTCGAGATAACGGCGTCGGCAAGACCGGTGGTTTTTAGATTTGGGTAGAAACCTTCCCAAACCGATGAAACCTCTTTCTTGCCGATGACCGGCACACCGAATCGATACCAGACGTACGCCTTCCCAGCGAACCACACTAGTCCGCCGATGAACAGTAGATAAATGCCAACATAAAGTACTCGACGTTTCTTCGAACTGGGGCGCCGGATGGCTGTTCGCTTTGTCGCCGCATTTTTCTTTCTTGTCATTTCGAGTTCCGATTTTGGTAGCCCTTGACTGCCACGAGTCTCCAGCGGCGTCCGACTGCTCTTCTTTTCATTGCTCGCTGCATGTCACCGGCTCAATCACTCCCGCATTCGACCATACGGCCAGTTCATTTCCATGTGGATCTAAGAAGTGGAAGCGTCGCCCGCCGGGAAACGAGAGGATCTCCTTACATAGGCTGCCGCCATTGGCAACGACCTTGTCTCGGGTTGCCTCAAGATCGTTGGCAAACAACACGATCAAGGCCCCGCCGTTGGACGTGGTGGAACGCAGTTCTGATTTGAAGAAACCACCGTCGAGCTTTCCATCGGAGAATGACCGGTACTCTGGGCCGTAGTCGGTAAAGGACCAGCCGAAAGTGGTCGAATAGAATGACTCGATGGAATCGAAGTTGTCCGCTGGCAATTCTAGGTAGTCGATTTTCTGATCCGAGCTCAATTTTTTTCCTCCTTAGGGTCGTACCGTCAGCTCTTGCGATAATGACGGGAAAGATACTTTGCATTTCAGATTTCGGGAAAATCCGCACTTCGTGCCGTAGTTTCTTCGTGTGCAACGTCTCACCCGAAGGCACGAGGAGAAGGCGGTAGGATGTCCTTCGAAGCAAGACCCCGGTCAAATGTGGTCAGTCGACCGGAATCGCAAAACTCAAGTGCATCTCGGCGTGTCGCAACTGAAAATTATCTGACTCGTCACGAGTCAACTTTCCAAACAACGGATGATTCGCCAGCTCGTCAGTCGAAATCAATCGCTCGATAGCTGCTCGTAATGCCTTCAAACCGGCGTCGATTTCGGCGTCGTCTTTCGGCAAAAACTGTGCTTCTGCGTCCTTGGGAATGGGGAAGCCAGGGGCAAGCCCCTTGTTGAGGAACTTCTTTTTCATCAACGGGGCTAGGACCAAACGCAGAATCAGTGGGGCTTTGAATGACGAGCCGTCAATCGTCGAATTCAGACCGGACGCGATGTGTTCGAGCATTTGAGCCAGCGTCCAATTCCCTAACATCTTCACTTCCCCAGCACATAATCGCTCTGCCTCGGCGAGAAGGTCATCAAACGAATCGAATCGCAACTCGCGGCGACCAGACACTTTCTTTGTATTTACGTTCATCGGCTCGTCAGGTCCCGGTTGAAGGCGCGAATGGATGAATCGTCGGTCGACGCATCGCAAGACATCTCGCGCCGATTCTACCAAGGATCGGACGAAGTGAAACTAACTTCGATGCTTGGTGGAGAGTTTCTGACAGGCTTGTTCAGTTCTGCCATCCTCAAGTCAGGGTTTCTTGTCGTCGCCACGTGGCTGGCGATTACGACTTCGCCGCGGAGCTCTCGACTCTTCCAGTTCTGCTTTCGTTAGTCCGGTGGTATTGGGGTGAAACGTCACCCAGGCCTTGCTAAAACTAACAATGGACACCATCGGAGCGAGGCGTTTTCCCTTGAGTGGACCATCGATCGCTTTCCCGCTCAGACGGTTCCAGACCGAACGTGTCTCTCGATCAACCATCGCCTTGTCCTTTTCTTCAAACGTCAACACTTGATCGTCGAGTGTTCGACTAAATGTCAACGCGGTCTTGCTCTTCGAGTCAAAGACAACAACTAGCGACTGATCCGAAAATTGGTCATTGACGATCGGAGTTTTCGTAAGCTGTTGAAAATTCCACGCCTTTGCCATGCCTCCACCGGCGATGCCGACAACAAATTGAGACGGGTTTCGATAGAATTCTGTCCGGTAGCGTTGTGAAGTCCGGCTGAGCTTGGCCACTGTGGTTTCCGGGTTTTCTGCGCGCCAATTTGCCCAGTCGGTCATATGACTGGGGTATGACTCCAGGACGGTTCCCTTCAGTTCCCCGTCCATGGCCTCGCCAAGGAGGTGGCTCCACAGTGACTTGGTTTCCGAGTCCATCATGACCAAGCTTCGGTTCCAGAGCGCTCCAGATACGGCGAAATTCAAGTTTCTCTTGCCAACGGTACGGGCATACACGATGCCGTTGTGACAGAGATGTCACCAAGTGGCGGCAATGGCAGCACCGCCCAGTTGGTCGTTGAGTATCTCTCGCGACGGTCCGGTCAGCATGTTGATCGGATACGCCCTGGCTTTGCCATTGACCACGACACCTAACACCAGCTCATTTGGTTCCAGTTCCGCCTTGTTGGCTGGAACAATCGGAAACTCGGTAATCGGCTGAAAGCGGCCGAACAATCTGCCGACCTTGACCGGATTGAATTCTCTTTCTTGGGCATCGGCCGTCGAAAGGCATGGGAACAACAGGCTGAAGGCCAAGAGTCGTTGCCACATGGTGGTGTTCCTTTTTGAGCGTGGTTCGGTCATCGGTCAAGGCTGGTTGGTGTCATTTTGTGAGACGTATTTGTATGCACTTGTAACCATCAATTCATCAATAAAATGCGTCGCGAGTGAACGCAATCCAAGCGACTAATCTCGAAAGGGGACGATCTCGCCCGTTTGGTCGACCACTCGCAACAATCCGATCAACTTCTGATCGCTCGTTGCGATGACCGCCGCCGATTGCCATTCGTTTTCATCAAACGAAAGCGATGGATCGACGATCCATACGCCATTCGTTTCACTGAGACGACTGACGGCAACGGGAATGGCCCGCGACGTTGGGCTGGTGACGATCAGGCAGTCCTCTAGCTGCGACGGTGTACGTAGGATGTTTGTGGGCCAACTCGGACCGATGGTTTTTGTTTCAACGAGCGTAAGGCTGAGTACCGCCAGTGGCCCACGAAGCGTGACTTCCGCATCCGAAAGTGGATACTCATGGCCCTCCAATTCGAGTATCGAATCCTCGAGATGCTCCTCGGGCTCTTGCAAGATATCACTCAGCGTCAATAACTTGTCGCCATCATGGCGAATGGCCCATGCCGAAACGCCGTGGTGCTTGCGAAAGCCAAGTCTACGGGTCGTCCAGCTGAGCCGGTATCGGGTCGGAAAGTACCGTCGGACAGCGTTGAATGCCAACACGCTCCCCAATGGAATTCGCGGATTCCATTCCAGCCATTTCTCATCGGCTTCGTCGTGAAACTCGAACGTCTGTCCCGTGGCAACCGATTCTCCAATATCTTCAGGCGTTGCCATCGCTATGCTTCCCTGAACAACACTCTCGAGCGAATCAATGCGAATATCGAGTCCTGACACTCCGGCTCGAAACTTGATCCCGCCGGCGTTCCAAAACACGGACCCCTGACGCACTAGGTGTTTGAACTCAGGCAGTATGTAGACCCGTGCCTCGACACTTACCGCATCGGCCGCGAGGCCAGTCGAGAGGACACGACCGATCGGCAGGCCACGGTAGGTGATGGGAACTCTCTGCCGCAATGCGCTGCGATGGGAACTGGTGAGCCGGATCTCGAGGCCATTCTGAGGGCGATCGTAAGCTGCTGGTGGCTCTGCTAGACCGACAAAGCGGTGTTGTTTCGCGGCTTCCGATGGTCCGGGAATCACAGCTACGTAGCGACCTCCGACAATCGTGTCGAGCCCCCGCACTCCGGAGAAACTGACGGCCGGATGTTGAATCCAGAACTGGCTTCCGACTCGTGCCACCGGTGTGCCAGCGGAGTTCAACTGGATGTGGACTCGGACCGACTTCAATTCAGCGTCCAAGGCAATTGCCATCACTTCGCCGATTTCAATTCCTCGATATCGAAGCGAATCACCCACTTCGAGTCCCTGGCCGTTGGCAAACTCAATTTCCAACTCGGCGTCTCCCGTGTCTTCCAGCCATATGGGCGTCTCCCTGCCCTGAAAAATAGTATCTGCGTCCGCGCCGCTTGGGCCAGGTAACATGCCGACATATTTAGCGCCGATCATTGTGTCCAGCCCTTGTACACGGCTCAAGCTTACTTGCGGACGTTCGATCCAAAACTGAGATCCTTCACGCGCCAAGTGTTTGCCTTCCGCCGCCAAACGCACATTGAGCCGGATACCTGAGCCGTCACTTTGAAGTTGCACAAGCTCGACGATGCCAACTTCGATGCCGAGGTGTCGCAGTGCGTCGCCGGACTTGATTCCGTGACCCTTGTCAAAGTCGATGGTGATTCGCGTGCCGCGATGCGCGGCCGACGATCCGACGAGTACGCTTGCCACCACAATCGCTCCGCCGATTGCCCACCAGTAATTGCGAACAATGTTCGTCCACTGCTCTCTTGCCGTTGGAGATGGCCGCACGTCGGCCTGCGGAAGATTCGTTGGCTCAACGACGCCACTCGGTTTTTCGTCCTCGTCAAGAGACCGGTCAGGTTGTGCCATCGTTCGTTTCTCCGTCGTCCCAGATCGCGTGAGGATCGAATAGCATCGAAGCCACCATATTCGCCGCCACACAAAGGGTGAACGCGATAGCCGCTGGACCAATTTGAAATTCGACCAGGTTCCCGAGTTTTACCAACATGACGAGGAATGCCAGCAACATGACATCCATCATGCTCCATTTTCCCAATGTCTCCATCCATCGAAACGTGATTGCCTTGTGGCGTCGGTGGAGCAACTTCAGCAGACTGAGTTCCAACAATAGCACCATCTTGGCCAGCGGAAAGACAATCGAGAAAACGAGCACGATGGTCCCGACGAACCAGGCACCCTCGTGTAACAATTCTAACGTACCCGCTAGGATGCTCGACGAATGGTGGTGGCCGAGCTTCTCTATTTCAAGAATCGGGAGAAAAATGGCGGGGAAAAATAGGATCAAGGCAACCAAGGCGGCAGCAGCGCAGCGTTGGCTCGCTCGCTCAGATTGGCCGGACGCCAGTCGACCACCGCATCGGCGGCAATAAGCTGACTCGTTGACCGACATGCGGGGAAGATGATGGATCTGGCCACAACAGTGGCAGGCACGTAGCAGTGACATCGTTCTAATCCGCTATCAATCAGTCCATTCTCGCCTAGTCCATCGACGCTTGGCCTAGTAGTCGCCGGAGAGCCGTCATGCCGATCTCGCCGATCTGCAAAGCTGGGATTTGCCAGAGCTTCGGGTTCAGCAACTCGAGAGACACATACTGCTTATACTCGATCGAACGTAGGTGTGCCACGATCGGATCCAAAGGGATGTCTCCATCTCCCGGCATGATGCGGTCAGCATCTTGAGCAAATTCGCGCGGCACGTCAGCCAAGTCACTCACCTGAACATGGAACAGATTTTCTGTTGTCAGGTAGTTCAGGTCACTGTACTTGCTGCAGCCCGTATAGAAATGGAATACGTCCAAACAGATTCCCAGCGAATCGGAGCCCACTTCCGAAACCAACACGGCCGCCGTTTGAATGTTGTTGGCAAACGCCGAAGTTGCCTGAGGTTCGATCGCAATCTGAACGCCGCAGTCGGCTGCTTGTCGTGCGGCGTCGGTTAGCGAGACGCGAACGCGATCGATCGTTTCTGCGTCAAGAGGCGGTGGAACGTCGCATTGTACCACCATGGTCCGGACACCCAGCTCGCAGCAGAGTCTTAATCGATCGGCAAACAGTGCCCACGCCTCACGGCGGGCACCCCCCTGACTGGCGAGCAATCCTCCCTGAAAACTGGCAACCGGCGCATCCATCGAATGTTCGTGGAGCAAGTCGAGTAGTTGCGAAACGGTCTTCTCCTTCAGGTACGTTTCGACCTTACTCCAATAGAGTTCCATGGCCGGGCAGTGCCCCGCAGCAAAGTCCTCAACGTCGGTTTCGAGGCTGCCCAGCAGCGTGCAGACTTGAGCAATGGCTGGTTTCATCGAGATTATGAGGTATTTGAGTGTTTTAGGTAATACAGAAACTGGTAACACCGATACAGTCCGCATCAACAGTAGAACCGGTAAAGTTTACCTGATCGATATTCCGATAGCTCAGAATAAGGCGTTTGGTGTATTCGTGACATATGGGAACTGGATCTCACCGGATGTGGTGCATTGAGTGCGAAGAGGACGTGACGGCAATTGGCGGCGATTTCGCCGATGCGATCGCGGTCTGTCCACACTGTACGAGCCAGCTGGTCACTTCAAGTCATCAGGCGGACGACGTTTCGACCAATCCGAATTCATCGTCGGCCCGATCGACCGGTGAACGTCGCGGTCCGTTGGACCTTCCCACGACACCGCCAATGCACTGGGACGATTGGCAATTGGACGCCGACGCGGACGAATTGCAACGGTTGTTGGAACAGTTTGACGCGATGGCCGATGTCAAGCCACAGGAGGCGGGCCAAGCCGATCCGCCATCGTCCCCGCTGCCGGTTGCCGCGACGACCATGGAGCCCGCCGCCTTACGGCTGAATCGTCGGGCAAAATCGGCCCGCACACCTTGGTTCGCCTGGCTGGTTTTCAGTGGCGGCCTCATGCTCTTTGTTTGCGGAAGCGTGCTCAGTATCTGGTCGTGGGTGGCCGGGCGGGGCGAACTGTGGGTGATCGGCGTGCCGATCACACTGGCAGGCGGCGCATCGCTGCTGATCAGTTTCGTACTTCAGCTCGAGTCTCTATGGAGCGGGCATCGCGAAACGCTCAGCATGTTGAATGCGATCGAGGAACGCATGGCGGAGTTACGTCATACCACGGCAATGTTGAACACAAGTCACAGCGGCGCCTCGCATTCGTTTTATTCTCACATGGCCGACGGCGCAAGTCCTCATTTGATGCTTGCTGATCTCAAGAGCCAACTGGATCTGCTAGCAGTGCAGATGTCTCGAGAGAACCAACGCGCGGCATGAATGACTGGCTGTTGGATGTTGGGTGGTCGATGCCCCTTCGTTACAAGGCAATGGGAATTTGAGCCGAACTCGCTAGCCTCGGATTCTGGCAAGATCGCGCCAAGCTAACGACAAGACCCGAGGCTAGCGAGTTCGGCTCAAAAGCACTGGCAGGAGCAGGAAGCGAGGTAAGGCTAATTGACCCAATCCACGCACTGCTCCCACAATTCGTCGAACTGAGTTTGGAATTGCCGGATCAGCGACTTGTCATTAAGGACAACCAGATTCTCTTCATTCGAGTTGGCGGCTGATCGAGTCCAGTTATAGCTGCCTGTCAGCAGCGTCTTATTGTCGAAGATGGCGAACTTGTGGTGCATGTGAAACGGGGACTGGTCGATGCGGACGGGCACGCCGGCTGCGCTCATTCGGCCGATATCCGATCCGGTGTCACCACTCTTCATGTCATCAGAAATCACTTTGACTGACACCCGGCGTTTTGCAGCCGCTTCGATGGCTCGACTGATGCGGTCATCAGTTATGGTGAAGACGCAGATTTCAATCGAGTGTCTCGCGTTGTCGAGATGTCTGCGGATTGCATTTAAACACGTTTGGCCAGGGGAGAAATGCGCCTCGGATGTGCCTTTCGGCAGCGGAGCAGGCGCCGTTGTCGCGGCATTTGCCAGTAGACGCATGACGTCTTCCAGCCATTCGAGGGTCTGGGTCGTTTCGAGGCTTTCCGTTTCGGCTCTCGCTACTTCAAAAGCTTCGCTTCGCAACAAGTGAATGTCCGACTCCGACACCGAGCGATCGGCCAGCAATTGTTGCAGCGCACGTTTTTCGCTTCGCGTTACCCGGTAGTCTTCGAGTGTCTGTTGGAGTGCTTCTCGCCATGAAGTAGCCAATGCAAAACTCCTATCGTGAAAACGGTGACATTCACGTCGCGAATGTGAGTTGGACGATCTGATTAC
>DUDC01000191.1:0-816 GCA_012959465.1 Planctomycetaceae bacterium
CGCTACGCTTTGATGTGGCGCGAAACTGGAGTCTCGTACAGGCTCTCATCGAAGATCGACGGGCACAAAGTTGGAAATTGTTTCAACAAAGCATTAAGAAACGCGAGAATACTAATGAGATCAACATGTACATCGAAGAACGTTTGAACGAATTGGAAGAGGAAAAGAAAGAGTTGGGCGGGTTTCATAAGGTTGTATTTCCGGGCGTTGTATTTCCGTGAAGGCGCACGCGTTAAGTCGCACCACTTCGCAAAAGGGCAATACGCACGATAGCGAACCCCTTACGCCTTGCGGAGATACGCGTTCGGATGCGGCGGCGTGCGATACGGGGCGAAAAGAAATGGCGGAAGTGCATGGGAATCGAACCCACCGACCGTATGGTTCACACACGGCCCAACGGTTTTGAAGACCGCGGCCCCCACCAGAGGTGCAAGCACTTCCAACAACCGTTGACCGCGGAAAGCCGTCAACCGGTTTGTCTTAGCGGTCCATTCTACACGTGATCGGCGAGAAAAGCACTAAAGGCAAGAATACGAGGTGGGTTCGAACGAAATCTCGGTAGGCGGCCGGGAGATTTGTCATTAGTTATCTATCATCTATCATTTGTCATTGAAAAAAAGGCAATAGCCGCGGTAGTTCCGCAAGCAAGAAACCGGACGCTAGCTAGCGCGTGCCGGCTGGTCGTGCCGTGGCCATCGATGCTGCGGAAACGAAATGACAATTGACAAATGATAGATATCTAATGACAAATGGAATCGATGGACGAGGAGATTCGCGTGAGATTCCAGACGCTAAGAAACCGGACGCTAGCCCGTG
>DUDC01000191.1:826-19318 GCA_012959465.1 Planctomycetaceae bacterium
AAAAGGCAATAGCCGCGGTAGTTCCGCAAGCAAGAAACCGGACGCTAGCCCGTGCCGGCTGATGGCGCCTCCGGCCCCGCTGCGATAATCTGTGTTGAACCCAACACAGATTACGCAGAGGGCCACGGACCTGCCCCGCTCAGTCCCAAGGTAAGGTCACTTGATCAGGTAGATTTTTCCGCGAATCGAAATCAACAGTTCCTCGTCCTGCGCTTGCTGAGCGAACACTGCATTTTCCGATTTGGAGTTCTCTTTGGTCAAATCAAAGTACGATTTGCTGAACCGCTCAATCTCAACGATCTTCGCGCGGTCCTTCTTTAGATCGACCGTTCGAGTCGACGCTGTCACCCACAGTTTGCCTCGTTTGTATAACGTCTCTTTACCGATCTGAAGAACCTTGTCGGTCACTCTCATGACCCCATCGTCCCCTTCAAAGACCTGGGCTCCCTGCACGCCTCGTTTGGCGAGCCCAGAGATGATACTCGCGTCCTTGGCCGTTGCCTCCGCTGCAGCTCCAAAATCGCCAAAACCGCCACCGCCTAAACCAGCTGTCCCACCACCGCCCGGTGCGGCATTGGCCGTCTTGAACGCTTGTTTGGCCGCTCGTTGAGAGAGACCGGCACGGCCCTCTGCTGAGCTGAGCCTATTGAGCTGGCGTCTCGTCTCGTCCAAAATCCGTCCGCGGGAAACGATGCCCTGCGCTGAGTTTTCATCGGCAAGGAACGACGTGTAGGGCGTCAGAATTCCATGCTTGACTGAAAGGCCTACCAACTCTTCCATCAATTCTTCATTCTGTCCGTTGAGATCCAACTCGTCGATGATCTCACCAATCCGTCGCGTCGCCCACAGTTTTTCCACGAAGGCGTAATTCTCACCACGGCTCGCTTTGACCAGCTTAGCGGGAAAGTCGAACGAACGCTTTTCATCGCCAATACGTCCTTTGATGACTACTTTCGCGTCGCCCGAGGGCTTATAGCGGCCGGCAATCACCAGCTGTTCTCCTGCGAACAGATCACCGATTCGACGAGGGTAGACTCGGTTGATCACATTGCCGTCATGATCTTCCACGTCAATCGACAGTTTGACGTTCGTCAACACGGGTCGACTGATTCGACCGTAAAGTTTGCTGACATGTTCTTCGAGGTTCTGATTGGGTCGCACGTATTGGCTAATGCCGAAGTTCTGGACGGCGATTCGATCCAACAAACGGCTGTTGACGTCGTAGCCAACGCCCATGTTGAGAATTCGAGCATCCACTTTGTTGTTCTTCGCTGCGTTGGCAGCGATTTTCATTTCGTTCTTTTCACCCGCCGTCGGCCGGCCATCAGTGAGGAAGATGACGTAGTTGGGCAATTTCTCATTCTGCAACATGCCGAGTGCCACCGTCAGTGCGCCGTCGATGTTCGTGCTTCCGCCCGAATAGATTCCATCGACGAACGCCAACGCCTCGCCCCTCGTTTGGTCATTGTAGCGCTGCAGTTCTTCCCTAAACGCTTCGACACTGCTGTCATAGGCCACGATATTAAACAGGTCACCTTCGTTGAGATTGTTCAAGACGAATTTTAACGCCTCTCGCGCCTGTTCAATCTTCTTGCCACTCATGCTTCCCGATCGGTCGACGACAAAGACAATCGTCTTGCGAGCGGCTTCTGCCACTTCGCCACCGATGTCCGGGCTGGCCATCAAAAGGAAATAGCCGTCCTCGCCAGCCTGCGGACGATAGGCGATCAGACTGGCACCGATGTCCTTTTTGGAGACGTCAAAAAACAATTGAAAGTCACTGGTCGGTATCACGTTCTGTGCCGACAACTTGATGACCGCGTGCTTATTGTCCCGACGTTCGATATTGACCGAGTGCGACGGACTATAAATATTCTTGATTTTCGATCGACTCTCGACGGAAACTCGAACGCTCAAGTTCTCGATCGGCTGCGAAGTGAACTTCGCGGTCGACAGTGGAAATGTCAGTTCGGTCAGGCGGTC
This sequence comes from Planctomycetaceae bacterium, assembly GCA_012959465.1. Lineage (GTDB taxonomy): Bacteria > Planctomycetota > Planctomycetia > Pirellulales > Pirellulaceae > UWMA-0346. The sequence continues at coordinate 2,810 of DUDC01000191.1, forward strand.
GTTGCGGCGAAGGATCTGACTGTACTGCAGAATCACTTTTCTCTCAGCGCCAGGCGGTACGGGAAAGACCGACGTCTTCACCATCCCCAACCCAGCCCACTCGAGCAACGCCGGATCCTTGTTCCGTCGCACGTAACCCTCAAAAATCGAACGAGCCTGCGCTGCCGGCATGATCTTCGCTTCGTACTCCTTGTTGTCGACCATGAATGTCATTTCATCGACCACCGCGTCGGCGGGCAACGGAAAGACAAACGTGACTTGCATCTGCCGCGAGCCGGTATTCACAAATGTCTGAGTCAGCTGAACCTGGGCCGTCTGGTCAACCACCTTGGCGTTCATCTCGATCGACTTCACCTTATAGGAAGTCGCCGGCGGCGGCGTCGGTCGTACAATGAAAGGGCGCGGCAGTGGGTGCGCCACACGTCGACCGGACTCCTCAACCAGCAGAAACCCCTGACCGAGGGCCTGAGTGGCAAACCAAGTTGGCAACGTAAGAGCCACAATCAAGGCCCAAAGAGTGAACCGTTTCATCTTCTTTGTCTCCACTGAGATGTCCGTCTGTTCCGCGCACGTTATCGTGCATGACTTGCCCTCTGTTCCGGCCCCGGCTGCCCACCGCCCCGAATTCAAACAGGGAACGACTAGTCAGCCACTTTATTAGACGAATTCGAACACAAATCGGTTTGGTTTTGGCGACAAACTGGCCATATTTTGGCTTTTTTTGACAGCTCGTCGGGTCGAGCTCGGTTGGGAACGGGCCGCCAGAACGGTCGGCGACGCGCCAAGGTCGGCCACGAGCAACCGCTTTTTGCCTAAGCAACTAAAACTGCCTGTTTTAATGCCCCCTCAAAGCGGTTATAAAAACAGCGATTCACGGGAGACGTTTGTGCTGTTCCTTCCCCAAAAAGGACGAGCCCCAGAGGATGGGTCCGTAAAGCCAAACAGCAGGACGCGGTCCCTACACGAAAGTGAGCTGTAGCGATGTCGACGGAAAACACCGGAGGGGATTCGGTTCGACTCGGTGACGTGGCTGAAAATATGGGGGCTGCATATCGCGAATTGACGGTTGCCGCCGTCGTCTTAGGTGTGATTCAGGGTGTGGTATTGAATCTGGCCTTCGTCTACGCCGCCTTGAAGCTCGGCTTTTCCATCGGCGGTTCGACCGTCGCTGCCATCATGGGTTACACACTGCTGCGTGGCGTGATGGGCGTCGGCACGATGGTGGAAAACAACATCAACCAGACGATCGCGTCGGGAATCAACACGGCCGGTACCGGAGTCGTCTTTACCGTGCCCGCGTTATACCTGCTAAGAGCGAACGGCATGGAGTTTTCGTTTCACATCGGTCCCTTGATCCTGGGGGGTATCGCAGGCGCCATTTTAGGGACGATGGTCATCGTTCCGCTGCGAAAACAGATGATCGAGATGGATCGATTGCGGTTCCCTTCCGGCATCGCCACCTCGACGATCATCCGCGCAGGCTCGTCAGGAAAGGAAAAAGCGATCCTGTTGGCCGTCGGTTTTGCCATCAGCGCCCTGTGGAAGTTGGTCCTGGGCTCCGGATTGCTGGATTCACCATCAATGGTCGAAACGAGCGGCTTTGGAATCACTGAGGAAGAGCTGCACTTCAATTTCCATATTATTCCGAGCTATTTTGCACCGGTTGTCTACCTATCGCTGATGAACCTGGCGGCCGGGTTATTGGCCGGCCGTGGCGGGCTCGCCTTCTTTGCCGGCGGCGCGTTGTCCTGGTGGGTCATCGCACCCATGTCCGTCGGCATGGGATGGACGGCGGCCGCTCCCGAAACGGCCGTCGATGGATTTATTTACTCAAATATGTTGAGGCCGTTGGGGATTGGTGTGTTAGTCGGCGGCGCTCTGATGGGCGTTGTCACCAGTTCCCCGGCCATTCGCAGCGCCTTTAGCTCCTTGGCCAGGGCCTCCAAGACGAGCGGTTCTGGAAGAGGTCGTGAGGAGTTGAGCTTGACGACGTTGATGGTCGGTACCGTGGCCGGCATGGCGATCTTCCTCATCGCCTCGATGATGACGCCGGGTATCACTCCCACCCAGGCGGTACTTTCTACATTGGTGGGAACGGTCTGGCTGGCGTTGGCCGCTTTGATCGTGGCCCAAGCGACCGGTTTGACGGACATTTCACCGATGTCTGGCATGTCGTTGATCTCGGTAACCATCATGCTAGTGTTGCTGCAAGGAAATGTGGCCGGTGCAATGGTTGTCGGCGTGGCAGTCTGTGTCGCGATCGGACAGGCAGCCGACATGATGCAAGACCTGAAGACAGGATTCATGATCGGTGCCCGCCCGATCAAGCAACAGATGGTTCAAATGGCAACCACTTGGATCGGAGTTCTGGTCGCGTTGGGAGCCATCTATTTACTTTGGCACGCGGGCGACGGTGGTACCGGTGGTTTCGGCGAGGGGACCGCTCTGCCCGCACCTCAAGGCGGCGCACTGGCGGGAGTCATCGAGAGCATCAATTCTGGCCAGGTGCCGATTGACAAGTACGCGACAGGCGCGGTGGTCGGCGGCCTGTTGGGCGCCGCACCGCAAGCCGGTCTCGGCGTGCTGATTGGCTTGGCGATGTACCTACCCTTTTCCATCACTCTCGGTTACGGCATCGGCTGTTTCCTGCAGATGGGAATTCAAAAAACATTCGGCCGCTCGTTCTGCGAAAACCGCCTGGTGCCCTTCGCAGCCGGTTTGATTGTCGGCGAGGCATTGATGGGAATTGGCGGCGCCGCTTACTCGATTTTTAGTAGGGGTGGATAGAAATGATGCGACTGATAGCCTACGCGCTGTTCGGGATCGGAATCATCGCCGCCATCGTTGGTGGCGCGAAGCTGCCCGCCAAACAGGTCGAATACCTGCAGCAGATCAGACCATTTGACGTTAAGCTCGCCGCCGTTGAGGCTGAGTTGAAAACTGTTGATCAGGTGAAGAGTCTGGAAGAGACAAAAGCGAGCTTGACGAAATCTCGCGACGAACTTGGCGGACAGGTCGAATTCCTGAAGGAGATCAATGAATTTGACGTTAAGATCGCCGATGTTGACGCTGACTTGAGATCTATCGATCAACTTTCCGCCGCTGAGGTGAAGAGTTTGAAAGAGACAAAAGCGAGCTTGACGAAATCTCGCGCTGCAGTTGGCGGTTGGCCTCCCGAGAAGAAAGGTGAGCGATTCTCGAATGCCATTCCCGTGTTCTGTGTTGGAGTCGGCATCGCGATCGTCGGTATCGTCCTATGGCGGAACGACATTCGCGATCGTCGCGTAGCGCCCCAGGCGGAACAAGCAGAAGGCGAGTTGCCGGATACCGAAGCACGAACGACGGCGGCCGATACCGCACCGGGTTACATCATATCAGTGCAGCAGGCGATAGAAACACTGATGTCGATGATGAACAAGGCCTCCCACCAGGAACTGCTCGATGAGGTCGACAAAGTCCTGAGCGAACACGTGACGCCATTCGTCGAACTTCGAGAGCGGCTGATTGAAGAAATGGGTCTCAGTCGCGCCGCCCCCATCATGCTTTATATGGCGTCCGGCGAACGCCTCTTGAACCGCGCTTGGTCCGCGGAGGCCGATGGGTATCGGCACGAATCGGTGGACGCTATCGACGAAGCCGCCGGGTCCTTTCAGGAGGCCTTGCAAGAAATGGAAGGTCGAAACGAAGACTAAAGTGTGTTGGCTCTCGCGCTGACGTGTCATTGGAGACAACGACCATGCCTTGGACGTGTGCCACGACGCTTGCTGACGTCGAGCAGCAACCGCAGGTGGTAAAAATCCCACCTCTTCAAGTCGCACTTTTTGCCGTGGATACAAAAGTCTACGCCATCGACAATCGTTGCCCTCACGAGGGCTACCCGTTAGTCAAAGGCAGCGTCGACAATAGTTGCACTTTAACTTGTAACTGGCACAACTGGAAGTTTCGCCTGTCCGATGGTGAGTGCACATTGGGTGGTGATCACGTCCGCAGCTATCCAGTGGAAATACGCGGCAGTGAGGTTTGGATCAACACCGACGATCCACCAGTTGCGGAGCGGCAAGCGAAAATAATAGGCGGCCTACGTGTCGCGTTTAGTCAACGTGACTTCGGACGCATCTGTCGTGAGTTGGCTCGACTGGATTTCAATGACCTCGACCCATTGGTTGGAATCCGCAACGCAGTGCAGTGGACCTTTGACCGGCTGGAGTATGGTTTCACTCATGCCTTCGCTGTCGCGCCCGATTGGTTGTATCTCTTCCAACAACACGAGGGTGACACCAGCAAGCAATTGGTCTGCCTCGCCGAGTTAGTCGATCATATGGCGTGGGACGCGTTACGGCACCCCAGTTACCCACATCACGACGGAACGGAGCCGTTTGAAGCGTCTCGGTTCGTCAACGCCGTCGAGGGCGAAGACCGCGAACTTGCCGAAGCCTTGGCCCGAGGCAGTGTCGCAGAACAACGAACATGGCGGCAAGTCGAGGATGCCTTCGCCACCGCAGCACTGGCCCACTACAACGACTTTGGGCACTCGCTGATCTACGTTTACAAGACTCGGCAGTTTAGCGAACGGCTGGGAGGAGACACCGAACTGCCGTTGCGTTTGGCGTTGGCCAGGCACCTCTGTTACACGACTCGCGAGGATTTGATGCCCGAGTTCAGCGGGTACGCTGACGCACTCGCCCAACTTGACGAACAGACGTTGCGAGATCAGTCGATCGCTTCCAGCGACCTCGAATGTCCGTTTCCGGCAACCGTGCGAGAAGCGACTCGGTGGTTGCTGGATGCTGTGCAATCCCATTCGCTGAGTTGTATCTACGACACGTTGTTAAACGCGCTCGCCAGCAATCTGCTGCACTTTGACCAATCCGTCGACCAGACCTTCCATCGACCCGTTTCGGACAACGCTGGCTGGCTGAACTTTACACATGGCATCACATTCGCCAATGCTGTTCGAGCCGTTTGCGAACGGCACCCACACCTTTGGAAGCAGGGCCTGTTGCAGATGGTCTGCTTTGTTGGCCGCAACCACAAGTACCTGGACATGGATCTCGACACGAGCCAGTGGTTGGTGAAAGACGAGTCAACGTTCTTCTCGGAGGTCGACGACCTGTTGTTGGATCACGGGTTTCGAGATCCGATTTTCTCGTCACACTTCGTGAAAACGACGCTGGCCGTTCGGGAAGAATTGGACGGCGCATCGGAGAATTGTCGAACGACTCTGCTGGCCGCGTTTCACCGCTTTCTGCGGGCGCCGATCAAGCAAAAACACACTCGACGTTTGGCGCAGCAAGCAATCGATCTTGTCCGTCGGGATTTTGTTTGAGAATAAGAGACGCGGCATACGTCGGCGACGAAAAAATCAGCCGGCACGCGCTAGCGTCTGGTTCATGCGACAGAAAAGGCTTGGTCACTTTCGGCGAACATGACCTACCGATACTTCTTGCGGGGACCGCCGAATCTAGTTTCGATACCGAACGTCACCGCAACCTGGTGAGCTGTCTTTATATCCCCGTTGCGGAATGCGATGTGATCCGTCATGTCAAGCCGCAAGGCGAGCCAGCGATCGACGTAGTACTTTACACCGACCCCCATTGGCATCGCGAAAACCACTTCGTTGATGCCGTGACCGGTCGCCGTGTGAAATCGCATCCGCTCAATGCCCATACCGTATCGAGCGTAGGGTCTCTATCTGGCATCGCCCCAGCGCGGCGGGGATTATTCGTGGCGTACGCCGACGTGTCAATAGGAATTTTCGGGCAACGGCACGGGCGAGGGATTCGCCTTCTCGCGGAACCGTTCACGAACCTGTTTCGTCACCTCCCGCAGCGCGTCGGCCAATTCATACTCGCCACGTCGGTCCAATTGGTAAGCCTGTCGTTCCAGCTTCCAGCTGACCTCTAGCAGGTTCGCCTCCGTACCACGTTGGGGAATGGGAGGCATTGGATACGGGGAATGCTGCCAGTCGCCCGCCGATGCTCGCGCCTTCTCGAACGCCTCCTGAACCTCGGTCTCGTTGGTTTCGCCGAAGATCGAATCACTGAGCGGACTGCCAAACTCAGCCCGGATCTTCCGTAACTCGTCTGGCAGCGCAAGTTGCGGAAGTGGGGGCGGTGCCGGGGCTAGCCCAACGGGTGGAATCTCCACTGACGGTGGATCCGCGCTCGCTGCACAAACTAAAACCGTGATCAAAACCACGACGCCCATTTTTCGTCCCATCGTCCAATCCTCCTACTGGGCGAGTTGTTCCTGTCGATCCCACGACCCATTATGTACCAACATCCCCAATACGGCCTACGTCAGTTTTCTCGGCCCGACGTGAGGGTATGATCCGAACATCGCAGCTTCTCAACACAAATCACTCAATGGAGTGCGAACTGACACTTCGTGGCTTTGTGTGAGCAGATACAATCGTCTCACACGAAGAGACAGCACGAGCTCTGAAAATACTCGCATCCTGCTTCACGGAGACGGCCAAAAAGATGGAATTGGAAATCTGTCCATTTGGAGAAATCAAAGGTCAAAGCGCTCAGCGGTTCACCCTGCGAAACACGCACGGCCTGGAATTGCAACTCACCGATTTCGGTGCGATTGTGGTGGCAGTCAAGACGCCGGATCGTCACGGCGTTTCTGCCAACATCAACCTCGGCTTCGTCGACCTGGCCGGGTATGCGCAAAGACATCCCTACTTTGGAGCCACGGTCGGACGGTACGCCAATCGGATCGCACTGGGACAGTTTTCGATCGATGGGCAGCGATACCAACTGGCGACGAACAACGAACCAAACCACCTCCACGGTGGAGAAGTCGGATTCGACCGATTCCTGTGGAATGCCACCCCTGTGAGTGAACCGGAAAACGCGAGCATTCGATTCACTCGAACGAGTCCCGATGGCGAGGAGGGGTACCCAGGTAATCTACAAGTGGCTGTCACTTATGGTCTGAACGATGCCAACGAGCTGAGTATGGTCTACGAGGCTTCGACCGACCGTGCGACAGTCCTGAATCTGACGAACCACAATTACTGGAACCTTGCCGGCGTGGGCGCGGGGAAGATCCTGGAACATCTTTTGGAAATGCCCTGCGACACGTATGTGCCGGTAACCGAGTCCCTCATTCCGACCGGCAAGATGGAGAGTGTCGCCGGCACACCGCTCGATTTTCGTTCGCCTCAGTCGTTGGGAAGTCGCCTATCCGAGGTTGACGGCGACCCACTGGGTTACGACCATTGTTTTGTTGTACCGGGAGAAATAGGTCAGCTCCGTCCAGCCGCCCGGGTTGTCGATCCGCAGAGTGGCCGAGTCATGGAAGTCGAAACGACCCAGCCAGGGATACAATTGTACACCGCCAACTTTCTGGACAGTTCCCAGGTCTGCGGCGGCTTTGGACAACACGACGCTTTCTGCCTGGAGACGCAGCATTTCCCGGACTCTCCCAACCAACCGACGTTTCCCTCGACCCTGCTAACACCGGGGGAATCGTTCCACTCGAAGACAGTGCACCGCTTCTCTGTCAGGTAGTTCTTCGACGAGAATGCCTTTTTTCCAATTTTTCTTGCAAGATCGAGGGCTCGGCGGCAACTATCTATACGTAGGCAATATGACGCGGCATCCACGATCGGCATGCGTCAAGCGTTTTGACGCCGCCGCGTTGTGGGGACCACGTGAAAATTCACGGACTTACAGATTGGTTTGTTACCAAAAAACGAAGAAGGAGAAACCAGATGAAAAAGTGGCTACTGGGTCCAACCGTGTTGGCATTAGGACTCTGTGCAGCATGGTCCAACGGTCAAGAACCTGTCGTCATCGAACTTAAAGTCGACGTCGACGAAGACGGTAAAGCCGATGTGATTCATGGCAAACGGTTGGGAGTGATTGTCGTCAAGGGAGACAAGGAAGCGGTCGGAGAATTAGTCGGAAAATTACCTTCCCATTGGATCGGAATCTCTGGTTCGACAGTCGACGGCTTGTTGAAGAAGCACTTGAAGATCGACGGCGGCGTGTTGGTGGAATGGGTAGGCGAGAACAGTCCAGCCGCCAAAGCTGGAATTAAAGTAGACGACATCGTCGTGTCTGTTCAGGGCAAAGCAGTTTCTGACATCGCGACAGTAGCAGATTTTGTCAGCAAGTCGAAAAGCAAAACACTTAAGATCACCGTGCTACATAACGGGGACAAGAGGTCGATCAAGATCACACCGGCAAAACGTCCGGCCAGCGCGGCACAAGCGTTACACTTGCATTTGAATCACGACGCGAAGATTGTCGGTGAATGGATCGGTAAAGGAGGCGCCAACCCCGAATCGCTGGACAAGTTGCTGATTGAACTCCACGGTAAGGAACTCAAGGCCGGCGAACACGGAGCCCCGACCATTTTGCGACTGATGCCCGGTGGAATTCTGGGCAAGGACGCTGCGAAAGTCCTTGAAGGTTTTCACAAACGTGCTGGAGCCGATGCCAAGGGTCACGCGATGTCAATTATCGTCAGAAAAAGCGATGATGCGGCGGCCAAAGTGACCGTCACCCGCGACGGCAAGAGCTGGGAGGTAACGGATAAGAACTTGAATGATCTTCCCGAAGAGCTGCGGGCGAAAGTGAAAGCAATTCTCGATCGACCGAAAACTGACCTCAAGGGAGTCATCGACAAGGCACTCCCCGGTTCTCAGATTCGTGTGCGTCTCCTCGGCGACAACAAGAAGGCCATCGTCGTCGAAGAGAGGAAGGTGGAGAGAAAGGTAGAGAAGACGGACGTCACTCCACGACGAGTGCAGATCATTCGATCCGCGCCCGCTTCTTCCGCCAGTGACGCAGTGAACAAACAGCTCGAGCAACTTCGAAAAGAGTTGGCCGCGCTTCGCAAGGAAGTGCGAGCGTTGAAAAAAGACTAGCCATCCGCTCCGATTGGTCGCTAGCAAACAAAAATCAGTATGGCACCGGCATCGCCGGTGCCATACTTTTTTGTTGTGTGAACGGAATGTGTGGCACTGGCTTCGCCAGTGAGTGGACGGGCTCTGGGATTGGTATACAAGCACTGGTAGAGCCAGTGCCACACATTTCAGTCTTCTTTACCAAGCCACTGGTAGTCCCCTGCCACCCACTGCGCCAAACCGGACTTGTAGAGTTTGGAGAATCGGTTTTCACTGGGTCCACCTGGGAGGTTCGTCCAAGCGCCCAACTCGTGGAACGACGTGACAAAATGGTACGACGGCGCGAACGTCGATTCTCGCCTTGCTGTGTGAAGAACATGACCCTGAAAGGGTGTAGCGTGGCAACCGGGCATCGCGTACTTTCCCGTGGTGTAACCGAGCAATCGTCCAACGTGTTGTTCACCAAAGAAGCGATCGGTGAAATGGAAGTAATTCACGGCAGACCATGGCGGGCAATCAAGGTCGACACGAGACGCAGCCTGGTGAATCAGCTCGGCCTTGTCCCGGTACGCCCACCAAATCGACTTCTCTTTTTCCAATAGTCGGTCGGCGGCCGTAAGGACCATCAACGAGTATCCGGCCCGCGTACAGAGGTACAACATGCGCCGCCAACCGATGCCTTTCTTGGCGGCCCCGAAGACTTGAACCATCACTTGCAAGTAGAAACGCATGAACAAAGTCGCTTCGGTTGATCCCGGATTAAACCGACGGTCCCAACCGGTAAGGCGTTCCCTGAGCGGACCGTTCGGTACTAGCGGTAGCAACACGTCAAGCAACCGCTCGGCATGGACGCTATAGACGTCGTACTGGATCCTCTGCATATGCTCGATGGTCACTTCGCTCGATTCAGCCAGCAGTCGCTCGATCCGCACTTTGCGATAGTCACCGGCCGGTTGCGTAACGAGCCAGTGCCCGTCGGGGTTCTGTTCTTCGTTCGCTGTGACCACAACGCCGTTCGGTGGATCGATAGTCCGTGGCAGCACTGAATTGTCAAGCCAACCTTGCCAATGGTTCTCTTCGTCCCAAGCGGGTACTGGGACGAGCCCCACGTGGTGTGGGCCACGACGAGGAAACCGACCACTAGCCTGCATGGCAACACGACCGTCAGCATCTGCGAATACCCAACAGAGTGTCGGCTGTACGCAATGTGTGGCGGCTTCGACGGCCTGGTCCACAGATGTGACCGTCAACATGTCGAGCCATGCACCCATCGCGTCACCGAATCCGGGATGATTGCCGCTCCAGGCCACCGATAGGTAGTGACCGTCCCGATCTGGCATTGTGTCGAGATTTCCCTGCTCGTTTTCGAGGACCGTCATTTCGATCGGGTCCGATCCTTTGCGTTGGATGATCTCTTCCCGTACCTGGAAATCGTGCCAGTCTTTCGCGCGGCGGTATTGCCAGGTGCCCAAGTCGTTTTGACGGACGTCTTCAATGAAATAGTCAACCGTGTCACCGCGGAGGTAGGTGACTCCCCATGCGACTCGGTCGGTTCGGGCCACAGCGAATAATGGGCAGCCTGGCAGCGTGGCACCGAGTGAAAAGTGTCCGTCCGACCAGCTCAGAGACGCCTCGTACCAAATGGCCGGGAGCCGATTGACTTCCAGGTGAGGATCGGCCGCGAGCATCGCCTCCCCGGTCGCGGAATACTCGGACGATACAGCCCAGGCGTTACTGCCGGCCAGTCGTGGCAGGTCTGCTAGCAACTCCAGTGCTTCGCCTGACAACGAGTTAGAAATGCGAACTCGCCGGATAGCATCGAAGTCGACATTATCCAAGCGGGGAGCAAAGAGCTCTTGCAACGCATCGTCGTCAACTCCAGCATGGATCAGTTCGATCAGCAGCCGCTCGTTCCTCATCTGGCTGACGGCCAACCCTCCGAAGGCGAGCAAATTGCCGATCATCAAGACCGATTCAACAGTCCAAAGGTGGGGCTCATACTTTGTCGCCCACATCGGCCAACTTCGACGCCGTCCTTGCAAGCCCGTGTTGACACCCGCGCAGTACGATTCGATCAGTGTGCGCCAGTGCTCCGGTAAGCTTGCCGCCTCGTCCTCTACTCCGAGATGAAGTCCGATGCGACGAAAAAAACTGTCCGTCTCCACCAATTCGGCCGTGGCGGCGATATCGCCGGCACCGCGACCGCACGACACGCTATAGGAAAATAGAAGTTGCGTTCCCCGGTCGATAGCGTGTGCGTATCCCAAGCCATACAGCGCATCGGAAAGCTGATTAGCAACAACGTGGGGGACGCCGTAGTCGTCACGGTACATCTCCAGCTCTCGTCCGTCGGTTTCAAGCGGGATTACCTTCCGCCCCATCTCTCGATTCCTTTCATCGACCGTGCGTTCCGATCTATCGGGCGGCATTGTACCACAACGCTGCGACACCGCGTTGCGCGGTTAACGTATCAATGTGTGGCACTGGCTCTGCCAGTGCCACACATTGATTGGTCTCACTCGTTATCGTTATTCTCCGGTTTGGGCGGAAGCGTGTCGTTCGCTTCCACCGGCGTAGTTTTCATGTACTCGGCCGCCGAGACACCCATCGACAAATAGACGCTCATCAGACCCTCGACAGGCATATTGGCCGCAACGACGTTTTCGATCGGCACGAACATCATCGCTCCACCGAAAGGAATAGGTGCCGTGGGGATAATCACCACGTGATACTTACGGCCTTCAAGAGTAAAAATTGTCGGGGAAGCGAGGAACGCCAGCACGGCTGTGGACTTGTCGTCGCCCCAATAACAGTACACCGCACTCATCCCCTGTAATGCATCCTCTTCCTGCTGATCCAACATGTCGATCACCTGGCGGGATGTTTTGTAAATGCGACCGACCAAGGGAAGTTGATCGAATACTCGATCGACCCATCGGCGCAATAGCCTCTTAGCACCCAGTTCGACAGTCAATCCGATGAGAAAAACGCTCCCCAGGACGGCGACCCACCCGACAACGTACGGCAACGCCGCATTGGGACTCAGCTCACCACCAATGGCGCTGAGGTGTCCTCCCAGAAAAGTCTCGGGCCCAAGATAGCTCTCCAAAAAACCAACCACCCACATCACGACTGCGATCGTGATCATCAGGGGAAGAATCGCGAGTAATCCTTGCAGGAAACAACGAACAAACCTCCGCCAAACGCGGGTAAACAGCGAATTTGAGTCGGCACTCATGGATGCAATTTCTCCTTTTTCTACACAGCCGTGACGTCACAGGAGACAAAATAGCACGATCGGCCAGTCAAATCGGCAGCAGTTGGCAAAAATTCCGCCGAGACCGATACAATGAGGCCATCGTCGCGGTCGAGAACGGCTCGTTCACCCATCCACAGTCGGCGATGAACGCCTACAGCAATTCGTCGGGAAGGTTACACGATTGGCGAGACGAGGAAATCAGAATCGGAAAAATAGCACGCGTCGAAATCCATCGAAATCCGACCGCGAGCGATCCAATACACACAGTACGCCGGACGGAATCCCGGCTGGTCGATCCGTTGACCGGCGCGCGCTACTCGCCTTCGGCGCGATCATCGCTGCCGGCATTCTGCTGAGAGTTCTATTCCCCAGTCATGTCAGCGTCGAACATTTTGACGAAGGTGTGTACGCCTCGAATATTTGGTTTAGCGGGACGGCCAAGGCATCCTACCCATACCAATACTTGTACGCACCGCCATTGTTACCTCACTGTATCACCGCCGCACAGATTTTCGACGTGGCCCTGGTTCAGGGCGGCGACACGCCAAGCGATTTCGCCGCGAACCTACCGGCTCAGTTGGCAGCCATTGCCACTCTCCTCGGAATCGCTTGGATCGTGAGGTCTTGGTTTGGTAGTACAGCCGCTGTCTGTAGCTGCATCCTGCTAGCCGGCAATGATCTGCACATTGTCTATTCGCGGACCGCAATGACTGACGTACCGGTGGTGTGCTGGATGATGTTGGCGGTGGGCGCCATCGTTAAGGCGTATCAAAAAGAGAGCTATCGGTGGGCATTGGTCGCGGCCGTGTTCGTGGCGCTCGGCTGGTGGACAAAATATAGTGGCTGGCTCCCGCTGGCGATCGGAATCAGCGGTTTGATTGCCACATTAATTTGTCATTCAGTATCGCGGCGCGGCGCAGTACGATCTGTTTGCATTTGGTTGGTGATTGCGTTCGTCTCCTTTTCACTCTGGTACCCACACGTCTATTCCCTCCGCGACGAAGGTGGGTACGCAAGTGTCGCCGCAAATCATCGACAGTACAGTGTCGGGCTAGCCGGTTGGTGGAGTAGTGCCCAGCAACAATGGACGAACGTCCTACACTTCGATAGTTGGATTGGCTATCTCGCTGTAGCCATCGCAGCCAGTTGGGCGGCGGCGCGGGCCGCGCGATCCGGCGATGACGCAACAAGTCCCGATTCGGATCGCAAAATCTTGTTACCCGGAGCAGTTCTGAACGCCGCCACCGTCGGACTGGCAGCACTTGCCAGTTCTGTTTTCCTCGGCACGGCTGCCACGCTGCTGTTGCTTGCCTGCTGCGGCATTGCCAGTCATTTATTGAACGTGCGGACCGATAGAGAGTCGGTGCCGATCGGCCGATGGTGCGGCTTGGCGGCCTGGGCGGGCCTATTACTGGCAACTCCCCTCTATACACCCTACCCGCGGCTGGCGCTGCCATTCATCGTTTGGACCATCGTCTGGTCCGCTGAGGGTTGGAGTTGTCTCGGACGCGGACTTCTGCGGTTGCAGGGAACAGGGCAGCATCGCGGGCAATACGCAATCGTTGCCGCAGTATCGCTAGTCGTCGTCGTTCTATGTTTGCCGAGGACATTTAACACCCCGCCGGCTTGGGAAGACCGCAGCGGCATTCGAGACGCAGCCATCGCGATCGACGGCCGAATTCACAAGCTCTCGGCCGGGGCGGTCGAAGACGCAATCATCTTCGTCTACGGAGAACCGGCTCTATTGAATCAGCTCAATCGACTCCGCCTACCATCTGTCGTACCGATGGGAGACATGCGTCAGCTGGACGGAATCGGTTTGCAAGTGAATGGACCGCTCTTCGTCCTCACTGGGCCACACGTCCACCGTGATGTCGCGGCGACAAAACAATTGCAATCGCTAGAGTTGGTCGAGGAGTTTTCCTACCGGCCCAGTGGTCTTGTGATGTTGAATCACTGGCCCGCCAACACCGTCCGTGAGAAACAACTCAATGGCCACCGTGATTCGATTCGGCTCTATCGAATGCCGACCGCACGGCGTTGAGGATACCACCTCATCGCTCGATCATCGCCCGCACGTGTTCTTCGTCGACTGGCTCTATTCGACCTCGTTCGGTAATGATCGCTCGGATTAGTTCGGCTGGCGTAACATCAAACGCCGGATTGTACACCGCCACATCGTCGGGCGCCGTCTGGCGACCGAAACTGTGCGTGATCTCGCGGGCGTCTCGCTCTTCAATAGGAATGGAATCGCCACTGGCCAAGGTAAGGTCAAAAGTCGAACTAGGGGCGGCAATATAGAATGGAATCCCATGCGCCTTAGCGAGCACAGCAACACCGTAGGTCCCAATCTTATTGGCCGAGTCGCCATTGGCCGCGATGCGGTCCGCGCCGGTCACGACCGCTTGGACACGTCCCTCGCGCATCACCTGTGCCGCCATCGAATCGCAAATCAATGTGGTGTTGATTCCCCGCTGTGTTAACTCCCAGGCAGTCAGGCGAGCACCCTGGAGAAGCGGGCGGGTCTCGTCGACGTAGACGTTGAGGTTTTTTCCTAAGTCTTGGGCGGTAAAAAAAACGGACAATGCCGTGCCGTACTCGGCAGTTGCCAGACCGCCGGCGTTGCAATGAGTCAGAACACCTTGGCCGTCGTCCAATAACTCTGCCCCGTGTCGGCCGATCTCGTGGCACATCTGCCTGTCTTCCTCATGAATTCGTACGGCTTCGACGAAGAGTGCGTCCAATAGATCCACAGGCGTGCGATCTTCGTTCCGTGCGGCACATTCCGTCATGCGGTCGAGGGCCCAGAAGAGATTGACGGCCGTTGGTCGACTGCTCGCCAAGTACTCAGCACTCTCCTTCAATCTCGATCGAAAATGGTCGCTGGTACCATCGACATGTTGCTGCAGTGCCAGGCAGACTCCGTACGCGGCGGCGATACCTATCGCTGGAGCCCCTCGCACGCGAAGTACTTTGATGGCCTCCCACACCGCCTCAACGTCACCGCACTCGATGTACTCGAGCACAGTTGGGAGTAGTGTCTGATCGATAAGGACGAGTTTTCCCGTCGCAGCATCACCGGACCAACGCAACGTCTCTTGCTTGTTCGACATATTTACTCTGATCACACGATAAATGAACAGTACCCGACGCGACCGCGTGAAAAGCGTCATTCGTAACCCGACGCGTCAGCGAGGGAATATCGCTTGCGTCCCTCGCTGACGCGTCGGGTTACGAACGGGGGCGACCCCCTATTCACGAACAGGTTCAAAACACCTCAGAACATGGTTTGTAGGGCAATTCAAACGTGCCGGCAACCGCTCGATTGGTCACTTGGCCATCGGCAATGTTGACCGCAGCCGTTAACTCAGGCCACCGATTAACAGCTGATTTGATACTTTCCGATGCCAATCGTATCACCCACGGCAACGTCACATTGCAAAGCGCGAATGTGCTTGTCCGCCCCACAGCACCGGGCATGTTGGTGACGCAATAGTGGACAACATCTTCGATGATGTATGTCGGATCCGAGTGAGTCGTTGGACGACTCGATTCGATGCAGCCACCTTGGTCGATCGCCACATCGATCATCACACTTCCGGGCTTCATCCGCTTCAGGTCTTCAACTTGCACGAGTCGCGGAGCCTTGGCACCGGGGATCAAGACGGCCCCAATGACCAAATCCGCCAGTTGTAGTTGTTCCCGGATCGTGTGGCGATCGCTGTACAGTACATTGACATTGGCCGGCATGATGTCGTCGAGATAGCGAAGGCGGTCCATGTTGACATCAAGGATCGCTACATCCGCTTGAAATCCGGCCGCAATCCGGGCCGCATTCGCGCCAACCACTCCACCGCCTAGGATTGAAATGTGAGCCGGAGCCACACCGGGTACACCGCCAAGCAAGATCCCTCGACCCATCTGTGGTCGCTCAAGGTACTTGGCGCCCTCCTGAATACTCATCCTGCCTGCCACTTCACTCATCGGCGTCAATAAGGGCAATCGTCCCTTATCGTCGCGTAACGTCTCATACGCGACACAGACGGCCTGTGTCTCGAGCATTGCCGTCGTCAAATCCAAGCTCGCTGCGAAATGGAAGTAAGTGAACAGGACTTGTCCAGGTCGTAACAAGCCGTATTCATCCGGCTGAGGCTCCTTCACTTTGACCACCAAGTCTGCCCGACCAAAAACCTCCTCAGCAGAAGCCACCAGGTCGGCACCCTGGCGGAGATAATCGTGATCGGCTATCCCGGATCCCAATCCGGCACCGGCCTCAACGATGACCTTGTGTTTCGCTCGCACCAACTCCTCGACGCCGACCGGCAATAGCGCGACGCGGTACTCGTCGTCCTTCACTTCCTTGGGTACGCCCACGATCATCGCATAG
>DUDC01000192.1 GCA_012959465.1 Planctomycetaceae bacterium
AGGGGAATTAGTTGGGCTGAATAAATTGACCCCACGGGCCGCACTACGCGAGTTTCGTGCTGACACCGCCTCAATTTCAAATGCTGACTGTGCTTAATCGTTTGCGCGGCGAGCAGATTACACAGCGGAGATTGGGCAAAGAGTTGTACGTATCGTTTCCCAACGTGACCGTCATGCTGTCACGCTTGGAAAAAGTGAGCCTGGTCGAACGGACGGTCAACGCCGCCGACCGCCGTGAAAGATTTGTGAAGATTACACGCCAAGGCCGCATGCTGCTGAAACGGATCTGGGAAGTTCAGCCGGACAAATTGGAACAGGTAACAGTTGGTTTGACGGACAACGAACGGCTCGAGTTGGCTCGGCTGTTAAACAAGATGATTGACCAACAGATTCCGCCCCCAGACGAGGACTCATGAAGAGACAAACCAAAGTCAAACAAATCGAACGATCCCACCGACATTCTTCCCACCTTAGAGGAGGCAACGCAATGTCTTCGAGCATCCGATCACGATCTCGCGGCACCCATTTGTTGCGACACGCTTTCGCTGCCGCGGTGATGGCCTCGTTGTTTGTGTCGACTTCACTCTGGGCCGGCACAATTCGCGTACCTCAGGATCACAAGACGATTCAAGCCGGCATTGATGCGGCCAAGGATGGCGATACGGTTGTCGTCGACGCCGGAACTTACAAAGAGCGAATCCGTTTGAAGTCAGGCATCACCGTCAAGAGTGCCGGTGACGACGCGAAAGGCAAGCTTGGCCTGGAGCGCGCCGAGACGACAATTATTGACGGCAACGTCGAGGGGGCAAAAAGCCCCGGCGTCGTGATGGCGGAGGACTCGACACTCGACGGCTTCAGCGTGACGGGCGTCGGCAAGTACGACGACGATCGCTGGAACAAACATCACGCCACACAGGGCGAAGAGCAGGCAAAAGAGCCGATCGGCGCGCCGGGCACAGCCGGGATCGCCGTGACGGGTGTCACTCGCTGCACGGTCACCTACAATATCGTGCATCACATCGGCTATACCGGCATTGGAATTACGGGGGCGAAAGGCAAACATGTCTCACCGCACATCTTCCGCAACGTGACGTATCGCAACATGGGCGGTGGAATCGGTTCGATGCGCGGGTCGACCGCGGTCGTCGAGGAAAACGTCTGCTTTGAGAACTTCTATGCTGGCATCGGTCACGAAAACGCGAACCCGCTCGTCATTAACAATCCCTGCTACAAGAACGTGCGGGCCGGCATTGGCATCAGCGAGGGAGCCTGCCCAACCGTTCGCGGCAACAAGTGCTACCACAACCGCCGCGCTGGGATCGGCATCCGCACCGAGTCTACCACGTCTCCGGTCGTAGAGCACAACGAATGCTATGAGAACGACATGGCCGGAATCGGTTCGCGCGACGATGCCACGCCGATCATTCGCCACAACCGCTGCTACAAGAACAAGATGGCCGGAATCGGCTGTCGCACGAAGGCCCGACCGCTGATCGAGCACAACGAGTGTTTTAAAAACAAGATGGCCGGAATCGGCTGCCGCACAGAGGCAGAACCGGTGATCCGCCACAATCGTTGCTACGACAACGAAATGGCGGGAATCGGGTCGCAACTGGCAGCGCGGCCGGTCATTTTGGGCAACGATTGTTTTGGCAATCTGATGTCCGGAATCGGCACCGAGACCGAAGCCGTTGCCGTCATCCGCGACAACAAGTGCTACAAGAACCTGATGGCCGGCATTGGGTCCCGTACCGGTGCGCGGCCGGTCATCGAGGGGAATCACTGTTACGAGAACTTGCTGGCAGGCATTGGTTCCCAGGACAACTCCGTCCCGATTATCCGAAACAACCAGTGCGAGAAAAACGGACAGGCCGGCATCGGCACGCAGACGGGTGCGAGGGCCGTCATTGTCGAAAACGAATGCCGCAACAATTCCACTTCCGGCATCGGTGTTCGAGAAAAAGCAAACGCCATTATTCTCAGCAACAAATGTATTGAAAACAAACTCGTGGCCATCGGCATTCGCAATGGCTCCGATGCCTACATTGGTAAAAATCAACTGGTCCGCACCGGTGGGATGCCGCCGATGATTGCGGTTCGCGAAAACTCCTCGGTCGTCGTCACCGACAATACGATCGTTGGTGGAGGCGTGGCCGGCGTCATGGTCCAGGGGACGGCGACGATTTTGGGCAATCGGTTCAAAGGCAACGGCCCGCGCGCAGGTGGTCCGCCGAACTTCGCCGCGTGGATTCACGGCGGCTCCAACGTCTTATTCTCCAATAACCGCTCAGACCGCTGGCGACACGCCCTCTTCGCATCGGGCGCGAACCAGGTCTGGGCAACTGACAACACGGCCAGTAACTTTCTTGGCACCGGCATTGTTGTGGACAAGTCCAAGTTGCCGGCCCACGTCTTCGGAAACATCGCCCTCTCGGAGAGTGAAAAAGACGAAGCCGTTAGAGTCAAAGGCCCACAAGGTGTCGTTCGTGAGAATGTGCAAAAGACGCCCGATCCTCCAAAAGAGTCTGAAAATGCCAGAACGTCCGGTAACCGCTAGATCGGAGCCGCCCGACTCGCGCGAGTCCGAGGATAACACTGAAACATCTATTACAGGGAGAAACCTCGTGCAAAATCAAACAATCAGACTGCTCGCCCTGTCTTTGTTGTTTGGATCGTTTGCGACTGCAACGTCAGCAGTCCAGAAAGCCAAGAGCAAAAAGGCCTCCGACACTAAAGCCCCGCAGGCGGCCGAGAAAGCGTTGCGCTTGAAGGTTGTTGGGAACATCGAATCAATCGTCGCCAAACTCAATCTCAGTTCCGCTCAGAAGGCAAAGGTGAAGGCGCTCACAAGCGAGTCGCAATGGAAACAGGCGGTAACGGCGTTTGAAACGAGTCGTGGGACCGAGATTCACGATCATGCACACCAGATCGTCCCTAAGACCATTCCCGGAATGATGCAGAAGTTCATGCCCGTAGGGTCAAAAAACTCCGCCGACAGAAAAGCTCTTTGACAATCAGGTGTTAGCAGCCGAAATCGACCACCATCTCAGTCGAGTGTCGATCAGAAAGAGCGACCACAGACGGTGGAAATGGCGTCTGCTCACGTTGGCGCGTACCGTCACCGCAACTGGGGTCACATTGGCTCGGTTTCCGGGAAGCTCAGGCAGCGCGACGGTGGTAGTACTTGAGCATCCCACCGAGTCGTTCGC
>DUDC01000193.1 GCA_012959465.1 Planctomycetaceae bacterium
AAGCCGTAAAGGAACCCGAACGCGCCGTGAACCGAAACTGCCAGAGCCGCCACGTGATCCGTGTGAAATCATCGCCAGCGATCTGGTGCAGCTCAGCCTGCGAGGCGAACCGATCTATCTACGTGAAGAGGCGACCGCCGAGAAGTACGACATCAGCCGGTCCGCAATCCGTAACATTCTGCATCGGTTGGCTGGCGAAGGGGTGCTCGATCACATACCACGACGCGGTTGGCACTTGCGTCCGTTTCAGCAGGACGACCTGCTGGCATTCATCGAAGTGCGAGAGGTGCTGGAACTAAAAGCGCTGGAGCTGGCTCGGCCGAAACTTGACCCGGGCGAACTGCAACGCATGCTCGACTTGAATGTGCCTCCGGCATCAGCGGGAAGCTCACTCAGCGTGGATGAGTCTCTGCACGAATACCTGTTCGCCACCGCCGGCAACATGTACATCAGGGACTTCTTCGACCGTCAGGGCCGTTACTATCGACTGCTGTTTGTGTGGGAAGATCATGATCGCGCTGTTGCGATTGAGACCATGCGCCAGCACCACAAGATCCTGCCCGCATTGTTGAAGAAGAACTGGTCCGCGGCGAGAAAAGCGTTGTCGCATCACATCCTCGATAATCACCCGATTCTCCCGTGTGTCATTCGTCTCGTTCCGCTCTTTTGACCGGTCAGAACATTTGGCGACTGCGCGACGCGGCCGAGTTCACTGCGGGGCGAAGCGAGGTTCGAACTGGCGGATCGGCCCCATACGACAGCGTTCAGCGCTGAGCCGACCGACGCCCAGATTCTCTGGGATCAAGCTCAGCTCCGCGAAAACTGGGGTCATCGCACGGATGCGGAGACGCTCGATTCCAAGATCGCCAGCGGCGAACGGCAGGCTCGTTTCAAACGAATCAAACAACAAGCACAGCGCAAGCTGGGTTCTACCCCGCCAGAGTAGCTTGTCGGTCGCTCCTTCTGGCGATTGCCCATCAAATTGGCCTCGTCGTTTTGACGAACTCTTTCTATATTTACGACGTAGAATAAAGGGTATGCAAAGCCCACGGATGTGGTCATCCTTGAGACCTACGCAGTACAGCTCGATTCATACGAGCTGACCACCAGACTGGCTCTGCGCGGTTTCTCGCCTCATATTTTATTATTACTCGGGAGGACTTTGCGATGCGACACGTTCGAAGTCGAGTGATTTGGTGCCTGCTGTTGTTGCCCTTTTGGGGCTGTCGTCAAGCCGAACCGGACACCGTCACCGGGAAAGTCACCATCGATGGCGAGGTTGTAGGAGGCATCCTGGTCACCTATGCCCCCACGGATTCTACCGTTCGGGTCGCATGTGGCCGAACTGACTCGAAGGGTGTCTACAACCTATTGTCGGGTGTTCAAGGGAAACCGACCGTGTTGCCTGGAAAATACAAGATCGTACTCTTCGATGAAGAGACGATGGGAAGCGATACTCAACCGTCCTACACGATTCAAACCGATCTTGGCGCGAATGGCGAGAGATTTTCGGCCACGCCAGTTTTCGAGGCGGGTCGAGTTCCACCGGAATACACCTCGGCGGATACGTCTCCCAAAGAAGTTGAGGTGTCGCCGGGTCAAAACACCATTAATCTCGACTTCTAGGCAGCAGCAAACGCGTTAGTGACGGGAGCAGCTCGTTCGCTAACACTGCGGGTCAGAGCGATTGTTTGCCGCGCCGTCCTCTTTGAGTGAGGCGCGAATCTGGTCTAGGGCCAACCAATAGTCTGACAGAGCCTTGCGACGATCCCCATCCTCCGATTCTGGGCGTACGTGCGGCTCCAATTGGAGATTCCCTCGGCGTCCGCTGGCCGTGGCAGCTCAGGTTTCGTGGGCAATTGTGTCATGACGATGCTCCTGAAGAACCCGTCCATCGACTCATCGCCCCAGTATTTGTGTTTGTATCACAAACTAGTTTTTTGCGACTTAACTGTTGGCTGTGGAGAATTGGCCTGGTCTAGCATCGGTTCACAAAAAAGCCCTGATCCGATGGCTCGAACCAGGGCCGTCATTTCGCACCGCGAAAAATGGCACGATTTCTCGGCGAGACTGTAGCACAGCGTGTTCGTGGACGGCTAAGATATTGACGCTCCGCACACAAGACGGTTTTTTGTTTTGCTTTTGGGAATTTGAATGCGAGTCAGGTCTTTTTATATGTCAGGATCTCATTCGCGGTGACGTTTTATCAATGCCAGGTTATGAGTAGTCGTGTAGGGCGCAGATGTACCAGCAAGACTCGTTCAAAGCAAAAGGACATTCGACATGACAAGGTCTGCTTACACTTGGATTTTCGCGGCATTCGCCTGTCTCGTCTTGCTTGGTACCAGCTTCTCGCCCGGTGTTGAAGAATCGGATATCGGCACGGCGGCTGCCCCCGCCCCGGCTCTTGATTCTGAGACGAGTTCCCCTCCGGAGCCGTCCACGGTAGGACATCCAACGTTTGCGAGCCCACACGCGTCGCCAATTGCAGTTAATGGTGATAACGTCTTTGTCGTGAACACGCCTTCCGACACGGTCGACGTGATTGACCGCCAGACTCGAAAGATTGTGGCACGCGTCAATGTCGGCATCGATCCGGTCAGTATTGCCGTCCGTCCAGACGGCAAGGAAATCTGGGTTTCGAACCACGTTTCGGATTCGGTGAGTGTGATTGACAACGACAAGGAGAGTCCAAGCTATCTGCAAGTCATCGCCACCATTCAGGAATTCGATGCAAGAACCAAAGCGACTCGCTTTGACGAACCGGTGGGAATTGCATTTGCCAACAACGACAAGGCTTACGTTGCACTCTCGTCGGAAAACACGATTGCCGTCATCAACGTGGCCACACGCGAGGTGAGCAAGAGACTGACCATCACGGCACAGGACCCACGAGCTATCACGGTTCGCGGCAACCGCCTATACGTTATCCCGTTCGAGTCCAACAACAAGACTCAACTCTCCGGTGGCAGCGAAATTGATGGCGACCTGGTGACATTTAATGCCTGGGAACATTCGATCCGAGTCAACAATGTTTTGTCGCTGGGCCACGTTGTTGATATCATCAAACATCCCGAAGTTCCCGATCGAGATTTGTATGTCTTCGACACAGAGACCGACAAACTTGTCGAAGTCGTCGATACTCTGGGCACGTTGCTCTATGGGCTTACCGTCGATTCGAAAGGCCGCGT
This sequence comes from Planctomycetaceae bacterium, assembly GCA_012959465.1. Classification (GTDB taxonomy): domain Bacteria; phylum Planctomycetota; class Planctomycetia; order Pirellulales; family Pirellulaceae; genus UWMA-0346. The sequence goes on from DUDC01000193.1 coordinate 3,192, forward strand.
CTTTGTCGCGCAGACCGACGCCCGCAACGACGCCAACGGTCGGGCTGGCACGAAGAAACATGGATTGGCCGAGTTGGAGAATCGAGCCTTCTTGAACCAGATCACCCGCGTCGACTTTAATGACGGGTCTGCCGAGAAACTGACGTTCATGGATCTCGAGCCACTTCCGCCCAAACATCCGGAGGCGGGGCAGGCATTGGCGACGCCGTTCGCGATTGAAATCAGCAATGATGACTCGATGTTAGTTGTCTCCGCGGCGGGATCGGACAAGCTCTTCACGGTCGATTCAGCGAGCGGCGCGGTGCTCGGTCGAATTGCTGTCGGAGCTGTGCCTCGCGGCATCGCACTGGAACATTCCGAGGATGGCAAGGCGTCTTACGCCTGGGTTCTTAATGCCGTGGCAAACACGGTTTCGCTGGTCGACCTCTCGGACCCAGCCAGCCCCAACGTCGCTGGGTTCGTTGCCCTCAAAGACCCCACACATCGTAAGGTCAAGCTTGGACGCACATGGTTCAACGACGCCGACGCGTCCACGACCGGCACCTTTTCCTGCGCGAGCTGCCATCCGGACGGGCATACAGACCAACTGCTCTGGGTCATCAAGACTCCGGTCGTCACGGGGGGCAATCAGATCATGCCTCGTTCAACGATGCCGATTCGCGGCCTCCGTGACACGGCTCCTTTTCACTGGGACGGCATTCCGGGCGACCCGTATGGTGGGAACAACAGTGCCAATATTCATGGTTCAGATCCGCCAAACAGCCGCATTGAAGACCCGGAAAGCAGCACGCGCAGCGTGATCGACGGTGGTCTCGCCGCCACGATGCTCTTGGAAGGTGACAAGACGGTCAATGACGAAGGCAAATCGGGCGCGTTGTCGGCAGCCGAACGAGACGACATGGCGACGTTCCTGCTCAGCTTGCCTTTCCCACCTGCACAACGTCGCGCCTATACCAATGTCGTTTCGACGAGAGCGGCCGAGGGATTTAAACTGTTCCACATCGATGGAGACTTGGATCCGTCAAAGTCCGCGCCGAACGTCTGTGGAAACTGTCATCGCATGCCGTTTCTAGTGAGTACGAACACTCCGGGAACGGGAATGGATGCGCCGACCTGGCGCGGTGCCTACGACCGCTTCCTGATCCTGCCTCAAGGGAGGCTGAATATCATCGACTTCGATTTTTATCGGCGTGTCGCCGAACGCGGTATCCCCGAACGAAGTGTGTGGCAGTTCTCGTGGGGCGGGCGCGGCCGATTCGACAAGGTGTGGGATATGGTCCTGGAGGGAAGCACTGGGTTCTCTGGATCATTTGCTCGACAAGTAACACTCAATAAGGCGTTTGCTGGTGACGATCTCACGGGTGACATGCTGAACGCGTTGGAAGTCTCCGCAGGAGAGGGAGCGATCGTACTTGACGTCGAAGGCGTGTTTATCGACGGGGCGAATTCCAGCCCCGTCACTCTACAGTTCGATGCTGAGTTTGAGGGTGGCGCCTACGTCGAAAAATATGGCGATCGAAAGTCCTTCACACGGAAGGAACTCGTTTCGCTTGCCTCAGGTGGAAAGTTCGTCGGAACGTTTTCCGCTCGGCATGGCGTTAAAGCGGATGTCGATCATCCCCAGCCGGCGATCTGGACGCTGGGACCCATTGAGCGGCAGCGGGGACGCCAAGTTTTTCCCATTCTATACAACGGAAGCAACCGCATGACCGTTAGCGGTCGTCATATTGGTGGCGATGCAAACGTGATCGTCGACGGTAGGCGAGTTCAAGGTGCGGTGATTCTCGAAGACGACGAGAGAATCTCGATCGAACTGGCTACTTTGCCGTCGGTCGGTATGCATTTGTTGCAGATACAGAATATTGACGGACTTTTCAGTAACGATTTTATTTTTCATGTTGCCGAGGACGCTGAGGCCGCGACGGATTTGAAACGTCTTACCGATCAAGCCCACATGGACTCTCGCGAGGCATTGGCGCGGGCCATTGGCAGTGGTGACCTGGAACGGACCAAGAGACTGCTTGGCCGCGGAGCGAGGCGGATCAACGAGAGACGGCCGCAAGGCGGATCAACTCCGCTCAGTACTGCGGCCCTCCATGGACATCTCGAGATCGCTGAGTACCTGATCAAACGCGGAGCAAAAGTCGAAGGTACCAACAATGATGGCAACACACCGATGCATGTTGCCGCATTTCTCTGTCGTTCAGAAATAGTGCAGTTGCTGTTGGATAAGGGCGGTTCAGCACTCACCAAAAATCGACGAGGAGAAACGCCGATCGACGTCGTTTCATCACCCTGGGATTCGGGGCTGGCCGAGTTCTACACGGGGATCGGCAACAGTATCGGTGCCGAGTTGAACCTTAAACGAATGGAACGCGAGCGTCCTCAAATTGCCAAGTTGCTGCGTGGAAACGACACGCAACAGAAGCAGAAGGACGAATAGCTGAAAATGGCTAATGTGCGGCACTGGCTCCGCCAGTGATTTTACTGTCTGATCCTGCACGAATTCCCTACCTGCGGCTGCGTGTCTTCGTGTCCATTTCGAAATCTCCCCATGGACAATCCGTATGAATCCGCACCCGCAAGAGGCAAGACAGAACACGAGAGTTCACTGCTGGCCCCGGCGGTTTGTCTGCTCGTGTTGTCGGTAGGATTCCAAGGTCTTTTGCTTGTGGTTCTGCCGGGTCAGGTAGCGATGATGCGCGAAATCGATACCTCAACGCCGGACGGCGTTGGGGAGCTAGCGGGTTCCATCACAGCTCAACTAGTCTGGAACTCCATGACGTTGGCAGTGATCCTTGGCTCGATTAGCATGATTCGCATGAAGGGATACCGAAGTGCCGTCATTGCGGCGACTTGCGCGACCGTCCCCGTTTGCTCTCCATGTTTCGTGGTGGGAATCCCGTTCGGAGTTTGGGCGATGGTGTTGCTGCGAAGACCAGAAGTAAAATCTCGGTTTAAGTAGCCTGTTCACGTCCTTTTTGTGACATTTGGGTCGTTATTCCTGGTATCAGAAGACGATTCAATCAGTACGCGACAGGTTGGCGGCCATTCGAATCCCTGTCGGTGAACGGCATCATTCATTAGAATTCTGGGTGCGAGCAACCCGTAGCACGATTTCAGAAGAAACCCACGTATGAAACACATTCGGAATTTTTGCATTATCGCCCATATTGATCATGGTAAGTCGACCCTGGCCGATCGCCTGATTCAGTCGTGTGGTGGTGTTTCGCGACGTGAGTTCCGCGACCAGATGCTGGATGCAATGGATATCGAGCGGGAACGGGGTATTACGATCAAGAGCAACACGATTACGCTCACGTACCGTGCCGCTGACGGTGAAGAGTATCTCCTCAACCTCATTGACACGCCTGGCCACGTGGACTTTTCTCACGAGGTGCGTCGTTCGCTGATGGCTTGTGAAGGTGCTTTGATCGTCATTGACGCTTCTCAGGGAGTTGAAGCGCAGACGGTTGCCAACCTCTATTTGGCGATGGACAACAATCTGGTCTTGTTACCAGTGATCAACAAGATCGATCTCCCCTCCGCGGACGTTGACCGCGTATGTGAGGAGATTGATGCGGATTTGGGCCTCGATCCGTTTGAAGCCGTTCCGGTTTCGGCCAAGACGGGCGTTGGAATAGAGGAAGTGCTTACGGGCATCGTCGAAAAGCTACCAAGTCCCCAGGGCGACCCGGACGCGCCGCTGAAGGCCTTGGTCTTCGACGCCCATTTCGATGCGTACCGAGGTGTCATTCTGCAATGCCGTGTCATGGATGGTACTTTGAAGGCTGGCGACAGGATCCACTTCATGCATTCCAACCGCGATCATAGGGTCGACGAGCTGGGATACAATCAGTTGAAGCTCAATCCAAGAGACCAGCTCAGCGCGGGCGAGGTCGGTTACATCGTGGCCGGAATCAAGAGTGTGCGGGAGATCGAGATCGGCGATACGATCACGCTGTTGGATCGCCAGGCAACGGAGCCGATTCCTGGCTATCAGGAAGCAAAACAGGTCGTTTTTTCTTCCATCTATCCGATGAGCACGGACCAGTACCCGGATCTTACGAAAGCCCTCGACAAACTGGCGATCAACGACGCTGCACTCACCTATGAAAAGGATAGTTCAGCGGCGCTCGGGTTTGGCTTTCGCTGTGGGTTCCTCGGTCTTCTTCACTTGGACGTGATACAGGAACGTTTGCAGCGAGAATTTGATATCGGTCTGGTGATCTCCGCGCCATCGGTGCAATATAAATTGGCGCTGAAAGACGGCAAGAACATTGATGTAGACAACCCTGGCTATTGGCCCGATCCGTCGCAGATTGACTCGGCCTCCGAGCCGTACATTCGAGCTTCTATTCTCACCCCCGAGCTCCACGTCGGGCCGGTTATGGAGCTCTGCCGTGAGCACCGGGCCGAGAATCCGACGATGAATTATTTATCCGCAGGGCGAGTGGAAGTGGTGAGCGAAATGCCGCTTGGCGAGGTACTCTTCGACTTTTACGGTAAGCTTAAGACGATCACGCGAGGATACGGATCGTTTGACTATGTTCCAATCGACTATCGAAAGACCGATGTCGTGAAGGTGGATATCCTGGTCAACAAGGAACCGGTAGACACGCTTTCCTATTTGGTTCACCGTGACAAGGCGCGAGTTCGAGCGCTGCACTACTGCGAACAACTGGCCGAGGCGATTCCCCGCCACCAGTTCAAGATCCCGATCCAAGGCGCCATTGGGGGCACCATCATCGCCAGGTCGACAATCCAACCGTACAGGAAGGATGTGACCGCAAAGCTGTATGGCGGCGACGTCACCCGCAAGAACAAGCTGCTCGATAAACAAAAGAAGGGCAAGGCGAAAATGAAGCTCTTCGGTCGGGTCAACATACCTCAGAAGGCATTCGTTTCTGTGCTTCGCGCCGACCGAGATTAAGCCATACGCGCCAGCGTCGGGTTTGATCGACGTTGTCGAAGTTGCCCCACGGGATCTGTGCCGGTGGTACTAGGTTTGAAAACTACATCGAGGTTAGCGCTTTCGGCTCAGAGGTACTTGACATCGCCAAGGCTATTCCGGTTGTGATCGTCTGCTCAGCGGCGGGAGCTCCGGCACTACCGGGGGGTGGACCCCGACGTGATCCTTGAAATAAAGAGCCTCCAGCGGTAAGGTCAGCTATTCAGACTGGTCAGGCGGCGATCGTCGACCATCTGCTCGCCCATGAAACACTAGAGGGTGAACAGGTGGAAGAGATTGTCGAGCAGTGGTTACCGTAGCAGTCAGCAGTCGCTACTTCATACACCGCTCAGCTTCGGTGCTTTTTCCAGTAGACGGGCATCAGTTCTTGTACCTGCGTTTCCAGCTCTTCGTCACTGATCGCCGTCATTCGGCCGTGGACTTCGTATTGGTCCATGACCCAGCGGGCAACTTTGTGGCATTTGATCTTACTAATGCGATCGTCTTTTTTGAGTCCAAAGAACTCGTTGATCCAGTGCACGACACCATCCGTACCGCTCTTGTCAGTCAACGCGACTCTTGGTGGACGGTTCAGCAATTTCGTTGTATCGAAAATGTTGTAGATCCGTTCGTCGCTTCTCAACCCTCCCGCGTGGATACCAGCTCGAGTAGTGTTGAAATGCTTACCAACAAGGGGGTAATTATCCGGGATTGGCAGACCGATCGATCGCATGTAGTCGGCCATTTCACTGATGACTTCAGTGCGGATCCCGCAAAGGTCGCCCTTGAGTGAAATGTACTCGATAATCGCACCCTCGACGGGTGGATTACCGCAGCGCTCTCCAAAACCAAACAGCGTACCGTTCAAGGCATCGCAACCGTAGAGCCACGCCGAGGCACCATTGATGTGCGTCTTGTGGAAGTCGTTGTGTCCATGCCACTCCAGCCGATCGCTAGGTACGCCACATTCCTGGTTCAATTTGTAGATCATCTTGGGAATACTGCGCGGCAGTTCGACTCCTGGATAGCTGATGCCGAAACCCATCGTATCGCAAATGCGAATCTTTACGGAGAGTTCATCGGGCACCTGCTCGCTCATCCGCATCAGCCGATCGACAAATGGCATGATGAACCCATCCCAATCGGCTCGAGTTACGTCTTCCCGGTGACAACGAGGCCTCACACCTGCCTCAAAAGCGGCGTCTACCACTTCGCAGTACGAGTCCATACAAGCCTTGCGACTCTTGAATTTAAGTTTGTTGAAAATGTGGTAATCGGAGGAACTGGTGAGCATGCCAGTTTCTTTCAGACCAGCTTCCTTCACCAGGCGAAAGTCACCCTTGACGGCGCGGATCCAACCGGTACATTCCGGAAACTGGTGTCCCAATTCGCGACAGCGATCTAGCGTTTCGCGGTCGTTCTTGGTGTACAGAAAGAATTCGGTTTGGCGAATGATGCCGTTAGGGCCACCCAGTTTTGCTAGTAGATCATACAGATGGACCATCTGTTCGACCGTGTAGGGAGGCCGAGCCTGCTGGCCGTCGCGGAAGGTGGTGTCGGTAATGAAGATGTCACGCTGCACCGCCGCGACCGGATCAAACTCGACAGGCTTGCCATCGATATGTTCGATGATCGGGCCGTCGAAGACAATCTTCGGAGGCAGGTTGTAATCGAATGTTTGCTCGAGGAGATTCGGTTCGGTTGTGTCAACCAAGGGGTGATCTGTACGGGCTTTGATGGTCGACATAATCGGCTCCTGTTGGTCGGGTTCACGATCCCGAATTACATTTTCTGACTACAAAACGCCATGATACCAGATTGACGCCGTCAGTTCTAAACTTCCACACCCTGCTCTTTACAGACCTCTGTAATGTACTCCACGGCACTTCCGACAGTTGAAACGGCCAGGGCGGCATCTTCCTCCATTTCGATTCCGAATTCCTCCTCGAACATCGCGACCAGTTCGATGGACTGTACACTTTCGGCGCCGAGGTCGGCAGTAAAGTCATCCTGTGGTTTGATTTCGCTGGTCTCAATTTTTAGTACGCGGGCAGTCACTGCCACGACTCTTTCATCTACAGTTGCCATTCAAAGATCTCCTCTTTGTTTTCCTCTTTTGAAACTAGGAATACTTAGCACGCATGGCCCGTCGGCCTTGTTTAACAGCCTCGAGACGTGGCGACGCTGTAATCTTGAAAATCTCTTCCCACATGGAAACCTGCGCGGCGGACCATTCCCGACCGCGGCGGCTGACGACGGTGGCAGCCGTTTCGAAGAGCTTCTTTTTGCCGAAGCCCTTGGTCACCACACCTTCCAGGAACCACGCGAACGAGGGAATGAACTTTGGTAAGGGCTTGCCCGTCGCGGCAATCACTGCCATTGCACCCACATACGCACCTGTGTTGAACAGCGTTCCAATCGAGGTTTTCGTGTGATCGCCAATCAAGGCTCCAACTTTGGTCGAGCCGGTGTCGATCGGAGTTCGACCGTCGAGCGTCACGGAAACATTTGAGTAGTCGTTCTTTAGGTCACTGTTGGTCGTCAAAGCACCGAGATTGACCCACTCCCCGACATAGGCATGGCCGAGGAAACCATCGTGGTACTTGTTCGAATAACCCTGGATGATCGACTCTTCGACTTCACCGCCGATCCGACATACCGGGCCGATCGAGTTTCCCTCACGGCACTTGGCGCCTAACAGGATCGATTTTTTACCGATGTAACAGGGCCCCTCGACTCGCGAGAATGGGTGAATCTCGACCTCTTCATCAATAAAGACGGGACCGTGCTCGGCGTCGATGACCACCATCGGGTGAATGCAGGTCCCGGCACCAATATAGACATCATCCTTGTTGCCGCGGACGACGAACGGATCTTCGATCGAGTCGGAATGGATTCCAGACCTGCCGGCCGCGGCAAAATCGCTCGTAATCTGATCCGCGTTGGCGAGGACTAGTTCCCAGGTGTAATCCCACGTTGCCGGGCTCTTGTCGGCCGCCGGTAGGGCCTCTCTGGCCGACTCGATCAGCGCATCGATCGATTCGGTATTTAGATGATCCAACTTCTCCTTCGGTATTCGCACGAACAGGCAATCGCCCGATTCGTTGAAGGAAATGAGTGCAGATCCTACCGATTCGATATCGAAGTCGTCTGCCTTTAGGCGGGGATTCAGAAGCAGCAGGTCGTCGCCCGTCAAGCTGGCCGGGTCATTGACCTGCCATTGCGATTGTTCTCGATACGCATCAGCCATGTAAGGCGGAACAAAACAGGCCGTTTCCATTGCACCCGTTTTTGCAATGAGTTTTTCAGCCAATGAGGTGATCCCGCAACGCAGCTCCCAAATCGGGCGACTCAGGACTAACGGATAGAACTGGGAACGCGAATCAGCCAAGCGATCGAACAGAATCAGGCGCATCTGGTACCGTCTTTCCTAACCTTAGAACTGGGTGTTACTCTTCAGTCACATCTCAGTTTTCACAATGCGACCGTGTCGTTTAATCGTTCGAAGAACCGTACATCCGAAATCGCTTGCGGAACCGTGCGAATTGGTTCTTGTTCAGGCCGTTGGCATCGAGTTTCGGCGCTGGTCCAATTCCGGTTGAAATACCCACAGCGGCAACTCGGGCTGGTCCGCCAACTCGCCGTCGATGTGCTGATAAAAGTCGAGGTTCTTCAGTTTCGCAGCGGCGTCTCTATCGGAGATGGCAATCGCCCACGGATGGAGTTGCAACGCAGACGCCGTGACCTGTGACGTGACCGGACCTTCGATCATCTGGGCCCAGACTTCGGACTTGGCATCGCCCGCGGCCAGGATCAAGCAGGACCGCGCCTCCAAGATTGTGCCGACTCCCATCGTCAGTGCCTTCCGGGGCACATCTTCCTTCTTGTCAAAGAACCGAGTGTTGTCAGCGATTGTTTTTGGGTGTAGGGCCACAAGGCTGGTCCTGCCTGCTAGTGACGAACCCGGTTCGCAGAAGGCAATGTGTCCATCGCCACCGATGCCGAGGATCTGGAGATCGATTCCTCCCGCTCGACGGATCATCATCTCAAAATCAGCACACTGGGCGACTGGATCTATATCCATGCCGCTGAGAAGATTTGTCTGCTGTTCGGAAAGGCCCAGACCGTCGAACAGATTGACCTGCATGAAGGTATGGTAGCTTTCGGGATGCGATGCAGGCAGTCCCTCGTATTCATCGAGGTTGAACGTAGTGATTCCGCTGAAGTCGATGTTCTCATCCTTGGCGATGCGGATCAGATTCTCATACAGACCTACCGGCGTTGAACCAGTGGCAAGACCGAGAACGGCATCGGATTTTTGTTTCACCAGGTCGGCAACGATGCGCGCCCCGCGTTGAGACATTGTTTCGTAATCACGTTCAACTTTTACAAACATATAAAGGCTCCGAGAGGATTTCCATTCCTTGAGATTCTAGTGCATCTTGCAAGGGAGCAAAGAATCGAGTAGGGCAGGGGGGAGTTGATTTCGAGTGGTTGAGATCAACGGTATGTGGATACTTGCTGAAAGCCAGCTTACGGATTTGCAGTCGAAATGCAATCCGTCGAAAGCAAAACCGGAGGAAGGATGCCGCCAGAGAGTAGTAAACTTTTCGCAATCGGTACAACGTACGAGTTGACAAGGCCTGGATGCACGAAGAGGACGAAACAAGGAGAGGAGGCAAGGAGACTGGACGTGCGATCGGCTGCAGGGTAGCTTCAGGAATTGGATTGGTTAACAGCGAGCCAACTCCCTACATTCGAGATCCAAAAAAGGAGCCCACCATGGTCGATTCGGAAGCCGCGTCCACTCCGGAACCACCGTCGAAAGAGGAACTCCGATTGGCCATGAAGGCATTTCGTAAACGCATCAAACTGATGCGATTAGATGACGAATCGCGAATGGGCTACGGCCCGACATCATCCGGCCAGAGGTCCAGTGTCGTGGCCATTACACCGCCGAATCAGTTTCCCAGAGTCGTCTGGCAGGAACTGGCGAAACAGGGGCGACTGAAACACGATGGGGGCGGGCTCTATTCACTTGTTGAATCTTGATTCGATCGCACTGCGATGCGTCGGGGTCCTCATAAGGAACGCCGGAAATGCTCAACGCCTTTAAGGAACTCATCACGAATCAGTTTGCGGCGACCTTCTGTGCCATGAACACATGCGTTGACAGATGTCCTGAGTCGAAATGGAATGAACCGATTGCAAACCTGGCGTTCTGTCAGGTGGCGTTCCACCCATTAGTTTTTTGCGGATTATCATCTTGAGCTGGATGAAGAATCATTTCGGCAGCAGACGTTTCATCGCGGCAACGCACATATTTTCCGCACTTTTGAAGAACTCGAAGACCGTAAACAAGAGTTGATGTACGACAAACCGTTCATCACTCGATACCTGGACCACTGTCGTACAAAGGCGTCGCAGGTCATTGCCGCAGAGACGGAGGAGCGGCTGGTGTCACCGTGCGGATTCCGGCGGCGGAATTTCTCCAGAGCCGAATTGCACGTCACGAACATTCGACACCTACGGCATCATTCGGCGCAGCTAACGTTGCGGTTGAGAATCGACACGGACGTGGACATTCCTTGGGTCGCGTCTGCCTGGCGAGACGTGTAGGTGTCTACAGCCGAGTTGCTGTCATCGCCGGTCGTTTCCAGTCGGTTGGTTGATAGCCATCCGGTTTTTTCGGCTTGTTTACTTCGATGATGTCGTCGTGTTCCACATCGAAGAGTGGCCAGTTGTCTGTCCGAAACGGTGATGCTGGCAGGCCCTCTTTGTTGTACAGCAAATTGCGCTGCGAAGGATTCATGGCCCAGGCATAGCGAACCGCGATGGGTCGCTCAACGAGCGGCGAGGAAAGGACCACTGCGCCAACATCGATCGTCGCTTCGGCCCATTGCCACACCCGGTCCTCGCCGGCGATGGCGAAGGAATTCAGCTTGCCCTCCGTTGCCCCCATCAACCCTCCGCCAATCGAGTCGAAGTGTAGGAAAATCCGATTTCCCTTGATGGTCTGTTTTCTGTAACGAGGGCCTTGATCGACGATCTCTTTTCCGTACGTCCGTCCTAGCGCCAAATAGGCGTGGCGAAGGCCGATCGGCTTCTTGTTCCGCGGATGCAAGGCGATCGCGTCACCCGTGTCGATTGAGACCGCCATGCCCGTATTGGGCACATCCAATGACACCAACCGCATCATCTCCCTGTTGACCACCCAAGGTGCTTCAATGTCTTCGATTGGTTTTTGCTGGGCTGGATTCCAGCTGGGAAGTTGCGTGAAGTAAAACGGAAAGTCACTCGCCACGTTGCCATTGGAGAGATCGTGCCAAGAGGAACGATAAAAACTGATCAATTTCGCCAGCTGATGGCGATAGTGCAGCGCTTGCGGCACGTTTTTCGAGTTCCGCTCACCCTGGTACCAAATCGCACCGCGAATGCCGTAGGGACAGACTGGATGGATCATCGCATTGTAGATATGCGACGGAACCTGATGCCCCAGATTGGCGGGCTTCGTAATGAACGGTGGCTGAAGTTTTCGAAACGCGTTCTTCATGGTCTCACCGGCAGCGATTTTTGCTTCGTACTCCGTGAGTTCCACGGCAAACGTCGCTAGTGCGTCGGCTTTAGAAAAACGGCGGGACCTCTGTTCGATTTTCTCGATCTCGGCAATAGTTCTCGGATCGTCGGCCTGAATCTCTTTCGGCATCCAGCCTTCGATCGGAGTTCCCGCATACGCTTGAACAATGATGCCGATGGGAACGTCGAGGGCGGTGTGTAGCGTTTTTCCGAAGTAGTAAGACACGGCGGATGTCGCCACCGCCGATTCGGGCGAACACGCGGACCACTCGGCCAACAAGTCTCGCGACTCTTTCAGCGGTTCGTGCCAGTGTTCGCGTTGAGATTTGAAAATACGGAAGTTTGGGGCGTCTGCCGTGGCAGCTTCCTCTTCTCCGCCAAATGTGTTCGCCAGCGCCCAGCCCATATTGGATTGGCCGGCGCAGAGCCAGACTTCGCCTACGGCAACGTTTTCAATTCGAATCGTATTGTCGCCGCGAATCGTAAGAGTGTGGCCCATGCCGTGACTGGGAGTCTTCAGCATCACTGCCCAGTCGCCAAGTGAATCGGCGACTGCGGTGGTCTCGGCTCCCCAGCTGGCTCGTACAGTTATTTTTTCGCCGGCTGTCGCAAATCCCCAAATCGCATTGCTGCACCGCTGTTGGAGAATCATGTTGTCGCTAAACAGTCGAGGTACACGTACCTCGGCCGATGCACCAACGCACGAGAGCATGACAATAAATAGAGTCGTTATGTTTCTCATTGGTGATTCCGGGCGGCTGAAGCGATCCCTTGAGTGAGATTTCTTTACCCAGTTTAACCTGGCCGGACAACGTCACCAACTAGCCGTTCTGGTTCTCGTGAGCCGAAGGCGCTAGCCTCGGGTTTCGGATTCACACGACCAACGGACAAGACCCGACGCTAGCTCATTTGTGTCGGACCTCAAGCCGCCAGCCGGGCTGAAGAACCTGCAGACGCTTCGACTCGAGAGAACGCTTGTATCCGACCTGACGCCTCTGGCTGGTCTGAAAAGCGTCATGGTCCTCTTGGGTAAATCTCAAGAAGTCCTTTGGGCCCCGGACATCCCTAGTTCGAAACAGTGTTGATTTTCGTCGCCTAACGGTTACGTTGAGTGCTGCGTGGCGACTGGCACCTTCGTCAGAGAAACTGGACGCCAGTGGCTGACGGCGGAAAACGATTCTGGCCCACGGAGCAATACGTTGTCCGACCCATCCGTACTCCATCGCCGGATAACGCGGCGCCGAATGGTTCAGGCGGGCGGCGTCGGTCTGTTGGGGCTATCGCTACCCGATTTGTTGCTCTCGGATTCACTTGACGCGAACCGAGGTCAAAGTCAGAAGTCGTGCATCTTCATCTTTCAATACGGTGGGCTCAGTCAACTCGACTCCTGGGATATGAAGCCCGAGGGACCGGTCGAGATACGCGGTCCGTATCGATCGATCGCGACGGCGACGCCCGGTTTTCGCGTCTGCGAGTTGATGCCGAATCTGGCGCGACTATCGAGTGAATACGCAGTGATCCGATCGCAGTCACACAAACAGTCGGCTCACCCACAGGCCAATCAGATGTTGTTGGCCGGCTCCTCACAGCCAGCTCGGGATTCACCTTCATTTGGTGCCATCGTGACCCGACTCCGTCCCACCAAAGCCAACGTACCACCTCACGTCTGGTTGCAAAAGTTTGGCGGTGGGGCGATGCCGCCGGAGTCGGCCTACACGACTGGCGGCCACCTCGGGATGCGTTTTGCTCCGATGGTGATCGGTGAGCGGTACGATGATAATCCGGCCAACCCAGATTTCAGAGTGCGTTCGTTCGACGTGGCAGAGGACACCTCCGTCGCCCGTTTGACCGGCCGTCGCGACTTGCTCGGGCGATTGCAGAACTCACGTGCCTATTTGGGCGACACAGCCATCGGTAAGTCGACCAGTATCTATCAAGATCAGTCGTTTGGATTGTTGATGGGCAACGAAGCGAGGCGTGCCTTTGATGTACAGCGAGAACCTGACGCGTTGCGAGATCGCTACGGTCGGAACCCGCTTGGTCAGAACCTCCTTCTCGCCCGGCGGCTGGTCGAGGCCGGGGTTCGACTGGTCAATGTCGTGGCATGGACTGGGCTCGCACCGAATGAAAAGTTCACGAGTGTCGAGACTTGGGACATGCATGGTAACGCGGGAATCGGAATTTTCGACGATGGTTGGAATGGACTCGGCTGGGCACTGCCCAGAGCCGATCAAGCGGTTGCCACTCTGTTGGAAGACTTGAAGGATCGAGGTCTGCTCGACTCGACACTGGTCGTATTGGTGGGAGAGTTTGGGCGGACACCGAGGATCAGCCGAGGAGCCAAAGCGATCGGTCGTGACCATTGGCCGAATTGTTACTCGTCGATGATCGCTGGGGCTGGGATTCGCGGCGGCGCCGTCTATGGTGAGTCGGATGAACATGCGGCGTACGTAAAGAGCAACCCGGTCTCCCCGGAGGACTTCAACGCAACCCTCTTTCGGGCCCTCGGCATTGATCCGGCCTCTCGACTCAGCCCCGACGGGTTCACGCAACCAGCCAGCCAAGGTCGGCCGATTGACGCACTGTTCTAGATTTTTATACATACATTTTTATACATACAATGTGTGGCACTGGCTTTGCCAGTGTTTTGAACCACGATCGAACAAGCGGTCACTGATTGACCACTATCTTGGAAGAAAACGAATGGCGTTCACACTGCGATTGGTGCTCACCGTTTCACTGCTGTTCGCCCACGGGGTGGTCAATGCTGACGAACCGTTGCGTTTGCGCGTCTTGTGTTACAACATTCACTACGGGCAAGGCACCGACGGTCGTTACGACGTGGAACGGCTCGCCGCCGTGATCAACAAGGCGAAGCCTGATCTTGTCGCGCTGCAAGAGGTAGACGTCGGTGTGAAAAGGTCGGGTCGCGTGCACCAGGCGCGTCGCCTGGCTGAATTGACAGACATGGCCGTGCGATTTGGGCCGACGCAGCATTACGAGGGCGGATTGTTCGGAAATGCGGTCCTGACACGGTTACCGATCCTGGATGTCGTGATCCAACCGCTCCCGTACACCGAGAGCACTCCCCAGCGCGTCACGTATCCCCGCGGCTCAATTGCGGTTACGGTTCGAGTAGACGAAGGGTTGGCGGTGCGATTTGTCAGCACTCACTTTCAGCACAACGTGCCAGAGGATCGGCTGGCCGAGGCCCGAGCAATCAATGAGCTTTTCGGACAAGACGATAAAGTGCCGACAATTCTCGCTGGTGATATGAACGCCGTACCAGACGCCAAGCCGATCGACGAGTTGTTAAAACGCTGGTCAAATACATCCAATGACCCGCCACCGCCGACGGCGCCTTCCACGGATCCGAAATCCCGAATCGATTACGTTTTCTATCGGCCCGCGGCCTCGTTTCGCGTCCTTCACTCGGAGGTCATCGCCGAGTTGATCGCCTCGGATCACCGACCCGTGCTGACGGTTCTTGAACTGCGGTGATTCGCTATTTTTATTTCGAATCAAACACTGGCAGAGCCAGTGCCCCACATTTTTACATCATCTGACAACAACACTTGATGTAAACGCAACACCGATGCTAGCGCGTTCGGCTCAAACACTGGCAGAGCCAGTGCACACATGACGGTAAAGCGTTTCATTCACGGGTGAATTTCGTCACATCGCAGATCAAGACAGAGTTGTTGGCACACGCTACGGCCATGCTCTTTCGGTCGGGAGCGGCGTCCGGTGAATGGCGCAAGTGCCGATCCACTCCATCGTGAATAGCGCCGCTGGTGGCGAGTTGGCGACCGCTCTTCTAGCCCCGGATCCGGGCAGCAACATACGAATTATCACGTACGTTGTCAACGAGATATTTCGTAGTTTCTCGGAACCCGAAGCGTAAGCGAGGGAGTCCAGCGGTGGACGGCGCCTGGCTGACGGTTCTTCCGCGCCGGGGCGATATCGTTGGATTAGACTATAGAGCGTAAAACACCCTTTGGTATGCCTCGGAGAGTCCCATGTATCGCCGCTTCTGGATCGCCCTTTCTGTTGTTCTACCGGCATGGTTTTTTACCGCATTGTTGGTCGCCCAGGATTCGGATACGAACAAACCGTTTGACCCGTCGCCCGGCGTTAACTCAGGTCTCGTATCGGCGCTAAAGTTCCGCAGCATTGGCCCGGCGCTCATGTCGGGGCGTATTCTCGATATTGCCGTGGATCCTGTCCGCCGAAGCACTTGGTACCTCGCCACGGTGGGCGGCGTCTGGAAGACGGAAAACGCCGGCGTCACTTGGCGACCTATTTTTGACAACCAGGGATCGTATTCGATTGGCTGTGTCACCATCGATCCAACGGATCGATTTACGATCTGGGTCGGGACGGGTGAGAACAACTCACAACGAAGTGTCGGCTATGGCGATGGACTCTATAAGTCAACCGACGGTGGAAACAGCTTTTCCAAAGTGGGCTTGCCGAACAGTGAGCACATCGGACGGATCGTGGTGCATCCAGA
>DUDC01000194.1 GCA_012959465.1 Planctomycetaceae bacterium
TTGAGGATGCCCAGCTCCCGAGACGGATCTCGACCACAACGATAGCCGTCTTTTTGGAGAGCGTCATGCGTGTAACCCTCCTAGCATTGGGCGCATTTTTCTTTCTGGCCTACCCTCTCGTTCTGCTGTTGTCAGTGATGGTCAACGTCGAACTATCTAAACAGCAACCGAAAGCAGCCGCAATTCACCTGACTGCGCGTTCCTCCGCCCGATGGTTGGAAGACGATCCGGCCGATCGCAGTCCCGGATTGCTGCGGAACGGGTCCATTCGAAAATCCGACAATTAATGTCGTGCTGAGCGATAGGTAGTTACCAAACCCACGATCCACCGGCACAGGGCCGGTGGAGAGGTCACTTACCTTCTAGACACGCGACATCGCCATTGGCCATGGACACCAGCACGTGGCCCGACCGGTTGACGGCCAAACCCCAACTGACAACACGTTCCGGCAGGCGATGTGCCCACTGAACGCTACCGTCGATCGGGTCGAGCGCGAGGATCGCTGGCACGACTTTTCGGTCCTGAGCCGTGTCCTCCATCTGGCCAGCGACAACAATCGAGTTCTTCGCGATGACCATGGCGTCCAGCGAAGTAAACCAGTTACGCTTCCAGACGATCCTTTTCACAGAGTCCGTCTCGCCTGCAACGACTCTCTCGATCGTCTTCCCATTGCCACGAATCAGCAGTCCATGTCCAGAAGCCAACATGACATAGTTACCCTGGTACCGTGAGGGGATACCATCGCGTTTCTCGGAATAGAGCATTCGGCCACCAGTCAACACTGTCTCCCCCTGCAGAAACAACTCGCTGCCGCGTGAAGACCGTTGCATCTGCCAGTGTGTGTCGAGGGACTCGGATACCTTGTCGTCGAGCTTATTCAAACAATCGCCAGTTTTGGCATTGTAAATGGCAGGCGATACGACGTTGCCCCCGGCCATGAAAAGTCGACCACGATCGAGCAACAAGTGTCCCTGAACACTGATTCCAGTGACTTCATCGCCGCCAACAAGATTGTCCGACTCAGTATTCTGCCAGGTGATCCGTCCGGTCTCTGCGTTGAGCGCATAGACATAGGTGCCGTCGTGGCACGCGATGCCTGCCGCCGCATAGGCCACTCCATCTTCAACCAACACACCACTGGCAACCGGCCATGTCGACGAAAGGTGGCCGTAGACTGGTATGCGTCGTTCGACTGGCGCCGCCCGGAAACGCCAGAGCGATTCGCCTGTCGCCGCTTCCAACGCATAGATCCAGCCGTCGGCGGAACCGGTCAAAAGGCGCCCATCGGCAAACGTCGGCGGATAGAACACTTGACCGTCGGTGGCAAAACTCCAGCGGACCTTGCCGGTCTTCGCCTCGAGTGCTCGGATCATTCCATCGGTCCCGGCAATAAACACAAGATCGCCAACGGCTGTTGCCGGTGTGGTCCGCACGTCTTTGTGTGCCCGATAATGCCAGGCGACATCAACCTCCTGCGGAATCTCGACAGCCGCTGATGACGATCGCTGATTATCAGCGCGATACGTGGGCCAATCGCGGTCGTCAATCTTCAACTTTTGGATCCGAGTGCCGAGACGGTCCGTCCGCAAGTTAGCGTCATCCGTAACTGTGACATCGAAATCAAACTCGCCGGCTGGTGCCAAACTGATCACTCCCACCAGAGAGTGATTGCAGTCGCACATCCAAGGCCCCCAGTAAAGCTGACCATTTGCGGCAATTACGCCATCCTGGCAGGCCGGTCTCATAGAAGGAATCCGTTGTGGTGTCTTTGACTCCACGTCAAATCGCATCGTTCCCGTATGGCGATAGCCTCGAGTGAAAATACTGTCGACGGTTCCGGTCGCACGTGTACAGTTCCCGCGAAAGCACTGTAGGTCCGCAAGGATCTCACCGGTCATGGGATCGAATTTCTTGCTCGTCTGCATCCTACCCATCGCGTACAGACCATCGTTGCGAATGATCAGTTGCATATTGCCATCGTCATACGTCCAGAGCAGATCGCCGTTTGCAGCCGAGATCACGGCCAGTTTGTTACGTTGCGGGCCGGCAAAAAACACCGCCTTTTCGGAGGCCTTCATATAGGCGCTCGTCGAGTACCCCAAACGCGGATTATCGGCTGGATCGTGTTCGCCCACTGCGTCGAGAACGGTCGAATCATCGGTTCGCCAGATGTCGTTTCCCGTTTTCGAATCAACTGCAGCCAGGTACTTCCCATGACTGAAAATAATGATCCGCTGGCCAGACATGCAAACGGCGCGGCTATCGATGGCGTGCGTCTCCCGCTTTGACCAAATGACCTCACGAGACTCAAGGTCGAGTGCGAGAAGCGTGCGACCGAACCCCCAGGATTTTTGGTGCTGACCGTAAGTCGACTTTACTGTTGTCCACGGCCAGCCACGTTCCGTTCGGTCGCCACGATGGACTGTGTGCAATGTTTCTTCCTCGCCAACAAGAGCATAAAGCACTCCATCCCTGATCGTCATCCACTTCCAGACGGGACCGTCAGACAACCCTTTGGGAACGACAATTTCGTCTTTGATCTCACCGGTCGTTGTGTCGATGAGTTTGCACGAAACGTGATCGGCCAAATAAAGCGTGTCAGCGGTAGCCACGATCGTGTTGCGATGGATCATGAATCCCGGTTCCATCTCTCGCTGCCAGAGTGTCACGCCGCTGTAGGCATCGATCGCGACGAGCTTGCCCAACATCGGCCACTCGCGCTCCTTAAATGCCAGATGGCCGAAAGCCTTGAACAATCGACCGCCTGCCGAGACCGTGATCGCTGGCATCGGCCCATAGTATGGCACAGCAAGGAACTTCGTCAGATAGGGAGCCTGGGCAATTGCGTCCTTGGCAAGCGGGTTGTTGGCATCGTCTTGATAGGGATGTGTCCACTCACCCGTACCATTGGGCACGGGTTTGATGGTGACCTGGTCTGCTTCAATCAGTCGCCCTCGCGGACGGAGGACGCGGTGCAGTTCCCGCCGCGCGACACTTGGTCCGGGCGACACCACGACAACGCTGGCAAGATTGTCAGCCAGACAAAGGTGCCCATCCTCCACCAGACTCACGTAGACTCGACCGACCGGCGTCCGTTGCTGGTCTAACTGGTTCTGAATTCGGCGGACGTCCACCATGTCGAAACACTGAACGACGATGGTCAGGTCGGTCGAGTTGGCAAGATCTACGACCCGATCCGCGGATGTCTCGCCGACGAGCAGGCAATAACCGCGGTTCAGTTGAACTCGATCGCTAAGTGGTTCCCAACCAAAGGAAGGAGCCGCAGAGATTAGCAACCCGACCATTACGGCAGTACGAAACATGATTTGGCCCCCGCGAAGGTCCTAGTGAATCGCTTCTTGACGCTGGCAAAGTCTCCCACCCTAACATTCGATTTCGCTCCTGACGCTACCCGCCTTACCGTCTCTCGTCAAGCAACACGGGGCACCGGCACCGCGTAACAGGGGTTGTCCGTTACCTCAAACGGCGAGTCTGGTCACTTTCGGCGAACGTGACCTACCGCGAAAGTACCCTTTTTTAGTCTTTAATGTCAGGATCCTATCGGCGGCGACGTTAATATGATGCCAGCAAGTGCGCCCGAACAAGACGCAAGAGAGCAAAACCGCAGTGTTTTATAGATCGATCCTCAGTATAATAAAATCGCACACCTGAACCCGTTTGGTCTCGCCTCTTAACCCGCCACGCCCGCATTCAAATTGCCAAGAGCAACATGAAAGATCGTCTCGCGAACCGATCTGGCCGCACCGCATTGACCTTTGTGGCTGTTCTCGTTTGTGCTTTTGGCGTCATCGGCATCATCATGCTTGTCGTGCGTGCACAGAGCCAAACGAATGCCAACGATACCGTTTTGCTACACAGCGTTGAGCTGGGCGATTTTAAGGCCTTCGTAACCGAACCGGGCGACGTGGCAAGTAGCAGCAATGTCGAGGTGCGTTGCCGTGTCAAGTCTCGTGGCTCACCAGGCGCATCGATCCTGAAAATCTGTGAAGAGGGAACGCAGGTCGAACCGGGCGACTTCCTTGTGCAGTTCGATGATTCCGTCCTACAACAAGAACTGTTGGCGCAGAAGATTGTCGTCGCGAACGACAAAGCGCAATTAATTCAAGCGAAGAGCAATTTAGAAAATGCGAAAAGAACGCTTCTCGAGTTTGACGAGGGGCTCTACCAATTGGAGCTTGAGTTGCTGGAAGGCGCCGTTTTCCTTGCCGAAGAGGAATTTCAACGCAGCAAGGCTTCGTTGCTTCACAGCGAGCGATTGGCGGCCCACGGATTTATCACGACGGTCCAACTGGATTCCCACGAATTCAACGTCAAGAAAGCGACGAAGGATGTGGCCGCTGCAAATCGAAGGCTCATGGTTTATCGCGACTTTACTCGTGAAAAAACGCTTGGCGAATACGGGGCGGAAATTGACAAACAGAAAGCGATTGGCGAGGCCGCTCAGTTCACACTCGATCTGAGTACTCAAAGGTTGTCGGATATTGCGGAACAGATTGCACATTGCCTCGTCACCGCTCCCGCCGCCGGACAAATCGTCCATGCCAACGAGCGTGATGGCGGCGAATCGCCCGAAGTGATCGAAGAAGGGACCATGATTCGCGAGAATCAAATCGTCGTGCGACTCCCCGACCTCGAGAACATGCAGGTTGATGTGAAGATCAACGAGTCACACGTCAATCACATCAAGCCGGGTCAAGAGGCGGAAATCGAGCTCGACGCCGACCCAGATCACCCTCTCAAGGGCATCGTGGAGAAAGTCGCCCCGTATCCATTTCCCATGCGATGGCACGGTTCGCCACTAGAGTACGGTGCAGTGATAACGATCATTGATCCACCGCCGACGATACGGCCTGGTCTCCGCGCCAAAGTCAAAATCATATTCCAGGAGCAGACCGACGTGTTGCAAGTTCCGCTTGCCGCCGTCGTCGAACACGGTAACGGTCATTATTGTCTTGTCCGAAAAAGGTCCGAATGGCATCCGCAGATCATTCAAATCGGCACGCACAACAACACGCACATCATCGTCAAGCGTGGCTTGACCAAGGGCGACCAGGTGACATTGACGCCATTTCGGTTTATCAAGCGGTCGGAATTGCCAGATGTGCCGACCGAATTCGCGACTGACAAGAAGCCCAAGAATGGCTTGATCAAGTCTGCTATCTCCGGCGCAGCCGGCAAAGCGCCCACCTCCTAATGCACTCGCACCTACAAATTTGGATGCTGGCGGTAAAAACGCTGGCCCTACATCCGATGCGGTCGATGCTGACGGTGTTGGGTATCTTTATTGGCGTGGCCAGCGTTGTCTGGTTGTTGGCGATCAGTGAGGGGATCAGCCGTGAAGCCCAACGGCAAATCGAAGAATTAGGCGCCACTAATATCATTCTGCGTTCCCGGCTTCCAGTCGAAGACACATCGGACACGACTTTCTGGGTGCAATATGGCATCCTTCGAAGTGACGTTGAAGCACTGATGCAAATCCCGACGGTCACCGATGCACTCCGAATTCGTGAAGCGTATCGAGAGGCGCACTTTGGTCCGGTGTCGATTGACAGCCATTTGGTCGCCTGCACTCCAGAATACGCCGAGGTAATGAAGCTGACGATCGACACGGGGCAATTCCTTTCCGACGCTCACGTCGAAAATCGAGCGAACGTCTGTGTTCTTGCCGCTGAAGCAGCCAAGCAGTTCTTTCCAGTCGACAACCCGATCGGAAAGGCGATCCGCATCCGCGAGCTACCGTACGTGGTCATCGGTGTCATGAAATCTCGAACTCCGATGGCCGGCATCGGCGGTTCACTGGCCGCCCAGGACTTTGCCAATGATATCTACATTCCTGTGACCACTTTCTGGCAGCGTATCGGGGACCGAGTCCTTTTCATGCGTGCCGGTCAGCGCACTGGCGAAGAGATCCAGTTAAGTCAGATTACTTTTCAGGTCAACTCGACAAACGACGTACGGGCCACGGCAGATGCAATTTCGCGGACGATGAAAAAGCTTCACTCCAAGGAAGACTACGCGATTGTGGTGCCTTTGGAATTGCTCGAACAGGCCCGCACGACACGTTTGATGTTCATGGTCTTCATGGGCATGATCGCCGCAGTCACTCTCATCGTCGGGGGGATTGGGATCATGAATATCATGCTGGCAACGGTCACCGAACGAACTCGCGAGATCGGTATTCGACGAGCACTTGGTGCCCGCCGAGCGGACATCACGCGACAGTTCCTGACTGAAACGGTCGTTCTTTCAACCGTCGGGGGTGTTATCGGCATTCTGGGAGGCTTAACCTGCCCTTGGATGATCAACTGGCTGCGAGAGATTCTGCAAAACACGATACCCGACGCGATGAATAATCTTCCGGCGTCGGTGAAAGCGGTAACGCCGCAAATCGTTCCCTGGTCACTCCCGCTCGCCTTCGGTATCTCGGTCGCAGTCGGGGTCATTTTCGGAATCTACCCTGCGCTACGCGCGGCTCGAATGAACCCCATCGAGGCGTTGCGGCACGAGTGATTGGACGTCACACCAACTTTTTTCACAAGCGAAAAAAAATAATTTCATGATCATCTCCATGCGACGAATAACTCTGCTCATTTCAGTCGCTGTCGTTTTCTTGACACCCGGCATCGTGTCGGCGGATTGGCCACAGTTTCGTGGCCCCAACAGCGACGGGATTTACAAGGGCAAGCCGGTTCCGACGGAATTTGGTCCCGGCGTGAACGAACTCTGGAGTATTCCACTTCGCTCGGGCCATTCATCACCCTGCATAGCCGGATCCTCGATATTCTTGCCCACATTTGACCGCGAGACAAGAAAACTGGCTGTCGTTTGTATCCAGCGACTCGACGGTAAAATTCGCTGGCGTCGCGACGTGCCGGTTGACGCGATCGAGAAAGGCCATCCTTCATTTAATCCAGCCAGCAGCACGCCGGCTTCTGATGGAGAGCGCGTGGTTGCCTATTTTGGTTCGTATGGACTGATCTGTTTTGATACGGACGGCGAAAAGCTGTGGGACCTGAAGATGCCTTTGACCAAGTCCTATGCTGGCAACGCAACCTCTCCGATAATCGTTGGCGATCGAGTGATCCTCTACCGCGGCAACTACGTCGATCATTTCCTTTTGGCGGTCGACAAGCATACGGGCAAAGAACTCTGGAAGGTTCCTCAGACGGAACGATTTACAACGAGCATGGCATGCACGTCTTGTCCGGTGGTTGCCGAGAATAAGCTGATCGTCCACTCCGCCGGCGCAATTCAAGCCTTTGACGTCTCAACGGGCAAACGAGTATGGAAAGTCGCGTGTGCGACGACCGCGACAAGCACCCCCGTCTTGGCCGCTGGTGAAGTCGTCGTCGCCACTTGGAATCAAACGGGCGAATCGTCGCTCGTCCCCACATTTTCTGCCTTCGACAAGCTGATTAACGAACACGACAAGGACGGTGACCAACTGATTAGTCGCGACGAGTTACCACGATTGATGGTCTTCCATCGCTCCGAAGGCACTGAAGCTCCGCAAAACGGTGCTCCATTGCGATTCGGGCAAGTCGACACGAACAAGAATGGCGAGATCAGTGCCGGCGAGTGGAGAGCTCTGCGCGAGGCGCGTGACGCACGAAGGTCGCGAATCGTCGCCCACGGCATTCTGGCGATCAATATCGATAGCAACGGAATGCTGCTACCTAAGCAAATCCGCAGACTCGAGAGCAAGAGCATTCCCGAAGTCCCGTCCCCTCTGTACCACAATGGCCTCGTCTACTTTGTCAAAAATGGTGGCGTTCTCACCTGTTTGGAACTAAAGACGGGAAAGAGCATTTACCGGATGCGTACGAGTGGAAGCGGCACACACTATTCTTCACCCATCATTGCTGACGGAAAGTTATTTACGATTTCCGGCGCTGGGCGAATCACCGTTCTAAGTCTGGGTCCGGCGGCCAAGATCCTGGCAACAAACGAAATGGGCGAACCGACATACGCCACTCCCGCTGTTGTCGATGGAACGATCTACGTAAGAACACACACTCGCCTTTTTGCATTCGCAAATCAAAAATGAACTGACTCTCGCGACTCAACGCGGTTCATTTGTTGTGACTGATGGTGAGGCTGGTGTGAAACGTGCACGAGGTAGCATATTAATTTCGACCCTTGTCCAGCGGAATCCCGTCCGATGAAAAATCAACTCTCTCGCCGAAGACTCCTTCAAGCAACTGCCCTGGCGCCCAGCGTGATTTCCACCTCATCGGCTTTCGCCAGACGCGAACCAGCAGACAATCCGTGGGTTGATATGCACTTGCACTGCTTCGCGGGAAAAAATGACGGGCGGTTTCCTTACCACGAACGTGCTCCCTACCGACCGGAGGAAACAGCGACGCCTGAACACCTATTGAAATGCATGGAGACGGCTGGCGTTGATTATGCAGTCGTCGTGCATCCAGAGCCCTACCAAGACGACCATCGTTATCTGGAACATTGCTGCAAGCTAGGGAAAGGCAAGTTGAAAGGAACACTGCTGTTGTTTGCGGACCGAGTGGGATCACTCGAAAAAATGCCACAGCTTTGTCGGCAAATCGATGTGGTGGCTGTCCGTGTGCATGCCTACGCCGCAGATCGACTACCACCGTTTGGACGCCCTGAGTTGCGAAAACTGTGGAAGATGGCCACCGAGCACAATCTGGCCGTGCAACTCCACTTTGAGCCAAGGTACGCGACTGGCTTCGAGCCATTGATTCGGGAATTCCCAAAGACGCCAGTGATCATTGACCACCTTGGTCGACCATTTCAAGGCACGCCAAAGGAACATGCGGTTGTCGTACGATGGGCGCGGTACGACAATACGGTAATGAAGTTATCGTCCATTCCCTCGACACGCTCGTATCCACATAGAGACATTCGGCCGGTGATTCGCCAACTCACCGACGCTTGGGGTGCCGACCGCCTGATCTGTGGCGGCGGATTCAGTGCCGCGGCAAAGGGCGAATCGTACAGCCAGGCATTTGAGCGAACGCGATCGTTCATTGATCATCTCTCGGCTGACGACCAGGCAAAAGTGCTTGGAAAAACGGCCGTCCGAGTATTTCGGTTCGGTGCGTGATGAGCGAAGAAACGGCCCTCGCTTACGCGCCGGGTTACGATGACTGGTTCTAGTGAGGACCGAACGGCCATCTTCAGCCTAGACTCAAGGCGTTACCCACGATGAGCGAGTTTGAATACGATCTCCTTATTCGGGCCGGCCGCATCGTATGCACACAGACAAATCTGGACGGGCCGGGAGCGGTCGCGATCCGAGGCGATCGAATCGTCGCAGCTGGAGGGAAGATTGACGGCACGTCGCGGCAGACACTGGAATTCCCCAACGCGTTACTGTTGCCGGGCCTCATCGACTTGCACGCGCATCCGGCAAAGAACGGTTCCAAATACGGAGTCGATCCCGACCTGGAATTCCTACCGCGGGGCGTGACAACCGTGCTTTCACAGGGAGACGCTGGAGCAGAAAACTGGAGCGCCTACCGCCGTCAGACGATCGACGAAAGCCGCACGCGCGTCCGATTGGCGATTAATCTTTCAAAAATGGGAGAACCGGAAGGCGGGCCTTGTCTACGAGATATCGATTGGATCGATGTGGACGCTTGCTGCCATGCCGTCATTGCTGGAGGAGACCACATCTGGGGAATTGCCGTCAATGCCAGCCGCGACGGATGCCTGCTCGATCCTAAGCATGTCGTGCGAAGCGCGTTGCAAGTGGCCGAACGCACGGGCAAACCTCTTCTCTACGGCATGCGCAATCCACCCGACTGGCCAATTGCCGCACAGCTTGAATTGCTCCGCACGGGAGACGTTGTGACGTATCTTTTTCGCGACGGTGAGTGGAGCATTGTCGACGATCAAGGCCAGGTGTTGCCGGAAATCCGCAAGGCACGTGAACGAGGTGTGTTGTTCGACGCCTGCCATGGAATGAAGAGTTTCTCGTTTCGCGTGGCCGAAGCGGCGTTCGCCGATGGCTTCTATCCGGACACAATATCAACCGATCAATACGCCAGCCATGTCGGCTCTGAACCGCAGCACGATTTGCCACGAACGATGAGCAAGTTCCTGGCGGCCGGCATGCCCGAGTACGAGGTCTTCGCTCGGGTCGGTGCAAGGCCTGCGAAGATCTTGGGACTTTCCGATGAAGTCGGCACCTTATCACCCGGGGCCTGCGCCGATCTGACCGTACTGGCACACAATGATGCAGCGGCGCCCCTCATGGACTGCTATAAACGTCAGCGTGCCGGTGGCTGCTGGGAGACATCATTGGTCGTGCGCGGCGGTCAAGTCCAAACTACGTCGTCCGGTTCGACGAGCCGGTCCTAAACGTTGACTCTAGTATTTCCGATTTAGGAATAAGCAATGTCCCCTCCAATGACGACGATCCGAGAAGTCCGCGACGCCGAACATGTTGTCCGCCAGCACGTATCGCCTGCTCCTCTGATCCGTTCCTATGCCCTGGAAAAGGAACTCGGATTAGCTCCTAGCCGCCGAGTTTGGCTAAAGGACTACGGTTGGACTCCTGTTGGCTCCTTCAAGCTTCTCGGCGCGTTGAATTGGATGTCGAACAACCTAGAGCGAATTGGCGATCGACCCGTCGCCGCTCACTCTTCAGGCAACTTTGCTTCGGGAATCGCCTTTGCCGGCATGCGGTTCGGAAAGCGTGTCGTGATTGTCATGCCAGAAACAGCGGCCAAAGTAAAATTTTGTTTGACACGTTCCTTCGGCGCGGAGATCCAAACATACGACATCACTACAGATCACCTTACCGGAGAACGGGACCGGTTGACAAAGGAGATTGCCAGCGAGCGGGCGGCGATCGAGGCATCGCCGTATGACGACGAATACGTTATTGCTGGAAACGGCGCGGGAGGGCTTGCGATTGCGAACGAGTTGCAGGGCCAAGGCCGCGGCATCTCACAATTCGTTTGCCAAGTCAGTGGCGGCGGACTGATGGCCGGCCACGCCGTAGCGATTGGAGATCGATTTCCCCAGGCGAGAATCACTGGCGTGGAGCCGGACGGCGCCGACGATTTTTGCCAATCGTTGAGTGCCAGTGAGCGTGTGCGAATCGAACAGCCTGAGAGTATTTGCGACGGCTTACTCTCTTACGATGTCGGAGAACTCAACTGGCCAATTTTGCAAAAGTATGTTGCGGACGCCGTCTCGCTTCCTGATCTTGCCACGCTGCAAGCCATGCAGTGGCTTTACCAACATCACGGTCTGCGGACCGAACCATCCGGTGCGATTACGACAGCGGCGTTGTTGATGGGCAAAGTCAACTTGGACGGTGATGGCGACGTGGTCGTCGTCCTTAGCGGTCGCAATGTGGACGAACAGCCGTTTCAAGATTGGATTGCTTAATCACGCTGTAGGTCAGACGATTCGGCGAATGTCAATAGACGACGCAAAAGTCGATCCTGTCGTAGAGCCGGTGTGGTCACGTTCGGCGAACGTGACCTACTGCTGCAATACGAAGACGGTCCCATTTTTATTTAATGTGGCAATTCGTCCATCCGAGGAATCCGCGACAAAAACGTCGTCCGCGACGTAAAATCCATGGGACGCTCGCAGGGGGTTGAAATGGGGTGCCAAGACGGCCATGTTGACGGCATATAAACGTCTGCGGTTGATTGTCTTACAACGCCCCCGCATAAGCAAATCATGGAAGTCGCGGGCAAGTTGAGGACGGATGGAATAAATCTAAGCTTCACTAGATCTATGACTAAGAGGTCCAACAATATTTGCGTTCATCGAAGGATAGGGTGGTAACAATGCGTCTAACTCATCGTCTGTGCGGTCATACGGTCATTATAGTTGTCCTGTTCACGGCGATTCCCCAGCTTCAGGCCTGTATCAATCTGTATTACACAGACATGGAAGGCCACACGCACGTTGGATCCGATCACTATTCCCTGTTCCACAGCGAGGTGGACGTACAACGATGGCAGGACCTGCACGATCGGCTCAAAGTCGAAATGGAGTCCGACGACGATTTCAAGAAGCGTTCCGATTTCGCCGCCGCCCTAATGCATCTGGGTAAGGCGGATGAAGCCGTTCAGATTCTCGTGGAACTGGAGGAAAAGCACCCAGGCGAATACGTGATCGCCGGAAACCTCGGTACGGCCTACGAATTGGCTGGCGACTTGGAGCAGGCG
Organism: Planctomycetaceae bacterium; assembly: GCA_012959465.1. GTDB lineage: Bacteria > Planctomycetota > Planctomycetia > Pirellulales > Pirellulaceae > UWMA-0346. Next base: position 12,199 of record DUDC01000194.1, read on the forward strand.
ATTCACTGGATTCAAGTCGGCCTGGAGCGGAATGCACTTTCACACGGCGGTACCGAATGGTTACACGTGAAAATCCTCGAGGCCAAGCAACACCTGGTAGACGATCCAGAATGGCTGGACACACATTCTGTGCTTAATCTGACGTTTGGCGATGACGATGCGCCAGTCATGCCTGGAGATTTTGAGCACGGGCGGACCGCAGAGGATGTCATTTCAGCGATCGACCACCAATTGTACGAGCGATTGCAATTTGTCGAACCGCCGGATCCGGTCGTCGCGGATTTGTTAGTTACTTTCGGCGATCTGGTGGCGTTGACCAAGTTCGTTGAACCGGCAATTGACGCCTACGAGCTGGCGATTCAATTCCGGCCAGTGAATCTCGAGCTAGCTGAGCGACGTTTGGCTCACTATCAGAAGATTGCCGCGAGTAATCCGCTTTCAGAAACAAGGCCAACACACACCACCGTGCGCAATCTGCTCGGCATTGGCGTTATTGGCGGTATTGGCGGTATTGCGTTTTTCTTGGTTGCCGTCAGTCTACTATTTGTGTTGAGTCACCGAGCTCGGCGAAACAAGTCAGTTGATAAACCCGTCGATAAAATGGTCTCGTAAAAAGAGCTGCACTAGTCCGCAAAGTTAAAAGGCACCTTCACGTACTTGCCCTTCCTTTAGACTGGTTCGATAGACGACCAAGTTTTCGGGCGTAACCGATTCATTTCCTGGCAGTACCATATCTCCTTTGTTTGCACTTAGTTCGGCAACGCTTTTCAGCTTGTCTAAAACGGGTGCACCGGCGTCCGCGGTTGCCGCGTCTTCATCCAATTCATCAGCGAGCGAAACGGTTGTTTCTGCCGACGGAGGTGGCTGCTGACCACGCTCAATCTTGCTCAAGCACGAAGGCTCCACGCCGACCCGCGCCGCTAGTTGGCGGACGGAGAAACTGCGATCCATCGCCCGCCGCGTTTCGCGGACCTTTCGTAAGTACGCACCGAACTCGCTCATATGTGTATCATATGCTACACAAGTCAAGTTGAATTGCCGTGAGAATATTGGCAGAGCCCAAGAGCGTCCGGTAAATTGAACCAATGTGTGGCACTGAAAATACAAGCACGAGGCGAAGTCATGCAAAAACTAGATCGTCGAGAGTTGTTGGGCGGCGTAGTTGCCGGAGCAGCGGTCGGCTTGACCACTGCGACAGCTCGTGAGACGGCTTCCGACAAGCTGCCACCGTGGCGGGCGATCGACACCAACGTCAGCCTGTTCCATTGGCCGTTTCGGCGATTGCCGTTGGATGAGACGGGCCTGCTGGTTCAAAAACTCAAGTCGCATGCCATGGAACAAGCATGGGCTGGCAGCTTCGAGGGACTGTTACATCTCGATCTGGCGGGAGTCAATTCACGTCTCGCCAGTGCATGCCGTGAACAGGGCGATGGGTTACTGATCCCCTTCGGTTCCGTCAATCCTACCGTTCCCGATTGGGAGGAGGATCTAAGGCGATGCCACGAAGAACACAAGATGCCGGGAATCCGACTCCACCCCAACTATCACGGATATTCTCTCGATGATCCACGGTTTGAGCGGCTGATGCGGCTAGCTGCAAAACGAGAAATCGTGGTGCAACTTGCCACCACAATGGAAGACGGCCGAACGCAGCACCGCATGCTCCAGGTCGCCGATGTCGATCTAACGCCACTTCCCGATCTAGTCAAACGGGTACCTGGGACACGACTGGTAGTACTTAACCATAAGGGAACCGGACCCGAATTCATGCAGCTGCTGAAGATTCCTGGAGTGTACTTTGACATGTCGCGAGTCAATGCGACCGACGGTGTTGCTCGTATCATCCGAACTTTGCCAACAGGTCGCATTGTCTTCGGCACTCACGCTCCCTTCCTGATCTACGAATCGGCCATGATCAAAGTCGAGGAGTCAAATCTCACCGAAGATGAAACGACGTCGATTCTCCATCGAAACGCCACACGACTTATCTCCAGAGACGCGAGCTAACGTCGGCAGCCGGCTATTCTGTGGTGCAAGATGTGAAATTTGTTTAGGAAATGTAATGACCGCCCGACGACCCTTCGGTCTCCCAACCGCCGACGAACTAAGTCAATACAACATTTGGGATTCGTATTTCCTCCCTTTACAGGGTCCCGACGACCGGCGTTTCGCCAACGACATGGCGCGATCGATTCCAACGATTGACAAAGCCGCCATTAAGCGGTTGTGTGTTTTTCTCCACGTCGGTTTAGGTACCGCCGATCGAGCGACAGAAACTAGGCTCCGTGGCGATCCGGCTGCCATTCTTGCACCGCTCAAGAAGTGGCCTGACAGGCTGCTCGGCATGATGCGATTAAATCCGATGGATGTTCGCGGGTCGCTCGACGCATTGAATCGCTGGATGCGTGACGGACCAATGGTCGGTGTGTATTTTGCGAGTAGCAAGCAAGCCTCGCTGCCGTGCAATCACCGAAATTTCGATCCACTGGTGAAGAGGATTGACGAATTAGGAGGAGTAATTATTCAACACACGTGGTTCAAAACGGGCGGCAAGGATAGCGCCGGCGAGTCAACGCCGTCTGAACTCGCTGAACTGGCGAAACGTTTTCCCGATATTCGCTTCGTATGCGCTCACGCTGGAGGTGAATGGGAAAAAGGAATACGGGCCATTAGAGCCTGTCCAAACATCCTTGCCGAGACATCTGGTTTTGACGCAACCGCAGGCTTTATCGAAATGGCCGTCCGAGAGCTTGGCGCCGACCGAGTTGTGTTTGGCAGTCATCTCCCGTCCCGGTCTCTGGGCACGGAACTCAGCAAAGTCCTCAGCGCCGATATCTCAAGAGCTGATCGAATGAAGATCTTCGGCGGCAACCTCCGCCAATTGCTCGATCCGATTCTCTCCAGGAAGAATTGACACGGTGCAGGGGGCTTAATTGCTTGGTAGTTGCCAAACCACAAACCACCGGCACAGGGCCGGTGGGGATGAGGTCACACAAGAGGTTGGGCTTTCCGAATCCGCGTAGATCGTCTAACTTTCCAGCGACGAAGCGATCGAGCAGACTCAGACTGATCACAATTTCAAGGTGGAAAGGACTTCACCATGCAGGCGGACCCGTTGACGAACCGCAAGTCGCTTCAAATAACCAACAACTGCAAAAAGACTTGCGTTGATTTGGCTATGCTGGTCGGTTTGTTATTCTGCCTGTTCTGGCTGCAGGCCAACGACCTCACGATACGCGGCGAGGAGTCGAGACGAGGTAGAATTGCCTGGGAGATGATCCAGTCGGGCGACTGGTTGGTGCCGAGGCTTCAGGGAGAACCCTGGTTGTCTCGTCCCGCACTGCAATACTGGGCCATCGCTGCAGTCGGGGCAATTCGAGGCGTTGTCGACGTCTGGAGCATTCGTTTACCGAGCCTGATCGCAATCTCGCTGACCACCTTGTTGATCTACGGAGTGGCCCGCCTGCAATTGTCACGATTTGGCGCGATGTCCGCCGCCTGCGTCTTCATGACGATGGGTCAAGTGTTGCAACTAGGGCGACTAGGTGAGACCGAAGCGGTGTTTACGCTATTTGTCAGCGGTTCGTTGCTTGCCTGGTACGCGACACAACACTTGGGTCGCGGCTGTTGGGTCGGTTGGATCGTAGGGTATTTCCTCTGCGCACTGGGCACTTTAACAAAGGGGCCCCAAGCCCCCGTCTACTTCTGCGGGACGGTGCTACTGTACTTGTTGTGGAAGCGTGACTGGAAACGACTTCTCTCTCTGCCTCATGCAGCAGGCATCGCCGTTTATCTGACGACGGTACTGAGTTGGCAAATCCCCTTTGCACAGCATGCGGGGCAGCATGAGATCAATAATGCCTATCTGTCCGAAGTGTTCAAGAGATTCAACTCGGTCGGCCCACTCGAATTTATGAGACACTTGGTCGAGTTTCCCGGCGAGGTATTCTTTGTTTGTTTATTGCCTTGGTCGATTCTGTTGTTTGCCTATCGATACCCAGGTTTTCGGCAGAAGCTGGGTAGCGCTTCTGATTGGGTCGTTTTCGTTGGCATTTCGGTGGCGGTTGCTTTCCCCACAGTTTGGTTACCACCCTCCTCGAACACTCGATACTTGATGCCAATGTATCCGTGTTTCGCCGTTCTGATCGCAGTCGTCCTGGAAAAACTGACGTCCACCGAGTACCGGTTGCCCTCTTTGCAAAACCTCTGGAGTCGATACGGGCGAACCGTCAGCATCGGCGTCTTTGTTTCGGCGGCGGTGATCCCAATTGTGATGAGCGGTTGGGTAACGCCCAAACTCCAAATGGATCTGTTGCCACTGGTCGCATTCGTCGTCATGGCGGTGACTGTTGGCATCCTGATACTCTACCTCAGTCAATCATCCGAGCGAGCGCGCCGACACCGTTGGGAACTGATGTTCGCGATCGTGCTGTTTTCTGGAGCGACCTACAATTTGGTTGTCGTTAACCACCTGCAACGTCAATCGAACGATCCTCGGCCGTCGATTGCCCAGTTAAAGCGTACGCTTCCTCAAAGCGACACATTGATCAGCTATGGACTGGCGCACCACCGGTTCACCTTGGAATTTGGCGAACAGCTGCCGCAGAGAAAATGGCCAACGTCCGATGAGGAAGTCACCGGTGACCCGCTGTACTTCTGTTTTTCGCATTCCTATGCGAATCTGCCCATCGCCCAACTGCCCTTCGCGTGGGACCCAGTCGCTGTTATCAATTGCGACCGACATTCGCGGGATATACCGCATGATCTGGTGATCGTTGGCAGGCGATTGCCACAGGCCGAAGCAGACTCCCCAGTGGTCTCGGAAATCGCCCGGAGGCCGGATCAACTACTGCAAGGTGTGATCCGTTAACCGGCCTGCGCAAAGCGAAAGAAGCGAGTAGCAGGAGTGTTATTTCGCAGCTACTCTCCACACGACCGATCGAGTAGAGTGGTACGCGACAAACCAACACGTCCTCTTTCGCGGACAACGCCATGAGCAATGAATGGACCTTCGCCGAGCCCGATTTAGCCTCAATCATGGATCAACACGCATCGCCCCTTGATGCACTCGCAGATGGCGTGATCCCGGCGATCGTCTTGCGGCAGGTCTTTCATCCCGATTCGTGCCAGAGGCTGATTGATCGTCTGATCGAACAACAGCTCCTCTATGATCCACGTCAGCCGATTTCGGCTCAGTTTCAGGAAGCGGCGATTCCCGAAGGATACTATCGCGAAGGTAACAAGGCGGGGCCGTCGTTTGCTTGGGAGGAAAAGAAAGAGTCGGGACGAACTCGCATAGACGTAGGAACCAGTCTCGGTTACCGCGGCTCGAACAAGGAGGCCTTCCTCGCGCATTCGGCCGAGACACTTTCACTCTTTGAGAGACTCTTTCCAGAGCCAACTGACAACCCAATTCGTTTGTTATATCAGAACCTGCAGGCACTCTCGTGCGGACGACGCGTCGAAACGGCTCACGAGCCGGATGGACGGCGATACGGACCAGCCATTATTCGCGCCCATTACGGTGGGTATACATACAAGCCGCACTTTGACTCGGTACGGTTGCGAGAAAAGAGGGCCGATTACGCAGTTCACGATTTTGCACATCAGTTTGCCGGGGTACTGGTCTTGCAGAATACGTGCCTGCGAGAACAAACGGCACAATGCATTTTGCATCGACAGCTATGGCAACCGAAAATAGACGAGATACTAAAATCCGGCAAGTTCCACGACTTTGCCCAAGAGCAGCAGATCGAGAATGTTCGCGTCTGCCTCGAGCCCGGTGACCTATATTTTTTCAACACGCGTTCAATTCATGAGGTTCCCGGGCTGGCTGGCGAACTCCCTCGAATCGTGCTGGCCACATTCATCGGCTACAGCAGCGACCGCGACGATATCTTCGTTTGGTCGTAGTCCGGCCCCTGACTAGCCTACCGAACACCGAACAAGAAACCACGCGTGTATACCGTGTCTTGGCGCCTTAGTGTGAGCATATGATCTTTGTCCTCACACAAAGACACAACGGCACGAGCGACCAATCCGGACGGCCCTCTGCGAAATGTTGCTTTTGCCTTACGCATGAGCTAAATTATTGGCAATTCCGTGTGGAGGCGTTTTTCCGCACACTACTTTCGAAACGGAGGAAATTCGAATGAGACACACTTTGGTCCCATCGCTTGCGATCATGGCACTGTTTAGTGCCGTGGCCGTGGCCGGCGACCTGGAATCTGGCCTGAAAGTTGGCGATTCCGCCAAGTTCTTTCTCGTCAAAGATTGCACAGGTCCATCCGCCAATGAGTCGCTTTGCTATCGCTGAAAGTACGGCGCACGTCCGGTAGTGAACGTTTTCACGCGTTCGTTGTCGGATAGCTTGGCCAGTTTGGTCAAGCAGCTCGATAAGAAAGTTGGCGAGAATGCCAGCAAGGACATGAAGGGTTTTGTGGTCCTGTTGACCGACGATCCGGATCAAGCAGAAAAGGATCTGAGAGCGTTCGCCAAGAAACACAAGATCGAGAACATGCCATTGACCTACTTCGACCGCGTCGCCGGTCCAGAACCGTATAAGATTGCCAAGGACGCCGATCTGACGGTCAACATGTGGATCAAACTAAAGTCGAAGTCGAATCACGCCTTCAAGAAGGGCGAACTGAAGAAGAAAGACATCGCCAAGATCGTGGCCAGTACGGCTACAATCCTGAATTAGGCTGCGGATCCCGCAAACCACGAAAAGGCCCGCCCGCACTATGCAGTCGGGCCTTTTTTTTGCGACCGCTTCCAGCATGCGCGCCGGTTATCGTCGACGGAAAGAAAAGAGCTTCGCCAGTGGGCAGCTAGCTTTCACTACAACGGGGCGGTGCGTACAGTAAACACTCTCCTCATTGAGGGTCGTCACATGTCGTTCATTCTCCATCCGCCATTGCGATTGTTCGTTTTGGTCGCCTCTCTGTCCGTCGCGACTCATGTTGCCGCGGGCACATCGAAC
>DUDC01000195.1 GCA_012959465.1 Planctomycetaceae bacterium
TTGAGAATACTATCGCCGCAATCGCGGGCCGAACCGACATGTTTTGGGGCCAATAGCCCCGGTAGATCAGCTAGCGGCAACGAAGAGGCCGCCTTCGCAAACTCTCAAGTTCTTGGCCGGTGGTCTACGACCCCTTAGGCACTCGACGCAAGTGTTTGATACCTTGCCGTCACGTCCGATCCAGACGGTGAAGTGTATGAGCACGATTGAATGACACCGATCGTCTTCTTGCCGTTGGTCTGTACTCATTCTGCTCGGCAAAATAACCACCCCCCAGACTTTGATCCAGTACGAGTGAGAGAATCGGGGTTAAGTAATTCGACTGTATTCCGGAGGCTGAGGCGCAGCCGAAGCCGGAGGAACACAGTCGCCCGCATAACAATCAGCCGATGAGCTGAATCCCGAACTCGAACAAACAACAAAGACAAACCGACCCACAGTGACGGATAGAAAGAGACATCGAGAGAGTCGTCGATCGGTTGTCATGATTGTCTCCTCGGTTCATTTGACGCATCGAAACGAATACAGATCAGCGTCCTTGAGGACGAAACGCAATCGCACGGTTCGGCCCGCAAGCTGACCGATGTCCGATCCGTTCTTCCAACGGACAACACGTTCGACCGTGTCGCCAAAGTGGTCGGGGCAATCGGACAACGCATATCCTTCGACTGGTTTCCCGTTTGAATCCTGAATCTCAACGCGGACACTACCGGCAGCTGATGACGCAAAGTTCATGGTGAGTTTGGACCCAGAGAACGTGATAGCTTTGGTGATCACTTCACCACCGGACATGGGAGCGGAAAGAGAAACAAATCCGTCGAGACGGAGCGTGTAACGCCGTACCGCGCTACCTTTGCCAGTCCAATAGCTTTCGCTGGCGTACAACGACAATTCGTTGGCCGCTCCGGCCAACGCTGACGCTGTTTCGACAAGGTGCCAGGCGATGTACTGTTGACCGTAGTGCCACGTGTTCGGCCTCTCCATGCCGGGTCGCAGGAACGCCTCATTCCAACGTTTAAACAGGACACCATCTCGACTGGACATCAGCAGGCCTTCCGTATTCGCCGTTCCATACCTTTGACTGGCTGCGGATCGCAGTTCGCGGTGCTTCCGTTCCGGCAACGCTCGCATCGAATCCGACCAACCTCGATCGATATAGCGGACGGGTAGGCCAATCAAGATGTGGGGCGCACGGTGATACGGCTTGATTTGATTCGTGTAGAGCTGCTCGGGAGGCGAGTCCTCGTAGGTTAGGTCCCGATGTTTGTCCCAGTGGATGAGGTCGTCCGAGGTCGCTGTGCGTATCGCCCTGTACCCGGCGGGTTGCCAGACTTTGTCGGTCGTTGTTCCGGCTGTGAAGATCCGCCAGTAGGCCCGATACTTGCCCAGCGTTGGATCCCAAAAGGCAAGATTCTGCGAATCGAAAGCACCCAACCCGCCGAGAATCGGTGCTTCCGTCATCGGTGTGAAGTGAATGCCATCGGGCGATTTTAATGGCAGGAGTCCGCTGGGTCCGGACGAGCGAACAATTGCTTTGTAGCGAGCGTCAGGCGATGCGTTCGGATTTTCATCCTTGAACACGGCCGGATGCCCGGCGTCAATGTTCAATGGCCCGCGCTTTCCACTCGTGATGACGATGTTGTTTTTTTTCGAACCCTGAAACGCGTGCAGTCCCAAGTCCGGCTTGCGCCAGTGGATGCCATCGTCGCTCTCTGCATAACAACAGAATAGCGGATGCCGGTTCGTGTTCACGCCAGCATCGGTGACATCGAGATGCCAAGCTTTATAGTACATTCGATACTTGTCACCATCCTGAAATACGCTGTGATACCCACTCCCAGTGCCTTCCCACGGCTCGTCATGCACCAACGCCACCTCACGAGGAACCGGATGGTGCAGCCGCTGAACGGCCTTGCCTTCCATGCGATCGATCAGAAATGTGTCGATAAACAACTCTCGCCGTGTGCCGATATCGATCACTTGGGTTTCGTCGGTCGTCTCGGCCTGGGCGGAGGGCACGACACCCCTCGCTGCGCCAGCAACGACACCTAGGGCTACGGTGGATTTCAGCCATTCACGTCGGGAGGGACCGTTGTGGTTCATCGTGTACTCTAATTCTGTTGGGCCTAGAAGTCGGCGGCGGGTGGAACTTTCACTTTGGCCAGATAGATGCTGGTCTTGCCCTCGTGGGATGAGTAGTAGCTGATCCAAAGCAAATCCTCGTGCCAGACCATTCCCGGATAGCTCGTATCACCACCCGATGGCAGGCGTAGAACTTCCGTGAGTGTCGCCTTTTCAAGGTCGAGCCAGGATAGAGAAGTTCGAGTGCCTCCACGGTGAAGCCGAGTGGCGGCAAGGATCCGCCCGTCTGGAAGTTGGATCATATTGGGACCGCCTATACGGACATTCAGGTCGCGCCAAGTCCATTCGGTATAGGGTGGCTTCGACCTCCCAAGCTGCGCCATCTTGTCGCCCGTTTCGTGTCGCAGAAGACAGACGGCGGTCTTGTCTTTCAGAAAGAGGATTTTGTCCTCCCCACAACCGGCCGGAGCATTGACTCTTGGCACGAGAGTCTGGAACTTGCGCCCGTCGGCCGACTTGTATAAACGCAGTGAGCGTGTCGTTCGGTCGCGCTGCGTGCTGTAACCCATTGTATAGGCCGTATTGTCGTGCCAATGAGTTCTCCAAAGCCAGAAACCGGGATCGCCAATGCGGCGGCCCATGTCCCAAGTTTGGCCGTCGTCTGTCGAGAACCAACTGATCGAGTGGTAACGGACGTCCGCGTCGGCAATCATGCCCGCCCCGTTCAGCATCAACTGTCCGTTCGGTGTGACGGTGATCTTGGCATCTCGCAGATCGAAGGTCGGCGACGTGACCAACGCGATCGATTTCCATTGTTTCCCGTCGGACGACACAATCACTCGCAGTGACCCGTCGGGCGAAACATGAGCGGTGCCCTCTCGAAACACGCAATACCAACGGTCCTTGTGTCGAATCAAATCGGTAAAAGCATTGTGCGGTGCCCGATCCCAAATCCGTCTCGATTCAACCAGCAGTGGTTTTGGTTGATCGTCTGCGGTGACGATCCCTCCGACCAGGAAAGTAACAAGAATACAGAGACAATTGAGGAATCGCTTATTGAATTCGGTCACCGCGGGATTCTCTTCTGGAAGGTGTTTTTTGT
>DUDC01000196.1:0-606 GCA_012959465.1 Planctomycetaceae bacterium
CCCTGGCCCACCAGTGATTCTTCGCGAATCCGTTGCCCGCGAAGACGCAGGCAAATCGCACGGGCGGTTCGGCTGACCCACGAGACGTCGTGTCATCGCCCCACACCGGAATCGACTCCAGCCACGGCAGAGCAATGCTCGCACCCAGGCCTCGCAGCACCGTGCGGCGCGACAACTTCTGACAGGATGTCCGGCGTCGTGATTGTCTCATGGAGAAGTGTCCCCCGGGTCGTTCTGCCCGCGATGACGGCGGAACTGACTGCTCGTCACAAGCGTCAGCATCGCTGTCGAAAAACGGTAGTCGTGCTTCTTCAACCGAGCCTGCATTTCAGCCAACAACGCTTCATCAGACAGCTCAACGGATCTGCCCAATGCGTATCCCGCCAGCTTACGGCAGAACTGCTTTGTAAACTCGTCCCGGTGTTTCAGCAGATACGCCTGCAGTCCGGTCAGCCCTTCAAAAGCGTCTCCATCCAGAGGCTCGGCACGCGCATCAATCGGATTTCCGTTCCGATCCCGTTTACGAAGTCGGCCAATCGGATCGTAGGCCTCCAGTGCGAATCCGTACGGATCGATCTTCGCATGACAGGTCGCACAGGCCGCGTC
>DUDC01000196.1:800-13647 GCA_012959465.1 Planctomycetaceae bacterium
GTCAGCACGCTGCCCATCGTCACAATTCCACCACGGCCAAAGCGGCCGACACCTGAGACGCGACGAATTTCGGGGCCGTCGACATTCGGGATGCCGTAATGGACGGCCAATTCATCGTTCAGGTAGGTGTAGTCGGCCTGCAGGAATTCGAGAATACTGCGATCGTTGCGGATGATCTCCGAAACGAACCTGGTGGCCTCCTGGTTCATGGCCATCCGCAACTTCGCGGTGAACGTCGGGAATCGTGTTTCACTTTTTCCGTCGTACTGTTCGAAACCGCGGAACTGCAGCCATTGGCCGGCGAATTCGGTCGCCAGCGCCCGTGCCTTCGAGTCCTTCAGCATGCGGCTAGCCTCGGCAGTGAGCACATCCTCGTCCTGCAGCCGTCCGTTACTAGCAGCTGTTCGCAACTGATCATCCGGCATCGAGGACCAAAGAAAGTAACTCAACCGGCTTGCCAGTTCCCAATCGGACAGCGTCACGGCCTGTTCGCCGGGAGCAGAACGTTCGATCCGATACAGGAAGTTCGGTGAAACGAGGACTCGCGTGATCACGGTGCGGATCGCAGCATCGTGCGAAAGTTCCTGCTTGCGACGCAGGAGTTGATACAGCTCCCGCAACTCATCGGTCTCCGCTTTCGACAGGGAACGCCGCCAGGCACGGGTCGCCAGTTCGATGACGGCGTTGAGCTGTCCCGGCTCGGCCGCCGCCGCCGACTTCTCGAACGCTTTCACTTTTGCCTGCAACGACGGAATCAGTTTCGCGAACTTCGTCGTGTTCTCGATGCGATCTGCCGGCTGAAAACCGATGAACTCTTTTGTGTTGTACAGGACTTCGACCGGCTCCCGTGAAAGGTAATGCAACTCGTCCCACAGTCGATCGAGCTGCCGGTGTTCCTTTTCGTCGAGGACCAGTCGAGACAGCGGCTCGTCTTCCCGAAGGAACAACTCCACGGTCACGTCGGTGTTGACCGGAATCACCGGGGCAAAACAGACCGCCCGGGGAAACAGCCGGGCGAACGATGAGTACGTGTCGGAATCCCGTTTCAGTTTTCCTGACTTGTCGCTCAGCGGAATGACATGTGGGCCGAACAGGCCCAGTGAACCGATCAGGTGATTGGTTTGACTGTTGAACTTCCACAACCGCGCCTGCCTGCTGGAGATGGTCCCGAGCAGTCCGGGAGCCACCAGGTCCGGCATTGGACCGAACTGAATCGTCGTGGTTCGAGGCATGTGTCCGGACGTCACGCCGACCATGGCAATTCGCCAGTACCTCGCGGTGGCCGGTTGGAATTCGTAGTGATACGAGCCCGTGAAATCAGGCGATGCCTTGCCGTTTTCGAGCACTCCTCCACCACTGTAGGTGAGGTAATTGAATTTCCCGCCTTCCGGCACTGTGAACGGACCGCCCGGTTCGTTGGAGAAGGCCACCTGCATGTTCGCGCCACGTGGCCCGCCACCGTAACCGCTCCACAAACGAACCTGTTTGATCTGTTTGGCATTGCCGAAGTCGACGACGAAATGACTGCCGGGATTCCAGATGAATCCCGCGTCGACGTCTTTTCCGGTCACGTTGCGGACGCCATACGGTCCGGGATTACCGAACGCCCCTGGAAGCGGTGGATACTGGAACGTTTTTGGGTCGCCGGGATTGCTGCTGTTGGCCTCCTCGATCCGTGTCGCCGCATCATACGCTCCCTTCACCACGATCATCTTTGTGTCACGCCACTGCCGAACGACTTCTACCATTTCTCCTTCAGGTGGCAGCTCATTCAGCGACTCCCAGAGCAGCCGCAGATACTTCGGACTCAGCGTCCGTCCCGCTGCGAGTTCCTGTTGCGCGACGAACTCCTCCAGCGACAGGTCGGCTGCCGGGTCACGGTCGCGGTAACGCAACGTTGCCTTGAGGTAGTCGGCCAGCGGGAGTCGCCCCTCGCGGTCGGTGTACCGGGAATAGAAGTCCTTGATTCTCTGGGCCGCTTCGGCAATCCAGTTATGCCGATCGCTGCTCGGCGAGAAGCGAACCCCGGCCGGCGTCAGAACGGCATGCGCGGACACCTGCCGCGCGGCGTCAAGGTACTTCGGGAGCAGGTCCGGCGCCATGAACAGCGATTCACCCGTGTTGGCAAACCCTTCGCCGGCCACCGAGTCTTCCAGGAATCTCTTCGCCGGCCGCAGGTCGACACGGGTCAGATCACGAATCGAGTAGTTGTATTCCGCCTTTGTCAGGCGCCGCATCAGCACCAGTCCCGGATCACCGGCACGGTCTCGCGCATCCGCCAACAGGTAGTTCTCGGACCATTCAATCAGCCGCTTTCGATCAGCCGATGACGGCTGAGGACTGTTCTTGGGAGGCATCTCCCCGTCGCGGAGCTGTCGCAGCACTTTCTGCCATGTTCGCGAGTGACTGCGAACGTCGGCAACTGTCCTGAAACGCTCGAGATCCAGATCCCCTTTTTTCTCTTCGGCCGAATGACACTTCAGGCAATGTTTCTGCACAAGTGGGAGGATTCGTTCTGGATACTCCTCCGCCAACCGGCCCAACGACCCGTCGGCAGATGCCGGCGTTTCCGGTTCGGCCACACTGCTACCGACCACCGGATCTTTAGCCTTCTCGAATCCGCACCCCCCAACGAGCAGTGACAGCAGCAAGCAGACACGCAGTCGTGTCATGGCGACACCTGTAATCGAACAAAGAGATTCCCAGTCATTCTACTACAACTCTCAGCTCGCTACTACAACTCTCAGCTCGCCACAGCGACATCCGCATGACGATGCGGTACACGTCGCGGTAGGGGCGCCGGGTCACCGGCGTCCCTACCGCGACCGATTTGAATTCCACATGTCCTTCAAACAGCGTGACGGCAAATGGGTATTCGAGACATTTGAAAACGACTTCACGGCGACGACCGAGGAATGGAGGTCCTACAATGATCATGATATTTACGCCAAGTAGCCAAGGGACGTTTGTAGCGTACCTTGGAACGCGCAGCTGCACAGTTAAAAGCACCCGAACATTGTCGGGATCCAGAGAAGAAAGAGAAGACGTGCTCAGACGTGCTCAGACGACTCGACAGTCCGCGAGGAATTCCCGCAATCGCGCCGACTCTGCTTGTTGCAATTCGCTGATAAGAGACTTTAGCTGGTCGGTTTCGGCTATCGATCACAAATGTCCTGGACCGAGGTCGTCAGGAGCGAGACAAACGTCCAACATACGACTATGATCCAGCATACTATTTAGTTTTGCGTGCCCGCGTTGGCGACGAATGTAAAGGACAAATCCCGATGACTTTTCTGAAAACATTGACATTGACGTTGATTGTTACCATCTGTCTCCCGGTTGCCTTTGCCGCGGATGAATTTCAGGAAAAGGAGCTGACAGAGGCCAACTACGCGAAGTGGCGCGATCACGTTCTTCCCAGGAACTGGGAACTCTCTTACCGAAAGATCCCTTGGCAGACGAGCTTCTGGGATGCCGTCATCGAGGCACAGGCGAAGGACAAGCCGATCTTGCTGTGGTCGATGAACGGGCACCCGCTCTGCAATACATGAGGCAATGGCGTCAAAGACCGACAGTTAGTCTGGTCAAATCGAGAAGTGCAAAAGCTGGCCGTCGAGTTCGTCATGGCCGCCGATGCGTGCGACCGCATGCAGAGAAAGTCCTGCCAGGATGAAGACGCCCTGCTGTTCCGGAAATTTGCCGGAGAACGCACATCGACGAAGGGAAATCGAGGTGGCAACCAGGGACACTACGCGGTGACTCCCAGTGGAGAGTTGCTTGCATCTAGCTCCAACACTGACCCGAAAGCGCTCGCGGAGTTGATGAAGCAGGCACTCGAAAAGTGGGCAGAACTCCCTCGCGAAAAACGACTGTTGTCCAAGGCTCCAGACCCTAAATCTGCCGAGAACTGGCGCCGCATGGAGGCACTGTACCCCGAAGACGGCCTGGCATTGCGGGTGGTCGCCCGTGATCAGAAGCGCGAGCGTTGGCCTGACTCGAACCTGGACTATGCTTGGTTTCGCAAGGATGAGGCCCGCGCATTCTTTTCCGCTGAACCAACGAAGGATGCGCAGCACGAGGTACCCAGCGAATTGGTGCGACGTCTGGCTCGCTTTCATTTGATCGACAACGTTCACGCTTTGAATTACACGTTCTTCCCCAAAGAGGCGATCGAGAAGGCGCGATTAACGTCCACTGTGGTCAGGGTTGACGGCGATCTGGTTTCCCTCAGCTTTGAGGGCGAGAGCCGAGCCTCAATGGTGTCCCCCAAGAAGATCGGCTACGCACCGAAACTTCTAGGCCGTGCAAAGTACAACCTCAAGGACCAGAAATTCGTCTCCTTCGAGTTGGTGGCGGTTGGGCTGCGCTGGGGGCTGGGAAGCTGTAACCAACGTCACAACCCAGCGCCCGCTCCTATGGGAATCGTACTTACGCTGACCGGCGACAGTCCGGCTGAACGACTTCCGCCTGCGTTTATCTCTCGGTACGGTTGGTAGGCCGGGACCGTCAGAATGCTGATCCTCACGGATGACGTTTCAATTTCTGAGTCGTCGAGAAAATTCGGTCGATTGCCGTTTGAAATCAACAGGGTTAAATTTGAATGGAACGAATCGTTCGAACCCTCGCTTCTTATGGGAAAACGTGATTACAACATGGACAAGCTCAATAAACGCGAATTCATAAAGACCACAGCCATGATCGGAGCGGCAGTCGTTGTTCCAGCCGCATCGCTTGCGGCAGCCGAAGACGTGGTTGCCCCGGCGACGATCCCGCCGGCGACGGACCTGGTTGACAAGCATTTCGCATCCACCACAGGCCGGCATTTCGGATCTCAAGTCATTCATCACGGTGAGCAGGACGGCTACCAGGTCACGCCAATCAGCCAGGACAAGGCTGCACCGGGCTACCAGCGGCCAGGCAATCTCCGCAATCCGACAGTTGCAGCCTTGTTACGCAAAGTAATGGAAATGGAAGGGACCGAAGCGGCGATTGGAGGGCCCTGCGGAATGGGCATCATTTCGCAGACCTATATGGCGTTGCTGAAGCCGGGCGATCGCGTGGTGGCTCACCGCTGCAACTACGACTGGGTGATGACGCTGTTCCGCGATTACTTGCCAGGTTGGGGCATCGAGATTGAGTTTGTGGACCTGACCGATCCCGAGAACCTGGTGAAATCGCTGAAGGCCAAGCCCGCTAAGTTCGTCCATTGGGAACCCTACGTGAATCCAACGATGGAGGTGTTGGACACGCCGTCTCTGATCAAGATAGCCAAGGAGGCCGGTGCTATGGTGATCGTGGACAACACTTGGTTGACGCCCTACCTGTTGCAGCCCTTTCGTATTGGCGCCGACCTGGTGATTCACAGCGTGACGAAGTACATGGGCGGCCACGGAAATGCCATGGGCGGCGTGATCTCTGGCCGGGAGGCCCTCGTGGAAAAGATCCAAGGCGCGCAAAACTGGTTTGGTGGTTTGATGAGGCCTATGGACGCCTTTCTCGTTACGCAGGGAGTGAAGACACTTCCCTTGCGAATGCGTCAGCACTGCCGCAGTGCTCAGATAGTTGCTGAGTTTCTCCAGTCGCATCCGGCGGTTGCCCAGGTGCGCTATGGAGGTTTGCCTGCTTGGAACCGACATGCGGAATCAAGTTCTCTGAAGGGGTTCGGCGGTATGCTGGGCGTCGAATGGAAGAAGGATGTCGTCCACCGAGACTTGGGCAAGCACGTCAAGTTGATCCTCAATGCCACTAGTCTCGGCGACCCGGTCACAAGGATCACGCCGCGCAAAGAGGAAAAGCTCCGCGGTATTCCCCCGCGTTTCACGCGAGTGTCGATTGGCCTTGAAGAGCCAGAAGATTTGATTGCTGACTTCAAACAAGCGATCGCGAGATGTGGTTAGGATAGGGAGAGACGATGAAAACAGAACGTGATCGTCGTGACTTCATCAAAGTCTGCTCTACAAGTACGCTTAGTGCGCTGACGGCCGGACTCTCCGAAACTCTCGCAGAAGAAGTCGCTGACCCGTCGCCCGCGAAGCCAGCATACGATTGCATCGTGCTCGGACTTGGCGCCATGGGTTCGGCCTGCGTCTACCAACTGGCCAAGCGCGGCGCAAGCGTGCTCGGAATCGAACAATATGACATCGCTCACGCCCTGGGCAGCAGCGGCGGAATCTCGCGACAGACGAAAGTGATGCCCTACCTGGGCGGCCCGTATGAGCCGCTTATTCGCCGTGCGAATGAGAATTGGCAATCCCTGGAAAAGGACAGTGGCCAAAAGGTGTTTCACCCATGTGGCTATTTGAAATTAGACGTGAATCAACGGCTCCCAAAAACTGTCGATCGGAAGAAGATTGAACTGTTTGACGAATCCAAGCTTGGTGAACGCTTCCCGCAGTTTAAAGGTCTGCCACGCGGTACGAATGGCCTATTCGACCATCAGGGAGGCTTACTGCGCAGCGAACTTGCGATCGCTAGTCACTGCCATGTCGCGTTGCGACAGGGTGCACATATTCGTGCCCAGGAGCCCGTAACAGGCTGGACCACGGACGCCGAAAGCATCACGGTCTCCACATCACGTGGCCGCTACCGGGCAAAGCACCTGATCATTGCAGCCGGGGCATGGAATGCCAAACTCGTCCCGCAACTCCACGGCAAAATTCAGGTCACACGACTATCGCTGGGTTGGTTCGCGCCTAAGAAGCCAAAGTCATTCTCTGTAGCAAGTTTTCCCATCTGGGAACACGGCTCGTTTTACGGTTTTCCGGTGTTGCCGGACTTTCCCGGCTTCAAAGTGGCAAAGCACTGGCGCGGTGATCCGACCGATCCTGACAAAGTCGATCGTCGCCCGAATGCCGCTGACGAGAAACTCGTGCGCGACTACCTCGGCCGTCATATCCCCTCGGCCAATGGTTCAGTTCTCGCCTTCAAGGTGTGTATGTACACGCATGGTGGCCCGTGGCTTGGCGCTCTTCCTGGCGAAAAACGCGTGTCGTTCATCGCCGCCTGCAACGGTGGCGGCTTCAAGTTCTCTAGTGCTTACGGCGAAGCACTCGCCGACCTTGCCACTCAAGGCCGAACAGATATACCCGTCGGATTCATGGCGCTGCGTTAAGGACTGTTACGACACAGCGTCGTGCCGCATCCACCTCCTAAAAGGCTCTCTGGCGGACGCTGCTGAACAGAAACCTTCAGGATGTCGTGGCAAACAGCAGGGCAAATTCCTGGGTAGTTCGATTAACGTCAACTTGGGGACGCCAATTCTCTTCTGGTGAACGTAGTTCACAGTTATCAAGCAGGCCAAGTTGCATCTTGGTCCAACGGGAAAATGGGTCTTGGCACGTTCCGGTACAGCAGGCGTTCATAGTGCCGTGTGCAAAGGGCGCCGCTATCGCAGACGATCACCTGACCGGCGATGGGTTCAAAAGCAGCGCGAAAATGCTGCATCGACTTCAGTGCGATGACGTCTTTGCGTTCGGGCTCGACGCCGAACGATTTGAACTGTTGCAGGTCGAGCATCTGCTTGGCAATCGTGACGATCAAGATTTCGATGCCGTCAACGAGCAGGACAGCGCTCGGGCCATAGGAGCGGGACAGCCCACCAAGGATCGGCCCGTCCCCCACGTAGTGGCCGTCACTGATCGAGAGCAATTCACCCTCGAGTGTTAATGAGCCGCCACCAAAAGAGGCGTCGATCTTACCGCCAAGAACAACACGAAGGTGCGCACCTGCCTTGGCCCCGTGCAGCGATTGAGCTGCTTCACCGTCCACCATTGGCCCGAAGCAGGCGTTGCGAACGCCCGCCTCGAGTAGTGCGCCAAGCAGTGCGGTCGAGTCACCGTAAGCGCCCGCGCCAGGGTTGTCAGCGTAGTCAGCGATCACAAGTGGACCATTTCGGGAATCGTACCCGGCGGCGACGGCGGCTGCAGTCTCAACGGTGAGGTAGTCATTCAGCACCTCATGACGCCTCGCCCAAATGTCGTCGGCCAGCGTTTCAGCGAAGGCAATGTGCGGGTCGAGGTCGCCCTGGCCGGTGACCAGTACCGTCGGTCCGACCTCGGCGATGTCTGAACTGGCAAAGCCTGCGTTGATACTGACGGCGAACACGTCGGCTTGCTCCTCATATTTCCTGGCTGCCGCCAGGCGCGCGATCATTGGGCCAATATCGGTGCGTCCCCCGTTGGTTTCTTCGAGCATCGGGCGGCCCACGCGGATCGTGTGCGGTGTGATTTCACCTGCCATCGTTCTGTGCAGGATCTCGCCCGCCCGCTGGGCGGTTTCACGCATGTCGATATGTGGATACGTTCGGAAGGACACCATAATGTCGGCGAGCGAACACATCTCCTGTCTGACATTCGCATGGGGGTCGAGGGTGATGGCGATCGGAGTCTCGTTGCCGCAAGAGGCTCGAATGCGACGCAAGATTTCGCCGTCGCCGTCTTCGCAGAAATCAAGGACCATCGCGCCATGCAAGGCGAGGAGAATACCATCGAAGCGACCACGCTCGACAGCGGCGACGATCGGGTTGCAAAGCCACTCGAATGCCGCTCGCTTTACTTTGCCGCTCGGCCCCGCCGCCGCACTGAGTACGTGTTCGATTCGCCAGCCATGCGCCTGGCCCACATCGAGGAAGCCGGCGAGCTCGGTATTGGCCTCACGTCGCGCGACCATGGCGTCGTCTCCAAGGCGAACGAAACGGTCCGTAAAAGCCTGTTTGCCGGTCAGGAGGCGACTGAAGGTGTTTGTCTCGTGCGAGAATTCTGCGGTGAGGACTCGAAATGTCATCAGTCAGCTCAGTAGTGAAGAGGGAATTCGGTCGTTCTGCCTCTTATTGAAGACTGCATGGCGAATGAGCCTGTTCAAATCGACGAAAACACTTGCTAACAGGTACTTGGCTAGCAACGGCTAGGTTCATCATTAGTTGCGCAGTCTTCAATAATGATCTTCGCGACGAATGGTGAGGTCGTGGCGCGGACCAACGCACTGTAGTTTAGTTGGAACGTGACCTCGGCGCCAACGGACAGGGGGGCGCGGCCGGAGTCGATGATCAGGTGGTCACTGCTCGCCCCGAGGATCTCGATTTCTGGAGGTGGGCGGAGGCCGCACGGATCGGTGTCCTGGCGACCGATCGCCAGGATCGTCTGCGAAATGTAACCCCGATCTGTGGCAGGTGCCTCCTCGCCGAATGCAGTTTGTGCGGTCTCACCCCATGGCTGCGATGGCTTAACCTTCGACTCGATCACTTCGGCAATGAGCGTGATGGCGTCGGTGAATAGCCCGTCGATCGGTTGGCGGTGTAGAGGTTCTCGGCCGAGTAGGATTGATTCACCCAAGCGTAGATCGTTGATCCGACCGGTGTCTGCGCCGCTGAGCGCCCATTGGAGATTGGCGGAATTCCCGCCGGACACGACGTCGAGCGTCAGGCCGAAGGTCGCCTCGATCGAGTCCGCGAGCGCGGATAGCTCCGCCATGTTCCTAGCATCGGGTGACACTCCACAGCGGCAAGCAAGGTTCGTGCCGATGCCCTTGAGCACGATATTCGGCAGGCGAAGCGTTTCACGTACGGTGTTCTCAAGGTCGTTAGGCATAAGACCTTCACGGAGGTCTCCAAGCTCGACCATAAGCACGATCTCGTGCGTCCGTTTCGCCTTCCAAGCGGCGGACGAAAGTGCACTGATGACATCGAGTTCCGTGTTAAAGCTCACATCGGCGTACGTGACAACCTGCGCCGCCTGGCTGAGCATCGGAGAGCGGATGAGTGTCAGCGGCGCTAGTACGTTCGCACGACACATCGCTTCGATGTTCTCGATACGTGAGTCGCCGAGCCCACGAACGCCCGCCTGGAGCAATGCGCCAGCGATTTCAAGCGAGCCAAGGGTAGCCTTCGTGACGCCCGTTACTGAGATGCCTCGCTTTCCCAGCCGTTGGACCAGCGCGCGGGCGTTGTGGTGGATCTTCTCGAGGTCGATCTCGAGGCGCGGCGCGGTCATCGTGCGCCCACGCTCAACTTCTCCTCAAGCTCCGGAAATGCTGAAATGACCATCTCCACGAGACGCTCGGGTGGCCTGGAAAGGGAATCGGTGGCGGGGATGCCGAGTTCGAGCTCATACAGCGTGATGGCCACGTCCACATCGTCGTCAGTCATATTTTCGTGGTTGATTGTCAGGCCGATGACCTTCGTACTGGAGAAAGTCTCGATGAGATTGATCTCGGTGGCCGGCAGCGGCATTGACATCTGTTCAAAGTCGCAGCGATGCGTCCGTTCCGGTGCGTGCTGCAACACGACCGCGTCGGGGCAACTGCCTCGGAGGATGAAACTCGATGTCGAGTAGGCGGGGTGACTCAACGCCCCTTGCCCTTCGATGATGATTACGTCGGGGTTCTCGTTCTCAAACGCTTCGATGATTGTGGCTTCCAACTCACCCGCGCAGAACTGCGACGGGATGGCATCCAGGGCGACCCCGTAACGGGCACCCTGAATCAAGCCCGTCTGGCCGGTGCCAACCATCACAGCTTTCAGGCCGTGATCGCAGAGGGCACGAGTCAAGATGGTGGCAGTTGTGCGTTTGCCGATGGCGCAGTCCGTGCCAAGCACGGCAATGCGCGGACAGGTGACATCGGTGATGCGACCGCTGAACGACCGCAGATCCTTCTTGGCACGGGGCTTTCGAATGTCGAGGATCTGTACGTTCTTCGCTGCACTGGCCGCCGCGAATACTGGGTCGTCACTCAGGAACTCATGGAGACCGTTCACGATGTTCATCCCCAGGTCGATGGCCTCCAGCACGAGGCCACGTTCGTGTGACGACAACATGCCACTGGCCGGCGAAATCCCGAAGATGAACGAATCGGGTCTGCTTCCGACATGCGCTATGGCGTCGGCGAGGTTGCGGCAGACAGGGATGGCGTTCGGCGCCTCGCCGAGCACTTCGCCGGAATCGAGCCCGGCCTTCTCGCTGTCAATCACCGCTAGGATCTTGTACTTCTGCGAGTGACGGACGAGACCGTTGGCGGTCTTTCCGTCGATGGCGCCGAAGTTCGCTTCGCAATAGACAACCGCCGTTTGAACGGGTTCATGTTCGGCGCCGGTTCGCAACTGGGCAAACTTCGCCGAACCGTTTCCGGCGGCATGGTCATGATTAGTGAGCTGCGCACTCGCGGCGCGTTGGGACACTGACATTAACTCTCCTCGATTTAGCTCAGAGGAGGCGACGGGATCGTGTTGGTCGGATTTGGCCAATTGTCAATGAGTGGTCCCCACTAAGAATCTGCCCGCCAACTTAGCACAAACCGACGTCGGCTGATACGGATGGTGAAAACGGCGGAAGCGGCGATGGGTGGGAACGGCTATTAGATCTCTTGACTTTGTGGGCGAACGTACTACCGACCCCGTGTGGTCAAAAAACTCAGCCGACTCGTAAACGATGGCCTCAAACGAGTTTGGCAACGAGATCTAGCCGGTAAATCGGCGGAGGCTTCTCGCCCGCAAGCCTTGCGCAACTCGCACAGAGCGACCCGCCTGGACGTCGTCCTCGCACGTTGTGGCCCATGAGTTTCATTCTGCAGCGTTGATGACTGTCGCTTTCCCATTGACATTCACGTGTCAGCCCCATAACTTGTCGTTTTCGAGTAACGAGCCTCCAGTTGAAAGGAATCCCGATGGCAAAGAAGAAGGCAGCAGCGGCCAAGCCGATGACCAAAACCGAAATCCTCACCTATTTGGCGGAAGACACAGGTCTGAGCAAGAAAGACGTGGGCAGCGTTCTCGACGGCCTTGGCACATTGATCGGCAAGAATCTTGGCAAGCGAGGTCCGGGCGTGTTCAACTTGCCCGGTCTGATGAAGGTGAAAGTGATCCGCAAACCGGCTACCAAAGCCCGCAAGGGTATCAACCCGTTCACGAAAGAGGAAACCGTCTTCAAAGCCAAGCCCGCCCGAAACGTGGTCAAGATCCTGCCGCTCAAAGGTTTGAAAGATATGGTTTGACGAGACAGGGGGGGAACCGCCTCGGCTGGTAGCGCAATCCGGCACACGATTTCAGCAATGGCATCTTCGATTTCCTTCTCTAGCTTGCGGACGACCTTCTGTTCCATCGATCACCTCCTCGTAGAGCAGGTGGGACTAGGCAGAGCCGAAGGCGCCCAAGTAGTGGTCCTTGTCATTGATGCGTAGACGAGCTTGTCCACTCGCTTTGTGGTGGACGTACGCCGTGTGGTCAAAAACCTCCGCCGACTCGTAAACGATGGCCTCAGCGAATTTGGCAACGATATCTGGCCGGTAAATCGGCGGAGGTTTCTAGCAAGCCTTGCGCTACGCGCACAGAGCGACCCGACTGGACGTCGTCCGCGCAGCGTTTGGGCCACAGTCATTGCCCCAGTCTTGATCTGGCGCCACTCTGAGGAGTCCATCAATCTCCTCGCACATTGTGGCCAACCATGCGTTTCATTCTGCAGCGTTGGCACCTGATGTTCTTTGTCTTCGCGGGCTGGGCAACTCGACATCAACAGGAGGTGATCGAATATCTTCGAACCGAGAATCAGATAGTTAAAGGAGAAACTCGGTAAGAAACGGGTCCTCCTCAACGACGATCAACGAAGACGTCTTGGTGTGAAAGGCAAGGTCCTGGGTCGCAAGTTACTCGAAGAATTCGGCACGCTGTTCACGCCGGATACGATCTTGCGTTGGCATCGGCAACTGGTCGCCAAGAAATGGGACTATTCAGATCGCAAGGAGAAGCAAGTCGGTCGGCCAAGGATTTGGCGAGTGATCGTGGACTTGACGGTCAGGTTTGCGAAAGAGAATCCGACTTGGGGTTTCGATCGAATCCAAGGAGAACTCGCAAAGGTCGGCT
>DUDC01000196.1:13866-15730 GCA_012959465.1 Planctomycetaceae bacterium
GGCTCCACGACCAGCCCGAACGAAGATTGGATGAAGCAGGCTGCTCGCGAGTTGACCAACTGTGAAGATGGATTCCTCAACGACAAGGAATACCTGATCATGGATCGAGACTGCAAGTTCTCGGAATCGTTTCGGTCGTTGCTTGCCGACGAAGGTGTAAAGCCGGTTCCTCTACCGCCTCGCGCACCAAACATGAATGCGCATCTAGAGAGATTCTTCGGGTCGCTGAAGACCGAGTGTTTGCACAAGCTGATCCTCTTCGGTCAATCGGCGACACGTAAAGCCGTCAACCAATACCTAGAGCATTACCATGCCGAACGCTGTCATCAGGGCCTAGGCAACCACCTGATTATGCCGCTGGAACGCCCGCCCGACGTGAACGCAGAACTGAAAACGACGGAACGCCTCGGTGGGCTTCTTCGATCGTACCGACGAGCTGCTTGAGCTTGCGTTCGTTCTCTCGATCAACACCAATTGGGATTCATCTTGCAATCCACTGCTGCGCCGCTCGGCGATTTCTGCCCGTCGAGACAGGCTTCAGACCGCCAGGCCGTCCATGTCAGCCGAGATCTTGCGGTCCCAACGAACGTTCCGGCTAGGAATCACTGCGAGGAGTGGTCGGTTCAATATTTTGACCACACGCCGCTCCCCTGCGATGGCGTGACTTGCTGGAATGCCTCTGTCGGCAAGGACTCGCCCATGAGCAACAACTCGTCCCTCAGTCGCCCACCCGCGTTGCGGCGATCAGCGGCGCGCGGGGCGGTACGTTGTGCCGAACGGTCTTTCTTCCCGGAGCAGATGAGGAACAATCTGCATGGGATAGTGTCGCCGCATCCTTACATCCCATTCGGTACGGATTCCGACGCCGTGCTCTTCCAATGCTTGCTGCCAAGGTGCCGCATTGGACGGACGCAGTCGCTCTCCCGCGCCCATGATGTTGCCACAATCAAGTGCGGTTGCGCAGTAGCACGAAGTATGACCGACATTGCCGCTGCCCGTGCAGGCAGCATTTGTTGACGAAGCATGCGGGAGTCCCAAAGCATGCCCGGCTTCATGCACGTGTGCCCGCTGTCGAAATGTTTGACTATGATGTCGGCTGGAACCAAACTCAATATCTCGGTTGTCATAATGACTGGAATCCGAACGGAAGAAACGTTCGGACGTATGAAGCCTTACGACCGAGATCGACTTGTGCGCGGATGCGCTGGAATCTACCAGGACCAAGCGAAAGCGGCACCAGACGTTCGGTCGATAAGTGACACCGCGGTCGGTAAAGTCCAAGTCTGAAAAGTGTCGTCGCGGCACCAGCCAGAATTTGCCGTGCCAGAAAGCCTGCACGTCTCGCTGGTAGCGTCGGCACCAACTGGACCATGTCCCGGCAGTCCAGCGGACAATTTTCCGCGCGGTGCCGCGGCCACTGCCGCTGATACCCGCCTCGTCGGTGCCCCATGCGCGCGCCGTACCTTGCCGCGCCTGTTCGGCGACAACTACTCTTCCCCATTAGCGACATTCCGAATTCCCCATTGGTTTGATGCTCTTTCTAGGTTTTCTTTTGGCTGTGGCCGCAACGGAAGGAGGCCGTAGGCCGACTGGAGTTGCGGCACAGCCGGTGGTGTAGCGTCGCCTTTGGTTAACCAGCTTTCTTCGACTTGGCCTTCTTGGCTTCCTCGAGACGAAAGCTCGAGATGTTCAGCTCAAGGATCACGCTGTGATGCACTAGGCGGTCGATGGCTGCGGCAGTCGTCATAGGGTCTTTGAATATCGCTTCCCATTTGGAAAACGGCAGATTACTCGTAAGCAGAACTGAACCGCGTTCGTAGCGTTCAGCTAGCAGTGTGAAAAGCACTTCCATTTCTTCACGGCT
>DUDC01000196.1:15754-87414 GCA_012959465.1 Planctomycetaceae bacterium
AAACTGGTCAGCCGCTTCAGAGCGCGGCTCAGCTTCAAGTCACGTTTCGCGATGAGTAGGTCTTGCACGAGCAGACCACATGTACTGAAGTAGACCTTGCGGCCAGACCGAATCAGCTCCTGGCCGATAGCGCACAGCAGGTGTGTTTTGCCGGTCCCACTCTTGCCGAATGCCAGTACGTTTTCACAGCGGTCGAGAAATCCTCCATCGATCAACACTCGGACCTGGCGAGAGACCTTGGCTGGCAACCGTTTCAGATCGAACTGCTCCAGCGTCTTCTCCAGTGGCAACTTGGATTGTCGAAGAAGGCGTTCAATACGTTTTGCCCGACGTACTTCGCATTCACGATCCGATAGGTCGAGCAAGTACTGCTCGTAGCTCAACGTCTCTTGCTGAGCACGGTGCGCGGCTTCCTCAAAATACTCACGGAATGTCGGCAGGTGCAGTTCCCGCAAATGCTCCGTTAGTTTGGCTTTCACCGTATTGGTTGTCGCCATCACAAACCTCCTTGTCTGTTAATAAGTCATCGAAGAGAGAAAGGTCCGGGTCGCCCACGTGAACGGCCGTGACCAGCGGCAACGGTTCCTCCGCTGCCAGAATCGACTTCACTGATTCGACGTCTACTGTAGTGTCGCGACTCAGTAGCACACGCAGCGCATCATCCACTAGTGTTTCGTTGTCTCTCGCGGCAATTTCCAAAATTGCCAGGTACTTGCTCGCCGCGCGACTTGGGCTGTGCAATTCGCGCAGTTGGTCGTACGCCATGCGAAATCGACTCGTAGGGAACAAGTCTTCTTGGTAGCGATAATTTTCAAATGCGCCCGGCTTGCGAATCAACCAGTCGATGATGTGCCGATAGTTAATGCAGTGTTTATGGACGCCGCGCAGCCGAGGCAGGCGCTCTTGCTGTTTCTGTCCATACCATACCTCTAGGTGCTCCGCGAAAACACGAACGTCGACCGACTCGCCTACCAACCGACTGTTTACCGAGTACCTGTTCTTCTGGACTCGAATCAAACTGCCCGAATTGACCCTGACCCGCACTTCTTGGAAACTCTCTAGCCGACGCGGTGGCAACGTCCTCAAGACATCAAGTTCTTCTGATAGTCTCTCTTGCCGTCCTCGATTCTTTTGTCTAACTAGCTCGTCAACAAACTTCGAATACGCATCTCGAGTTAAAAAGTCGCAACTGCCTCGCAACAACAACGCTTGTTCAATGGCTTTCTTCAGGTGCCGGTGCAATGACTCGACGTCGCCATTCTCATTGCCCTTTGCCACATTCGTCTTCTCCATCTTCATGTCGTAATGGCGCATCAGCGATTCATACCTTTCCGTGAACTTCTTGCGGTCGGAGAGGTTATTGACGGCTGCGCTCATTCGATCCGACCGATGTCGGATCGGAGTGCCGTGGAGTCGCCATAGAGCATTTTGAATACCGTCACTGAGACTTTCGAAACTCTCTGAGAAGCAGATCATTACTGACTCCCAATTCGAATACGGCAGCACAAAGTGGTAGAGCAAGTGGTCGAAAGTCTGGCCCTGGATCGTGATCCCAAGACTATTCATGCTCGTGAAATCGGATGCACACAATTTCCCCGGCTGATAAACCTGGCTGAAGAACACTTCCTTCGGCGGCCCGTCCGTTGCCCTCCATGCCTTGACGCGGCGTTGAAAGCTCCTCAGTTGGCCATCTTGAAAACATTCGGGGTGCTTCTTCTGCAACCACTGAAACAACGTTTTGGCATCCAACCCGGGGTTCTCGACCAAGAGTTCGCTAACCTCGAGCCATACTTCGCTGAACGGGTCACTCCGAGTCCGCCAAGTTCGCGGCTCAGCCCTTTCGGTCGGCAACTTGCCATTTCGGTATTTACGCGCCGTTTTCCTATCCATGCCTGTCTTCCATGCGGCTCGTTCGAGAGTCACTCCCTCTGCCAGTAACTTCCTTAACTGGCGAACCTGACGGTCCTTGATCATCACAAGCCTCCTTAATGAAGAAGCCTGCGATTATCTCGTCCCCCAGGAGGAACGGGGAATTCTAGTTGTCGTTGACGTCGTTCACCCACCAAAGGAATGGGGAAAAGTAGTTGTCGCTAACGACAATTACCCCTCCCCTGCGGGGAGGCTAGAAACTCGGCGACCGACTTGCCCGGGGAAAACCAATTGTCGCCAAAGCGAAAAGTAATTGTCGCTATACACGGCTGACGATATACCCTGGGGGCACCCCTTACAAACGCCGTTCGTGATGTACGACAGCGACGATTCGATCTACAAAATGTGGTTTGTTTCCGGCCGGGGCATCACACGCGATGACCAGGGCGGGGTACTCGAGAACGACCAGCGATTGGGGTATGCAGTTAGCTCGGATGGCATCCGTTGGAAAGTACATCCTCAATCGCTCTATCCATCGGCTCGATCGCCGTCGGTCATCAAGGAAGGGCCGAAAAACTACCGCATGTGGATGGGCTCCAGCCCCAGCCCCGAACATCCTTGGAATGAACTGTATAAACACATCTATGAATTCAAATCGACCGATGGAATTCACTGGACGCGTGGAGAAAAACCGGTGATTGAACCGAGCGGCCGGTTGAACTCCACCGTTTATCCGTTCGTCTTGAAGGAGGGTAAGACGTTCTACATGTGGTACGGAGGTCATCTCGCTGGAGGGATGTTTGAGATCTTCTGCGCCACATCGCAGGACGGTACGCATTGGCAAACCGACCACGAACATGCAGCCTTTGCCGCCGCGGCCGGAAAGAAAGCGTTCGACAGTCGCTACACATCAACGCCGTGCGTTCTGAAACAGGACAATCGCTACCTATTGTTCTACTCGGCGCGTGACTGGAAGACAGAGTATATCGACGCTCAAGGTCGCAAGCGGATCGACAAGTCCAGTCCATATGCCCACATCGGAGTGGCCGAGATCCCAGAATTGCGATCGGACCGGTAGTTTTCAAACCTAGTCACCACCGGCACAGGGCCGGTGGGGTAATTGCATGACGTCGACTAAATCGACGCGCGTTTTTCAGGCGCGCATCCAACATTTTCTTGGTCAGCAGCTTTGTTGCGCATAAATAAACAAGTCGGTGGCCGGCGTTGCCTCATCGAAGTCGAACGCTTTCCGCTCTGTGCCGATCACTTCAAAACCGTTCGCTTTCAGCAGACGAGCGAGCGAGTCACCAAGGCAACCGTCGCCAGGATCAAGGCGAGACCGAAAGTCTACTGGATTACGGGCAGTCGGTAATGCGGAGATATTCCCATGGCGATGCCATGGGATGGGGGTGGGCCTACAGCCAACCGAGGTGTTCCGTTAATCTGACACGACCGATTGACTGGTTGGCTTCCAGCCAACCTCCACCGATAGTCCACGGTGCAACCATGGGTGTGCTGTGTGCTGCTGGACATTGTCGCCAAATGTACGCAGCGTCCTCAGTACCTTTTCCGGGATAGTACCGTCGGCCGCGATAGGCACATCGAATGTAACTATTCCACCCTCGGCATTGATGACATCGACTCGTTCCGTCAATTCTTCGCTGCTGAAACGTGACGCAGTGCCCGATCCCCAACCGTCACTTACCGGCAGCAACAGATGCCAAACAACCCCCTTCGGAGCGGGAAAGTTGCTTGGCGTGAGAGGTTTTCCTTTGCCTTTCTTGAGTTTCTGAAAAAACTCGTGACTTTCGCCAGCCGTAAATGTCTGATGGGGACATAGTTTTCCTGCCGTACACAAAGAAAGTGATGGATGCGCTCCAGCGTTGAATGCTAATTCGGCGTTTGAATTCCCAGATCGGACGGCACGAATCCAGGTATCAATGTTGTATTGCTCGCTTCTCAATTCCTCATAAGCATTTTTCATTTCGATCTTGTAGCCATCAAACCACCATCCAGAGACGAGAGGGCCGTATCGTTTGGACCATTCGCCACAGACATCGCCCCAGTTCTTGAGAAAAATCGGGTTCGGTGGTTGGTTTTCGCTCCGTCTGAAACCCTTGACTTTTCGTGGATGCGACATCGTGTTGATATCAGGGCCGGCCGGCTTGCCGTTGATACTTGGAAGCGTATCGCCCATTGCCACAATGATGTGATAATGCCGCATTGGTGCGCGAGCGGTCATATAGAGAATCAGTTTTACGTCGCGTTTCCTGAGTTCTTGGCCGATCTCCAGAATCAAGTCGCGTTTCGACGTCCAGACGCCCGCAGGCACGTCGAGCAACTTCTCGTAGACGCTGTTCGGAGCACAGTATCTTCCCCAATGCTGTCCGATGACAAAAATGACATGGCCGGCATTGGTGCTTGCAACTTCATCAGCGAATCGCGTGACATCAAACGAGTTCACCGCTTGGTTGTACGACGCAGGGCTGTGACTCTTGAACGCCTCGTAATGGAACATTAGCCCGTGGCCGGAACTCGTCAGCCATCTTTCGTCCTCGTCGCCTCTCACATCGGTTGCGATGATCGAGAAAGGAAGAAACACGAAGACGACCATGAGGTGGAAAGGGGGGTTCATTGTGCCAACCAACTAAGAGTCATTTTTCGAGTTGCGGAGCGGAATCAGTTTAGCATACTGCGTTTCGCCGGATGGGTGGGAGTTGGCCTACAGCCAACCGGCGTGTTCCGCTTAACCTGACACGACCTGACCGGCGACCATGACCAGGATCAACATCGTCCGCATGCTGAATTGTGGGCGCAGCAACATGTCTCTTCCTTTTCTTTATCGTCGAAGGACCGCCGCGCCGATACCAGACCGACTGCCACCACGTAGATCCACCTGGCGCGCAATTATTCCGACTATTACACGCGCACGAAAACTAGCACAGAGAAGCGGGGCACGTTTGAAAGTCTCCTGCGGTGCGCGTTCGGACGCCTCATTGCGGTGGAGGAGATTCTACACTTGCTCGCCGAAGTACGTGCCGGATTTGACGACGCCAGAATTTCTGAGTGACCGGTTGGCTACACGACAACCCCCAATCACAGCCCACGGAATCTCCGTGGGTGAGGCGTTGTGTCGTCACCGCCAGACTGAGTTGCCCGCTTACGCAACGCCGCGTCTTGAAACGCGGTAAAACCGCGCCGATCGGCGCGAAACGCATTGAAAATAAAAGTAGGCCTGCAGGGACTTGAACCCCGGACAAAGGGATTATGAGTCCCCTGCTCTAACCAACTGAGCTACAGGCCCAAAGTGCTATGTAACATCCACTTACGAATGATGCACTTTATGGGGATTACTACTTTTTTTACTATGGCCGTTCATTTTTCTGCTCGGTATACTTTTGCGTCGCGATGGGTAGTTACCCCTCCCCGGAGTTTAACTACGAAAGGTGACGCATGCCGAAGTCTACCAACAAGGGCCGGGCTGGTAAATCTAACCCGTAGTGTCAAAAAACTCAAACGACCCACTGCCCACGTGTATTCCGTAGGCTGCCGACATTAACGCTCCCGAATCTCGACCGGCTGTCAGACAAGCGTAGAATGTCGTGAGAAACAGCACGGAAATTTGTTCGATGTTCATGACCAGATGAATGATCTCAAAAGAGGAAGTATCGCTGTGCCAGAGACAACTCGGTGGCGGGAGGACATGTCAATAGTTCTCCGTCCGCGACAACTTCGTAGGTATCAGGGTCAACACTTATTTCGGGAGTGTGATCGTTGAGCCGCATGTCGCGCTTTCCGATGTTACGACAGCCTTTGACTGGCTCGATTTGTTTGCTCAAACCGTAAGTTTGGGCGACGCCTTCTCGCTGGCACATCTGACTGACAAAGGCGATCGAGAGCGGACTTGCGGCGCGACCAAAACCACCAAACATGGGTCGCATAAGAATCGGTTGTGGTGTTGGAATCGACGCGTTAGGATCGCCCATTTGTGACCACGCAATAACGCCTGCCTTGAGGATAAGCTCTGGCTTGGCGCCAAAGAAGGCTGGCTTCCAGAGAACTAAATCGGCCAGTTTACCAATCTCCACCGAGCCGATCAGATGTCCCATGCCGTGAGCGATCGCTGGATTGATGGTATACTTCGCCACATAACGCTTGATGCGGAGATTGTCGTTCTCGCCATCCTCACCTTCCAGACGGCCTCGTTGTTGCCGCATCTTGTCGGCTGTCTGCCATGTCCGCGTGATAACTTCTCCGACCCGCCCCATGGCCTGTGAGTCGGAACCGATGATACTGATGGCCCCCAGGTCGTGTAAGATATCTTCTGCGGCAATGGTTTCGCCACGAATGCGGCTTTCGGCGAAGGCAACGTCTTCTGGCAAGTTTTTATCGAGATGATGACATACCATCAACATGTCGAGATGTTCGTCGATCGTGTTGATCGTGAACGGACGCGTGGGATTGGTCGAACTGGGCAAGACATTGGGTTCACCACAAACTCGTAGGATGTCCGGCGCGTGTCCGCCGCCTGCGCCTTCCGAGTGATAGGTGTGAATCGTGCGCCCTTTGAAAGCGCCGATGGACGTCTCAACGAATCCAGACTCGTTGAGCGTATCGGTATGAATCGCTACCTGTACGTCATGTTCTTCGGCGACTGTAAGACAACAATCGATGGCCGCTGGCGTGGTGCCCCAGTCTTCGTGCAGCTTCAACCCAACCGCGCCGCCAAGAATCTGTTCGGCAATGCCTTGGGGTTTTGCCGTATTGCCCTTTCCCAGAAAACCAAAATTAAGTGGCAGGTCGTCCGTTGCTTGCAACATCATCCGAATATGATTCGCCCCCGGTGTGCAGGTCGTAGCACAGGTGCCCGTAGCGGGTCCTGTGCCACCGCCAATCATTGTGGTGACTCCGCTGGCAATGGCTTCATGGATCTGTTGAGGGCAGATGTAATGAATGTGACTGTCGATTCCGCCGGCGGTCAAAACACAGCCTTCTCCCGCAATGACCTCGGTAGTCACACCGACGATCATTTTTGAGTCGACACCGTCCATCACATCGGGATTGCCCGCCTTGCCGATGCCGACGATCAATCCGTTCTTGATGCCAATATCGGCCTTGTAGATGCCGGTGTAATCGATCACCAGTGCATTGGTAATCACCACGTCAAGCGCCTCATCCTGGCCAACGCCAGCGGCTTGTCCCATGCCCTCGCGGAGGACTTTGCCTCCGCCAAATTTACATTCGTCACCGTAAACCGTCTTGTCGTTTTCGACTTCGAGCACCAACGATGTGTCGCCCAATCGGAGTTTGTCGCCGGTGGTAGGGCCGTATATATCGGCGTAATTATCGCGTGGGATACGAAAGGACATATTGAACGCCATGCAGATGTTTTAATGTATGTGCGAAAGTGATCGGTCACATAGACTCGTGAGCGAAATCCCCATTTTGGACTCTCTCCATCGCGACTTTGAGGCCATCGTCACTGACAGACCCGTCGGCGAGGTTATTGCCGCCACGGATCACACGATTTCCACCGATCTCGACAAGCGTCACCGTTTTCGTTTCTCCTGGCTCAAATCGGACAGCCGTGCCTGCGGGAATGTCCAGACGCTTGCCGTAGGCTTGCTCGCGATCAAAACGCAGAAACTTGTTGGTTTCAATAAAATGGTAATGGCTACCAACTTGAATCGGGCGATCTCCCAAATTGGTGACCGCGATTTGCACCGTTTCGCGTCCGTCGTTTAGGATTAAGTCCTCGGCACCGGTGATGCACTCGCCGGGTTCGATTGGTGTCTGTTCTCCGCCCGTGTTCGCAAAAACGGAAAGGTCGGGCACCGGCAAAAAACTGCCGTAAAGAGCCGCCTGTAAATCACCGTCTTCGGCGACGATCGGCGAGTGTACGGTTACCAGTTTCGTGCCGTCGGGAAACGTCCCCTCGACTTGAACATCGGCGACCATTTCGGCAATGCCCGGCATCACCTGATTGCGCCCAAGAAGCTGTCGGCCCAGATCCATAAGCTCGGCGACCGAGCGACCGTCGCGGATAAACTCCAATATCTGAGAGGCAATAAGCGCAATCGCTTCCGGGTAATTCAGCCTAAGCCCTCGCGCCAGGCGCTTTTGAGCAAGGAATCCACAATTGTGGAGCATTAGTTTTTCGATTTCACGCGGGTTGAGATGCATGTGGTTGTTCCTCTATTACCATTTTCTCGACCAGGGCGATTCCCCAACGATTTCTTGAAGGAAGCGTAGACGCGATTTCAGAGATTGGAACACCTGTTCTGGGTTTTCTCCTAGAATCCTCCAAATGGCCCCGTGTTTGATTGGACTGGCGGTATCGACCACAGACGCGCCGGGATCGACCGGTTGTTCGTAAATAGTCTGCAGCAAATCGTGACAAGCGGTCGCCAATTTCTCTCCAATCAGGACGACCATCGCCAGGCAATTAAATCTTCCGAGTCGAAAAGACCCCGTCAAGGGGCCGTCTTCGGCATCCAATAGGAGTGAATCGACTAGAATGAGATCGTTATTGTAGTAGATATCGGTTTTGGAGTGAAACCGCTGGAAGGCCCAACGTTCGCCCCGGGCTCGCCGGCCACACGTTTGCCAGTCTAGAAGAACGAGGTTTGCTCCCGACTCAAGATCGAACCGTTGTTTCTGCTCGAACAGAGCATCGGCAAAACAGGTGATCGGATCAGGTGTGATCACCAGGGTTGCTCCGGGGGCAACGACGGCACTGAGTGATTGTCGGCTAGCTCGACCGTTATGGTTGCGGTAGATCTTCGTCGACGCTTGAGTCGTCAGCACACCCGTAGCGTCCGGTCCGAGCCGGACGTTCATATCGATTTGGTCGCCCGACACGAGCCCTCCGCCAAACGTACTCGTATAGATCCACGCGGCCGGTCCCCGTCGTCTGGGGATCATCAGCTTGAGCGGATTGGTCGCCATGGCCCGGGTGGCTACGGTCCGCTGGCCGACTCGCGTCAATTCCAGAAGGCCAGATCCGGCTTTCACAGAAGCTTGGCACGATGTTGGATCGACCTGTATTGTTGCATTTGTGTGTGGTCTTGGTTTCGGGGAAAAGAATGGCCTCATGGTCGTGGCGGATCCTAAACACTCAAATGCGCGGCCACAAGATCGGAGGTCAACTCCGAGGTTGCGCCGTCGGCGACGCTTCGACCTCGATTCATGAGGTAGAAACGATGTCCAAACTCATGCACAAAATCGAGATATTGCTCAACGAGCACAACGATCACGTTTCGTTCCTTCGCCAGTTGCCGCAACACTTCGCCGATCTGCTGAATAATACTCGGTTGAATCCCTTCGGTTGGTTCATCAAGCAACAACACTTCCGGCTCCCCAACCAGAGCGCGCCCGATGGCCAATTGCTGTTGCTGGCCACCGGAAAGGTCGCCGCCCATTCGCCGTGCCATCGATTTGAGGATGGGAAACATGTCATAAATCTCATCCGGAATTTTTTTAACACGATTCGTGCGTGCTTGAAGTCCCACGAGTAGATTCTCTTGCACGGTGAGCTTTGGAAAAATCTGGCGTCCCTGGGGTACAAGAGCTATTCCTGCTTTGGCCCTTCGATTGGCGGGCAGACGTCTTAACTGCACATTATTCAGCGACAAATCACCACCTGAGGCACGTAACGTTCCCATGATGTTCTTCATTAACGTCGTCTTACCGACACCATTGCGACCCACGATACACGTCACCTCGCCCGGGGCCATGGCCATGTTGATATTGTGCAGAACTTGGACGTTGCCATAGGCGAATGACAGATTCTCGATGGAAAGCACTGGTCTATCTCCCTAGGTAGGCTTCTATGACTTCGGGGTTCGACTGTAATTCCTCTAGCGACCCCTGTGCCATGACTTTGCCTTCGTTGAGAACGGTCACTGGCGCGTTTAACAAACGAACAAACTCCATGTCGTGCTCAATAACAATAATGCTGTGTTCGGCCTGAAGTTCGAGAAGCAGTTCGGCGGTGAGCGCCGTTTCTTCATCGGTCAATCCAGCGGCCGGCTCGTCGACGAGCAACAACATCGGTTTGGCAAGGATCAACATGCTGATTTCTAGCCATTGACGTTGTCCGTGGCTCAAGTACTTTACGGGGAGGTCGACATGGTCGATCAACCGTACGCGCCGCAGAATATCTAAAATCTGCTTGCCTTCATCGTCGGTCTCTTTTGACCACAGGTTTTGTTTCAATTCCTGACGTCCCGGCGAGGCGATCTGCATGTTTTCATAGACCGTGAGGCTATCGAAGACCGTGGGTGTCTGGAATTTCCGCCCCACGCCGAGTCGAGCAATATCAGTCTCTGACTTGCCGGTTATTTCTTGGGCCGCAAACTGAACGCTTCCAGCCGTCGGATGCGTTTTTCCGCTAATCACGTCGCAGAGAGTTGTTTTCCCGGCTCCGTTGGGGCCAATGATGACCTGGAGTTCGTAATGATTTGCGGTAAAAGAATCGATGTCGAGTGCTTTAAATCCATCGAATTCGACTTGAAGTTTTTCGATACGCAGCAATACACAATCAAGCTCTGATGTTCCCGGACTTATTCGTTGCATCACCCGAAGGCGAGCAAGACGCTTTCGATATTCATCTTCGGCATTTTCACCCTGGTCTGCGACGGGCGATCTTTGGTCAATTGCGTCCCGATGGACAACTTCGTCGCTAGCTTGGCCACGAGGGTCACTACTCTGTTTTGTCCATCGCCGCCAAATCGACATCAATCCCTCGGGGCACAACAACACAATGCCAATGAACATCCCGCCCTGTACAAAGGGCCAAGACCCCGGCATACGAGTCGTTAGCTGGTTATAGAGGATGTTCACCGCCAACGCACCGAGCACCGCACCGGACAACGTGCCACGGCCGCCCACCGCAACCCAAATCACGGCCAGAATAGACATCTTCACTTCCATGAATTTGGGTGTGAAGATGTTCGCCTGAGGTGCGTACAACATGCCAGCGATGCCAGCAATCATGCCAGCGAGGACAAAGATCAGCATTTTGAACACGTAAGGCCGATAGCCTGAAAACCGTAAACGGGTTTCATTGTCCCGAATCGCGACCATGACCCGACCGAGCCGGGACGTGACGATCACGTGGCAAAACCAATAGACGGCGATGAGTGTAAGCAGTGTGACGAGGTACAGCGCTAGCTTGACGTTCGGATCGGTGAGATCAAATCCAGCTAAGGTGACAAAGTTGGTCAATCCGTTGGTTCCGCACAGCATCAGGTCATTGCGGCAGAAGACGAGCCAAGCGCCAAAGGTAATCGCCTGGGTCAAAATAGCGAAAAACACGCCACGAATTCGACTTACGAAACCACAGTAGCCGATGATGATTGCTACAACGCCCGGGATTAGCAATCCCAAGAGCAATGTGACAGACAGGCTATTGAACGGTTGCCAAAACCAAGGCAGCTCAATTCCTTCGACTGAAGACGAGACGACGTATAATGCGCGCGGGATGGTTTTCCCTGGACCGTCCAACGGACCATGCAGTGCCAGATGCATGCCCATCGCATAACCACCAAAGGAGAAAAACAACGACTGGCATAGGCAGAGTATGCCCATGTAGCCCCAGACCAGATCGAGGCTGACGGCCAAGATGGCAAACGCCAAAAAGCGACCGAACATGTTCACCGTTTCGATGCCGATGCTTCCCGTCAGATAAAGTGCGGGCACGACGATCAGGCCAACGGTTAGCGTGATCGCAGGGGCGAGTTTTCCGGAATAATATCGCAGACGATCCATTGAGGCTGATAATTGCTTTTCAGACATCGGCCATCCTTCCCTTGGGCGGAAACAGTCCGGCCGGGCGCCACTGAATGAAAACAACCACAAACAACAGTATCAAGACTTTACCCCACACGGCTCCGGTGACGGGCTCCAGCATTTTGTTAATAACCCCCATGCCAAGCCCGGCCCAGACTGCGCCGAAAATCTCTCCCACACCACCGGTCACCACAACCAGAAACGAATCGACGATGTAGTTCTGTCCCATGTCGGGTGTCACGCCGCCAATCAGAGTGAGTGCATATCCGGCGATACCGGCAATGCCGCCGCCGAGTGCCAACGTATATCCGTCAAACCTGCGTGTATTCACACCCAGGCTATCTGCCGTATCTCGGTTTTGCGTTGTTGCCCGCACCAATAGCCCGAACTTTGTGTACTTCATCAACGCGTGAATCGCCATCACGCAGGCCGCGCATAAGGCGATGATGAAGCAACGGTTGTACGGAAGGACCACGTCCTGGACGATTTCTACGCCGCCCCGCAACCAGGTTGGATTGCTCACCGCGATATTGTTTCCATAATGAACTCGCACGATTTGGATGAGTATCAAACTCACTCCCCAGGTCGCCAGGAGTGTGTCAAGCGGGCGGCCGTAAAGATGGCGAATTACCAAATACTCGATAAGAAATCCGGCAAACGCCGCAGCCAGAAATGCAACGGGCAGCGCCGCGATAAAATAATAGTTGAAAGCAGCCTCGGGAAGATAATTCGTAAACACTTGCTGGACTTCGTAAGTCGCATACGCACCGATCATCATCAATTCACCGTGCGCCATGTTGATCACACCCATTAAACCGAATGTAATCGAAAGCCCTAACGCCATCAGGATCAGCACCGACCCCAACGAAACCCCACTGAAAAGGTATTCGCCCCCGTGGACGAATCGCTGGTAACTTTCAATCTTCTCTACAGCCTGTTGATATGTATCTAATTCGGCCTCCTCGTACGCTCGCCCTGCGATACGCGCCGAGTCCAACTCTTTGGTCAACTGATGCAAAAGTGGAAGCGCCCGCGCGCTACATAATTCACCGAGCCCCCTTGCCGCCGCGAGTCGGTGTTCTTGAGATGCGTCCGGCCGGCTGTCTCCGAGTTGAATCAGCCAGAGGCTTTCTTGAGCGTCGTCACGGATATCCAAATTTTCGTCGGATTTGGCCAACAGGGACAAGGGATCAACGAAAATGACATTTCGCGAATTACCACACTTTTTGGCGGCGGCTCCACGTTCTGCTAGGTCGGTTGAATAGAGCGCCAAGTAGAGGATTGCGGTCACAATCGTCTTGCGTTCACGTCGGCTTGGCTTGATTTTTCGCACCTCGGCCGTAGGAACCGCCGAGCGTTTCACTTGGGCCGTGAGTGGGTCTAACAAAGAAACCATCCCTCCTGGGGCCGCATCGCCCTTCGGCTCTCCCAAGAGAAACAGCTGCTCTTTCCATAAGTAAAGATTCCCGTCCAGGTATGCTTGAAATATGGTCGACGCACGCGGATCGTTAGTCAATCTCAGCGCGTCAACGGCCGCTGCGCGGGCGGGCATTTCCGCGTCGCCAAGCCGAGGCATTTCGTGGCGAATTTTCTGTTCGTCGCCCACCGCCGTTTCGGCAAACATGGCAACGGCGCATGCAAAAATCCAAGCTGCGGTAATCCGCCAAAGACAAGTTGCCCTTCTAAACATCACCTTATCCTTTTTGTGGCCTACAGGGCGCTCTGTGTTGAAATTGTGTCAGGGGGCGCTACAAATTAGGCCACTTTCGGGTGACTTTTTACTTGAGGCTCTACCTTATCAGAAATTGAAGTGGCGTTGTGTCGCGCGAGCCGGAGGGCGCTGGCCTATTTTGAATTCGTTCACGCGTTTTCCTTTGACGGTGTTTGGCGTTTGTCCTCAGAGTCCGGTTCGGCCGAAGTTCGGTTGTTGAGTCGATAGCTCTTCCCGGGATCGAACCAATCAGCCTTCTTAACTGCAGCTCGAAGATTATCGATAATGAGCATCTTCGGTGTGCCGCCAAATTGTCGGTGGGCATTCTCGATGCAGCGAATGAAGTTCTCCGTCGTCTGTCGAAAGACAGATTCGGCGTATCCCTTCCGGCTGTAGCTGAGCACGACTCGAAGAACGTGAGTTCTCTTCCTCTTGCCGTCTTGAAGAACCGGAGCCCCCGTGCCGAAATCAACCTGTGCTTCCGAAGCTGGTTCTGTTTCGAGGCGTCGGAACGGGACGGGACATCTGGCCTCGAGCTGTTTCGTGAATCGTCGAGCGCTGTAGTAGCTTCCTTCGAAGCCGTCCACCGCAAGATCTTGGAAGATCCGCTTCGCCGAAAGCCCCATGTTCAGACTCTTCACGATGCAATCACGATAGGGCTCGCAATCACTTCGAGACGCCTTCGACCCGGGGGCGCTTTGGCCGGTATTGAATTCGCCGACTTCAAGCATCTTGCCACCGTATCTCGGTGAACGTCCAATTCGGCGGCAATGGCCCGATTCGACCAACCCTGCCGATGTAACTCAATAATCGCACTAACTTTAGCCATCTTGATTCGATTCGCCATCGGCTTCTCCTGTTGTTGAAGACAACAACAGGAAAACCCTTCTGACGCTCCATTCAAGGTGGCCTATTTACAAGCGCCGCTGCGCGGCCTAATTTGGGCGGCCCCTGACAGAAATTGGCGGCGTGCGGTTTATTTCTTGTTTGCGCTGTATTGCTATGCATACAGATCACCAGAAAAACACGACTACGCGATGACGACGACATCTGATATGTCGCACAGATGAGAGGCGCTTTCGAGCGTCTCAAGGGGCGGGCGCATTGCTATCCAGCTATCTCGATTGTGTCGCGTTGAAACGCACATTTCAACAACCAGACACGATAGCAAACCCGACAGTCCATCACACACCTCCCAATGAGCCCTTGTGTTTGACACTAATGGGTCAAACAAAAGGGCCTGCAAGGGAAACACACCTTGGATTTACTATGTCTTTGGCCCGCCAGTTGGAGCCGGGAAATCACCGTCCGGGTGGAGATGGGGACTGTAGGAATCAGGCGAAACGAGCCCGTCAGAACTGGAGATGATTTCGAATTGCCCATCGGCTTTGATTTCGCCAATATAGACAGGCTTGAGGGTGTGCTGATTACTCGCGTGCATCTCCTTCGCTCCGCCAGGAGCGTCGAATTTGAGCCCATAAACGGCCTTCCGAACAGCATCGACATCAAAACTACCAGCCTTTTCAACGGCCGCTTTCCAGACGTACACACCATAATAGGCTGCTTCGATTGGGTCGTCGGTCACGCGAGCTGAACCGCCCGGCAGGTTGTTTTTCTCGCAATACGCTTTGAAGTTCGCAACAAAGGTTTTGTTTTCCGGGCTATCAATGCTTTGGTAATAATTCCAGGCGGCCAGATGCCCAACCAGTGGCGGCACGTCCATGGCGCGCAGTTCATCTTCGGCAACGGAAAATGCCATAATAGGGCAGTCGTCGGCCGTGAGTCCCTGATTGGCAAACTCCTTGTAAAACGGCACGTTGCTGTCGCCGTTGATCGTCGACATGACACAAGCATTGCCGCCAGCGGCAAAAGCCTTAATTTTGCCAACGATCGTTTGATAGTCCTGGTGATGAAACGGCGTATACTCTTCGGCGATGTTTTCCTCAGGTACGCCTACGGAAAGCAAATACGCCTTGAGGACTTTGTTCGCCGTACGCGGAAAGACATAATCCGTACCGAGCAAATAGAACTTCTTGTAATCTTCGTCCTTCATATACTTGGCTGCGGGAATGAGCTGTTGATTGGGCGATGCGCCAGTATAAAACACGTTTAACGACTGTTCTTCACCTTCGTATTGAACGGGGTAAAACAGCAGCTGGTTGTACTCTTCAAAAGTCGGCAGTACTGATTTGCGACTCACCGATGTCCAGCAACCAAATGTGGCCGCAACCTTGTGGCTCGTAATCAACTCCTTGGCTTTTTCATTAAAGAGAGGCCAATCGCTAGCAGGATCAACCACCACTGGCTCAATCTGTTTTCCGAGTACGCCGCCCGCGGCATTTATCTCTTCAACAGCCATCAATACGACATCCCTCAACGATGTCTCCGAAATCGCCATCGTCCCGCTGAGTGAATGTAGCACGCCAATCTTGACCGTTTCGCCCCCGTCGGTTGCGTCCGATGGACCCTCAACATCAGTACTGCATCCACAAATGCATAAAGCAACACCAAGCAAAACCGCCGTCAGTAAGCCTTTTGCCTTCCACATCGTAAGCTCTCCTAATCGAAAATCGTTCTGATCGAGCAACGCGCCACTCACAACAATGGAGCAGACCGCCTAAACGCTGCCTGACGCAAACCGAACAATTGCTCTCGAAATCTGATAAAATCGACGGAGCAACGATTCTGCTAGCATCCACTGCAACTATTGTTCCAAAGAATGCATGCGTCTCACCGTACTGAATGTAAGGTGTCGCCATAAAAAGAGTTGCGGCGATCAGATGGCATGAAATTGTATCCTGTCGAGAGATACTGCCTTTTTTTCAGGCCTCGTTTGCCCATGAAGCAGGCAAACGCCAGTCCATAGCGGCGCAACGCGCGCAAAAAAATGTGCAGGCAACAACCGGAGGTTCGGTCCGTTACCTGCACGCGTTGGCTAGAGAAGCCGTGCACCGCCCATACAGATCAAGCTGAACTGTTTGCGATTTAAGTTCTCGTCCTAGAATTGAATTTGAGTACCGATTCGGAATCCATCGACTTCCGCACCACCCTGAGCATTGCGCTGTTCATAGACGGCCGTAATGCGAGCATTATGACCATCCATAATGTAGTTCAACCCAACGTCAAGTCCCTCATTGAACGAGGCGGCTGTGCCAAAATCTCGGTCATAGTCCAGGTATCGGACGTATGGCTGAAAGCGACCGTCAAGGCAACCGATCGAGACATTCCTAGGAATCAAATAGCTGCCCAAAATGAAGAAACTCTGGCCCTGCCGAGCGACTGGTGTGAACAGTCCGCCGGTATCGACACCTGCTGCGTCGTTGTCATCAAAGTCGTAGTAAGCACCCTCGAGCGTCACGACACCGCAATTCGCAAGTTTCGTCTCAAACAACACATCGAGATTCCAGCCGGTGAAACTCCGGGCGTCACCTGGGACCCCGACCGCATTATCTTGATGCATGAAGGAGAGGCCAATCGCGAAAATTTCCTTCTCGCCATAATAGGTGCTTGCGTTGTAGTACCCTGGTTCTGGATCAAGCAAGTTTAACACGAGGCGGCCTGTCAACATAAGATCGTCATCGCCTTGCGGCTGGTTCTGATTGCCTTCAAAAGCACCAATTTGCCATTTGAATTGGCCTTCGTTAAATTGGCCCCAGAGAGCTGCACCATCGTCGCGACCTTGGAAGATGTTTGGATAACCAAATTGAGTGTAGGGGAATGACCATGCATTGAGGTAGAACGGGCCGCTTAAGTTCGAGCGATCACTCGGAGGGAGAAAACGTCCAGCCCAAAGGTTGATGTGGTCTGTCAACTTTAGCTTGATCACGGCGTCGAGAATGCGAATATCTCCGCCGTCTTCAAACGGCGTTGCGCCAAGGTCAGCGAATTGGGCATTGTGTATATCCGTATTAAGCTCGAATCCGATCCGTTCATGCCCCTGACCGCTCAAGTAGATCCGCATATTGTCAATTGCGAAGTCGGCGGAGGTCGAAGTTCCGTTGGTGGCTCCGTTATTGATAGCGTTGTAGCTGGTGCGAAGTCCGGCACCCAATTTTACCCATTTGCAATCATCCCACCTGTGCATCCAGCCATCACAACAGTTGCAGCAACCGAAACACTCGTCTTGCTTACCGGCGCAACCGGAGTTCTCATCTTCAGTGAGTTCACTCGACAGTTCAAGCGAGATACCTTGATCCGCTGACGGAACGTTCGCAATTTGGCCATAGACGGGTGACGCGATGAGCGCCATCGCAAGGACCGAAAATAGGCGTGGAGCTAACATGAAACATGTCCTCATTTTACACGAAACAGTACTGACAGTAGATCGGACATAGTTCCGCCATGTCTCGACACAACACCTAAAAGACCCCTTCATGCTGAGGTATCGGCAATCCCGTCCTCATATCTCAGGTGGAAATGCATGCTCGGTACAGGGTGCCACAACACGCCAGGCGCCCGAGTCGGTAAAGTCGGCGCGACTTAGCTAAGCTAGCTTTCGGTAGTTCGGGAATTCGATGATCCCAAGTTGATAGTAATCAAGGATTCAATGAAAAAACCATAGAGCCTTGCAAACGCGGCCCAATCATGCATGTTATCTACAGTCGCAGGCGCCAAGCGATGACGTTGGTGCCCGTAGGTTGTTCCCGCTCAATTCGCCCAATTTGCTAACATGAATTCCGACTGGGTAATTTGGCAGTTGGTTGACTCGACGTTTCCTGCCGGAGGATTCGCACACTCTGGGGGATTGGAGTCGCTCGTAAAGTGGGGCGACGTAGATTCTCCTGACTGTCTTTTTGATTTCCTCAAGGCAAATCTCACTCAGGCTGTTTACAGTTTAGTGCCCTTTGTTACGGCGACTCATAGAGAACCGGTCCGAGTGAAGCAAGCAGATGCCGCATGTGACGCACTGTTGACCAATCATGTGGCCAATCGGGCGAGTCGTGCTCAGGGCCGGGCGTTCTTGGCATCGACCGCGTCGATTTTTCGGCTCAATCAGTGCCGAGAAATGCAAGGGGAACTTTCTGCGGACGGTTTGGCCGGCCATTTTGCTCCCATTTTCGGTGTCGTTTCCTCAGCACTCGGAGTTGAACTTAAAGATTCTGTATTGGTGTTTGTACGTAATATCTTGCGTGACCTGATTTCTGCTGCCGTTCGCTTGAATGTCGTTGGCCCGTTGCAGGGTCAGTCAATCCAAACGCAACTCGCTCCATTCGTCCAGTGTTTGACGGAGCGGACGACTATACATAAGCTGGAGGACGCAACACAAACATCGCCGATCATCGAAGTGTTTCAAGGCACGCACGACCGGATTTACTCGCGTTTATTTCAGAGTTAACTCAACAAGATCCGCCATAGAGAGAGTCGATATGCACCAGCCAAATTCCCACAAACACGAACACGACCATGACCATGTCCACGAACACTTGGATAGTCCGGGCCAATTTCACGAACGTCCGTTACCGATGCCACAGCGTGATTACACACAACGGTCCTTTACCGTTGGTGTGGGTGGCCCCGTCGGCACGGGAAAAAGTGCGCTGCTGTTGGCTGTTTGTCGGGCGCTGCGAGATCAGAGGCAGCTCTGCGTCGTAACCAACGACATCTTTACGCGCGAGGATGCCGAATTCCTCATTCGCCACGATGCCTTAGACGAGGAGCGAATTGTAGCAGTCGAAACAGGCGGATGCCCACACGCAGCGATCCGCGAGGACATTTCGGCCAACCTGCTTGCCTTAGAGCAACTCACAAGTGCGTTCGCGCCGGAATTACTGCTGTTGGAATCGGGCGGCGACAATCTGGCGGCCGACTTTAGTCGTGAGCTTGCCGACTATACGATTTATGTCATTGACGTTGCTGGAGGCGATAAAATACCGCGAAAAGGAGGACCGGGAATCACCCACGCCGACTTGCTCGTAATCAACAAGACCGATCTTGCGCAAGCGGTTGGAGCCGACCTGGACGTCATGCGGCGCGACAGCAAGAGAATGCGTCAGGACGGCCCTTTCCTTTTTGCACAACTTAACCGTGACGATGGCGTGGAACATATCGTTAATCACAT
Source organism: Planctomycetaceae bacterium (assembly GCA_012959465.1). GTDB lineage: Bacteria > Planctomycetota > Planctomycetia > Pirellulales > Pirellulaceae > UWMA-0346. The sequence continues at coordinate 35,185 of DUDC01000196.1, forward strand.
TCTCGCCGCGTGGAAACGCGCTGTCTAAACAAACTTAGCCCTGCGGTGAATTGGCCCCTCGCCTCGCAGGCGCTTGGAAGTTGAGCGTCGCCGCGCTCTGTTTGTTCGTTATCGATGGGTTCGTGAGCAACTACATGTTGTTCGGCGAACCGAGACTCTCCCATCCAGCAATGAACATTGTGATTTCCACGACGGCACTGTTCTTTCTTTCGTTGGGAAGAAGTGAATTGCGACGTAAGCAGTAAGCACAGCGAGTCCGCCGCTACTTTACTTGCACTTGCTCCAAGATACAGACGATCGGCAGGTGATCAGAGAAGCCGTCAGCGTGAAACGAGTTTCCACTATAGCTGCGGCTGGGACGGGGAATGCCCGACCGAGGGTGGAACATCTGATAGTCGTTCTGCAGTGGAACGGTTGAACCAGCTTTCCAGCGCAGGTTTCGATCGTCAAGTAGGCCCTGCGAGATGATCACATGATCGATCACCTCCCAGCGATCCTTGTACACGTACGTTCCTCGCTTCGCGTCGTTGTGCAACCTCCAAGTGGAATTGAACAACACCTTAGAGTAAAGCGACTTCGGGTCGCCCCACGTCTTTAGTGTCTTTGCCACCGCCGGTTCATTGGGCAATTCGTTCAAATCGCCGATCACGACAATCTGAGCTCGTTCGTCAGCTCGTAACAATCCGTCAACGCGACGTCTCAGGATTGTTGCCGCTTCGATCCGAGCCGATTCGGGATTTCCTTTCGACGGCCAGTGATTCACGAAAAGGTGAAACGTCGATCCCAGGAACTCGAACCGAGCTTCGACGATCTCTCGGGTTGCCCGAGCGGCCACGGGGAGGAATCGACTCTCACGCAACTGCACGCGTTCGGAGTCGTACAGGATGGCGCAATCAATCCCCCGGCCACTCGGCGAGTCGCGATGGAGGATGCGGTACTTCCTTCCCAATTTTGAAAGGGCGTCAGCGAGCGATTGCACCACCTGTCGGTTTTCCACTTCCGCCAAACCGAGAATATCGGGGCCCCGACCACCATTCGCGTCACTCAATACCCGGGCAAGATTGCGTACCTTGATGTTAAACCGTTCAATCGTCCATTGTTTTGGACCCTGCGGTGTAAACTCCTCGTCGCCTTCAACCGCCGGATCGTCGATCGTATCGAATAAGTTCTCGACGTTCCAAAAAGCCACATACAGTTCGTCCGCCCAAACATGATCTACCGGATAGAACACCAGGATCGCAAAAAGTACGGCAAGCGTTCGATTGTGAATTGGCATCGTTGACTTTGTCCTGGAATAAGAATGGCCCATTTCCGTCCCGTCTCGCTATTCTAATTCCGATTACCCACACGCTCCTAGAGGCCGTGAACGTTTTGCGTATACAGGCCGCCACGACAGTGTCGTTGACACGGCGCAATACGAGAGAAGCATTCGCTAAGGCGGGGCGTCCAGACCAAACCGACCGAACGCATGCCCAGTAGACGGCGGGAACATGAGCCGTTTAAGATGACGACCAATCCTCGTGCTCAAGAGTTTATGCGTCGGAGCAGAACGGTTCTCTCAGTTCCGCGATATTTTCAAGTGGAGTTCCCCCAATATGTCTTTATCGGTCGACGTCCTCGACAAACTGGCCAAGTACGACACTCCCACGATTTGCAACGTCATCGAGCTGTTTGACGTTCGCCCACGCAACCGCGGCTACATGGACAGTCGAGTGAAGAGCAACTTCCCTGAAATGCCTGCGATGGTCGGCTTCGCGGCTACCGCGTCGTTTCGCTCGGATGCGCCGCCGATGGGCGGTGATGCCTACGGCAGTCTGCAGTCGCAATTGGCACAATTCGAGCAATTGCCGGGGCCACCTGTCGTAGTGATCCAAGACTTGGACGATCCGCCGGCGGCCGCAGTGTTTGGTGAAGTAATGTGTTCGACCTACCAGGCCTACGGCGCGCGAGGGCTGGTGACTAACGGCGCCGGACGTGACTTGGAACAGGTGCGAGGAATCCAATTCCCCGTTTTCACCGGTTCTACGATTTGTTCTCATGGTTACTGCCACCTACTGCACGTCGGGTTGCCCGTCCGAATCGGTGGCCTGTCGTTGCAAGACGGCGAGTTGCTGCACGGTGATGCCAACGGTGTGACCACCATCCCGGTCGAAATCGCCAGCGAGGTTGCCGACATCGCGGCCGAATTCCTGGCGGCCGAGGATATCATGCTGAACTATGTACAGGCCGAAGGCCCCAAAGAACGCAGTCTGTTCAACCAACTACGTGAAGAATTTCAGGCGGTCGTGGCCAAGATCCAAGATCGAATTCGCGGCTAGCGACCTACACGTCGTAGTACATGCAGAACTCGTATGGATGGGGACGGCGCTGCAACGCGTCGACTTCGTTACGGCGTTTGTAGTCGATCCACGTGCTGATGACGTCGTACGTAAACACATCGCCCCGCAGCAGGAACTCGTGGTCATCTTGCAACGCATCGAGCGATGCAGCGAGTGAACCGGGAGTCGTTTGAATCCCCTTGGCCTCCTCCGGTGAGAGTTCGTCGATGCGGCCATCGAGCGGTTCACCGGCGGAGATCTTGTTCTGCACGCCGTCAATCGCGGCCATCAAGATCGCGGAAAATGCCAAGTAGGGATTACAACTGGGATCGGGACACCGGAATTCGATGCGTTTTGCTTTTGGGCTGCTGCTGTACATCGGTATACGACAGGCGGCCGCCCGATTCCTCTGTGAGTAGGCGAGATTTACTGGAGCCTCGCATCCGGGGATGAGTCGTTTGTAGCTGTTGGTTGTGGGGTTGGTAAACGCCAACAAGGCAGGTGCGTGGCGGAGGATTCCGCCGATCGCGTGGAGCCCCATTTCGCTCAGTCCAGCGTAGTGGCTGCCGGCGAACAATGGAGTTTCGTTCTTCCACAGCGACATGTGAATATGCATCCCTGAGCCGTTGTCGGCGAAGACAGGTTTGGGCATGAATGTGGCCGTCAGTTGTTTACTCTTGGCAACATTCTTTACGATGTACTTGTAGACCATCATTTGGTCGGCCATATGTACCATCTCTTGGTACTTGAGGTCTATTTGAGCCTGTCCCTCGCTGGCAACTTCATGATACTGGCACTCAACATCCAGGCCGGCATCGATCATGGTTTGCATCATCTCGTTGCGGACATCCATCAAGTGATCGGCGAGGGGAACAGGGAAGTAACCCTCCTGGTTACGAACTCTGTGGCTCAGGTTGGGCGGCTCGTTGCGGCCTCGATTCCACTCGCCCTCAATACTGTCGAGATGATAGTACCCGGTGTGCGAATCTTGATCGAACTGCACATCGTTGAAAATAAAGAACTCCGCTTCGGGTCCGAAGTAGGCCGTATCCGCAACACCGGACGTCCGCAGATAATTGACAGCCTTGCGAGCGACATTTCGTGGGTCGCGACTGTGATCCTCTCCGGTGATCGGATCTTGGATGGCACAAATAATATTCAGCGTGGGCAAGGCAGTGAACGGGTCGACAAAGGCCGTTTCGGCTTGCGGGACGATCAGCATGTCGTTTTCGTCTTTTGCCTGCCATCCGCGGAGGCTCGATCCGTTGAAGCCGTACCCTTCTTCGAACGACTCTTCGGTCAGTTTGCTGACGGGGATGGTCGTGTGCTGCCAGAGTCCAAGAAAATCGGTGAACCGCAGGTCGACGGCCTTGATGTCTCGTTCGCGGCAAATTGCCAGTACTTCATTTGGAGTCACTATCGGTGCACCTCACAGAAAGACCATCAACGTCGCCGGTTCCACCGCAAATGGCAGAGCAAAACGAGGAAGGATGGTAACAAGACAGAACGGACAATAAACGTATCGAGGACGACTCCCAGCGAGAGGGCCGCACCCAGTTGAACAATCGCTTGCAAGTTTCCTGTCTGACCAGACCATCCGGGGATGCCGAGCACGCTACCCAGCCACGGACTCCACGCGGTCGCCGTCATCGAGAAAAAAGTACCAGCCATCACTAGACCACAACTCGTAATGATGCCACCCGTCTTGATCACGGCTTGGCGAACGCCACGGATCGGTCCCAAAATTCGCTGCTCTTCAAACACCCGCATGGCAAGATAGACATTATAGTCCTGACCGATCGCCACCAAAATCACGAATAAGAAAAGTGGTACTCGCCAGTCGAGCCCTGGAAAGTCATCGCCAGCGATCCAATTAAAGAGTAACCAAACGGATCCTAACGTCACCAGATACGTCAGCAAGACCGAGGCGATCATATAGGCCGATACACCGGCGCGGCGAGTGATGCCGATCAGAACAAGGTACACCGCAAGCACCGTTAACCAGCGAATTCGCACGGTGTCAGACTGGGTCACATCGCGGAGATCGCGAATCCCAACGGTTGTGCCGGCCAAATGGAATTCCGTATTTTCCCAAAACGAATTGGTGTCCTTAGACAGTCTGGCCAGCGTCCGCTCGATCTTGCCGACAATCTGGGCTGCTTCTGCGGAGAAAGGATCTGGGCCAACAATCACATCCATACGAGCCGCGTTGGTTCGGTCGTCGTATTCACTACCGAGGAAAAGACTCGACGTGCGGCGATGGGGCCGCGACATGATTGTTCGCAAAGCGTCGGGATCGACCATGCTCAATGTCCGATCGGGCGGAAAGTCACCAAGGGGATCGATGATGCTTCGGACAATGTCGACACCAGCGATCTCGTATAAACTGCTCGTCAATTCACGAATCTTGAGCTGATCGGCGAAGTCCGAGAAATCGGCCCGCGGGTGATTGACGAGCACGGTGATCGGACTGCTCTCACCCACGGAAAAATACCGCCGCATGATCTCCGCACCGACACGACTCGGTTGGTCTGGGTCGAGAGATGCGAGCGAATTGTAGGTGATCCGCGGCGCAAACGTACCGATGACCGCCAGCGGGAGCATGGCCAACAACGCGCCGACCAAGTACCACAGCGGTCTGCGGACGATCGAGTCCGCCGTCCATTGCCACAGCAATTCGATTCGACGTGGCTTAGCGGGAGTCGAGTCCTTTTTCCGTTCAGAGTCCGGCACGACACGCCCGGGCCAAAAGAGGAATCGGGAGAACCCGTAGAGAATGGCAGGAGTCAAAGTGAGACAAGTCACCAACGAAACGAACAGCGCCAATCCAATGACGGGCCCACTAAAACGGAACTTGCCAAAATCAGCGAACCACATCATGCCCAAGCCGACAATTGTGGTCAGTGCGCTCGCCGAGAGTGCTTCACCCACGCCGCGCATCGCGCACGCCATCGCCTGAGCTCGATCCGCTGTCTTTTGTAACTCCTCACGGTACCGAGAAATAAGGAACAGGCAATAATCGGTACTCGCCCCAAACAGGATCACGACGACGAAGATCCGCGTGGTGGTAAAAATTTTCAGCTCCCACCAAGCTCCGGCTGATCCTTGCGACCAGTAGGCGATGGCGGAAATCAGCGCTACCGAAACGGCCATTGCCACGCCAATACTGAGCAGCGGCACGATGACTAACATGGGCGAGCGATAGACAACGGCAAGGATTAATACGACCAGGACGATCGTGAACCATTCAGTATGTTGAATACACTCTTTAGCCGAGCGGAGGAGGTCGCCGCCGAGCGCCGCTGAACCGCTGACACCGACCGTCGGCCTTGTTCCCCACTCTTCGGCCTCACTCTGCGCAGTTGCAACCAAGCCGTGCAAAAAGTCCAGGTCGATTTTGTTGCGAATGGCGAGGAATTCATTTGCCAACTGAACCACGATCAACTTGGCCCTCTCGTCGCGGCTAACGAGCTTCGCGCCGAAAACCGGATCGAGCCAGGTCCAAACATCCACCCAGTTTTCGAGGTTAACCGGTTCGAGTAAGCCGACTACCCTTTCAGTATCTAGGACAAGGTTGGGGTCGAGGTCCGTGGCCGCCTGGCGATCCTCGCGCGCGAACCTCACCTCTTCTAATTGCTCGTATAACTGACTGCGGTACAAGTAAGCGGCTGCCAATCGCGAGGTCGAGTTCTTAAATCGATCATCGAGCAGCTCGTCAAGATACACCGCTTCATTTAACGCATGTTCAGCGTCCTCTAAGATCGCCTTCACACGGTCATCCTTGGACCCCGTCGAGTGAAGCGATTGGTCAGCGTCCTGCAGCTCTTGAGCTTGCCGCAACCGTGCTACTCCTCGCAAGAACTGTAGATCTCGCGAGATTCGCCATTGCACGTATCGTTCGCTGCGCGTCGGTTGTTCCGACTGTTGTTCAAAGACCAGGACAACTTGGCTGCGGGCTCGGTTTTCGCCGAAGACAGCTAGAGACTCACGACCTTTCACACTTGGAGATTCTGCCGGCAAATAGGCCAAGTCTCCATCGTAGGCCACCGAGTTCCACTCCGGCGCTTTGACTCTGGCAAACACGACGATGGCAACCCAAAGAAAGGTAACCACCAGCCAATGCCGAGCAACCCAGCGACCAAGTGCAAAGAACATTCGTTGCCGTTATCAACAAGGGATGTAGATCCGTAAGAGGACTTCGACCCTAGTATCGGGTAACGACGTGCCAGTGGAAAGATGCCTAGCGTTGCGCCAAGTTGCGTTGAGCTAGATTCAGACCAGCGCGGATGACCGGATCTTCGACAAGTGGCAAGGTTGTTCCATCTGGACTTACACGTGCAACCATCTCGACGGCGACGTCGGGCTGGATCCCCACACCGCTTATCGCTTGGCCACTCGGGGAGAAGAACTTAGCTGTCGTCAAGCGAATACCGATATCATGGTTCAAGCGGAAGATCCCTTGAACACTGCCCTTGCCATAACTCCTTTGGCCAATGACGATACCGCGTCGGTGGTCGTGAATGGCCCCGGCAAGAATTTCACTCGCACTTGCCGAATCACCATCGATCAAGACATAAAGTGGCGTGTCCCAAGTCCCCGGAGAATGCGCGGTAAAGTCGGCGTCCTCGCCAGCACTTCGTCCTCGTGTCGATACGATCAGTCCGCTGGCCAGGAACTTGTCCGCAACGTTTACCGACGCGGGAAGCAACCCGCCCGGATTGCCCCGGAGATCGATGATCAACGAACGCATGCCTTGACGGTGTAGCGCCCAAAGTGCCTCATTGACGTCGCGGCCTGTTGTCTTCTGGAAATTCGTCAAGTGAAAATAGCCAACACCTTTTTGCCGATCGAGAATCTGCACACGTTCGACACTCGGAACGTCGACCCGGCGTCGAGTTACCTGGATGGAACGGCGAGTCTCTCTTGACTGAACTTCGATACGCACCGCGCTCCCTGCTTCGCCTCGAAGCATGTCCGCCGCCTTCTCGGCACCCAACTGCACCGTCGATTGTCCACCAACACCGACAATACGGTCACCGTCCCGGAGCCCAACCTCGTCGGCCGGACCACCTTCAATGACGTGCACAATCAGCAGAGTTCGTTGATCGACCTTTAATTCAACTCCCAGGCCGACGAAACTCCCTTCAATTTGGCTGAACGTTTCGTCAAGCTGGGCGGGGGTGAGAAACGTCGAGTAGTCGTCGGCGTAACTGGCGGCGGATGCAAACTCCAACACGATGGCAGTTGGTCGGATCCCGATTCGCTGTTGACCAAGTTGCGCAGCGTGGTCGGCCGCCCAGTACGCATCGTGACGCGATCGAAAAATGCGGTTGGCAAATTCGGCACGCAACTCAGCGATGTAATGAGACGTTTCGGAATGCCCTCGGTCACTCAAGTTGTGAATCCGGCAGAACTCAGTGTTCTGAAGTGATGATTCAAGCTGACGAACTCCACGCTCGACGATTCGCGACCAACTGGGTCGGTTAACGTAATACCTGTCGATTTTTCCCAGGATCTCGTTCAACATGGCTAACGATTGTTGCCGCGAACTGTCTGCGACGGAAGCCACGAAACTCTTGTCGGCGTAGCGGCGAGCAACATCGACATGCGATTTAACGGCATCCATGCGTTCTCGCAGGAATGCCTGGCCCGGGTTGGACTTCAATGCGGCCCGGTAGTACCGCAGTGCTTCACTCCACCGCTTCTCGCCTTCCAACTCGCGACCCTGATTAATGACGCCACCCATCTCCGCTAGATCGGTGACGGCACTCGGAGCAATCTGGATCCTAGGTGAGGTCTGAGCCGTTGCCCATGGACTCCCAAGGACCAAAAGCAGCAGTGACCAGACTCTCATTCGGTGGGGAGATTGACGCATCGGCACCTTTCGACTCAACAGGCCCAGGCAAAGGCCTGTCCGCAGGGAACTTCTCAGCACGATTAAAAAGCGCTCCTGCCATGGAGTGCCTATTTCTTTGCGAATCGCACCGGTGAGCGGGTCGAATAAATGGTGACACAATTGCGACCCGAAGGAATATAAGTCACTGTTTGCAGTCGGTCAAAAAACCGAGCGAGAAAAATCGGCGTAGAACCGGAAGAACCCGACGTACCCGTCACTTGCCAGCCGATCGTGCCGATCAGACGAGTTATTCCGTCAGCCGAAATGTCAGCCGGACGCTTCACTCGAAGAATCAACTCAGCACAACATTAGAACCGTGACTCGCTTGCGCTACCCTGCGCCGACTCAGAAACCTGAGTTTTGCAATCGCGGAATCCTATGCACGGGGTTGCGGAGAGTCAAGTGTTCACTCGGAGCCGCCCAGTGCCGGTTCGCAATTCAGGCGGTACATCTGCCGGCGTCGAGCAACTCGTTCGAGAATTGAAACTCGACTTTCTGTGGTTTATTGGAGCAGGAACAGAAGTCGGCGTGGGTTTTCTCGAGAAGATTGGCATCCGGTAACAGAGTATGCAACAATCATGTCCTGGCAGAACGCCGTTCGGCATTCAACTCTGTCAACGTGGCACTCATCACGGTTCGCACGGGCTGGATACAGTTACCGTGTTCGCGGTCGGAATTGGTGAACACGACTTATATTTGACGCTTGATACTCACGTTCACACCACCTAGATTGAACCAGCTAAATCACTGAGGGGACCAGATATGAATTTGACTTTAGTTGAGTCGGAATCACCCTACATGTTCATCGAGTGCGAAGGCCAGATTACCCAAGACGCGACGTTTGCCGATCCGTTTCGCGATCAGTTTGGCGCCGACATCTACTCCAAGAAGGTGGCGTTCGATTTAGAGGGGACGTCATTTATCGATTCAAGTGGCGTGAGCTGGCTACTGAAATGCCAAAAGAGATTTAGAGAAAACGAAGGGAGCCTCACCCTCTGTGGTGTGCCGATCGTTGTCATGGACGTGCTACGTGTTCTTTCCCTGCAGGACACCTTTCGTATTCTGGAACGCGCTGAGCTCGAAAAGTTGACCAACGAAGGGACCGAAGAATGACGACGGCCGATAACCCACTCGCGTTTGATATTGATGCGTTAGAAACAATGGATGCGGAAGCGGCTGTCGACAGGCTGCTTGTCTTCTCCCTCGAAACAAATTGCAGCGATGTCTTCCTTTTCACCGAATCAGCAACCATAACCCTTACCGTCCGCCGTCATGGCCGGATGAGCGTTTTGGGTGCGGTGTCGTTAGAGTTTGGGCGACATATGATCGGTACGATTAAAGCCGCCGCCAACATGGATATTACTGAGCAGCGACGGCCGCAAGACGGACGTTGGTTGCGTCGAGCGGAGACTCGTCACTTGGACGTGCGTATCAACTCGATCCCGACGATTCATGGTGTCGATCTGTCGCTTCGCCTGTGGGACCGCGAATCCGGAATCAAACCGATCAAGGAACTGGGTCTGTCTCGAAGTGATCAGCAGATTCTGACTGGACTACTCAGTCGACCATCGGGTTTGATGCTGATTACTGGGCCGACAGGTACGGGCAAGACGACCACCATGTACGCTTGTGTCCAGCACCTGGTCGACGGCGCTCGAAAAATCAACACGCTCGAGGATCCGGTCGAATACCTGGTTCCCGGAGTTCGGCAGTCGCAGGTATTGGATCGGTTGGACATCACGTTCGCCATACTCTTGCGCAACGTGTTGCGGCAGTCTCCCGACGTGATCATGATTGGCGAGATCCGCGACGCCGAGACGGCGACGACAGCGGTGCGGGCAGCAAACAGCGGCCATCTTGTATTAGCCTCGCTCCACGCGCCCGTTGCGGCCAGCGCCGTCCATTCGATGTTGGCCTTCGGTGCCAACCCTTACTTTTTTTCCAGCTGCCTGTTGGGCGTCGTCGCCCAACGACTGATCCGAACACTTTGCCCCAGCTGTCGAGTGCAATATGATATCAGCGAGGCACCACAGACGTTTCGCGATATCGCAGATCTGCTCGAACCGGGGCAAGGCCAAGCCATCTATGGACCAGGCAGGTGCGACACCTGCTTCGGCACTGGATACAGTGGCCGCACAGGCTTGTTCGAGATCATGATCATGAACCGAAAAGTACGTGAGAAAATTTCCGAGGGTCGCCCTCGCACGGAAATTGAGTCCGCCGCCCGCGAGGCGGGGATGGTCGAATTTCGACGCGCCGCGTTACTCAAAGTCGCTCAGGGAATCACCAGCACGGAAGACCTATTGCGTGAAATACCGGCCGAGTTTCTCGGCGCGGAAGATTGAGACGAATCCCTGGCCGACGCGTCGAGGTACAGCGCGTCCGCCGGGGAATGGAAAAAGGTCTGCTATTTCTTACCCGCTTTCGTCGACGGCACGTCGAACAGGCCGCCGCCAAACCCGCCGCCTCCCATCCCTCCGCCACTCGAGCGCGGGTCGCCATTTTCGACACGTAGAATCAATTTCGCGATGTCGTCATGTACCTCTCGCGTCTGTCGAATTGCCAGAACCGAACGTTCAATCGTCTGGTTCTCTTTTTTTTCGGCAGTGGACGCGATACGCAGGATCGTTCCAACCGCGTCGGGAGCGGCCTCCGTTTTCCAAGTGTCGGTAGCCAGCAAGCGAGGTAAGTACCGCTCCAGGTCCTCGGCGATTTGTGTTTGAGATTGGTAGTAGACGGTAACGACTTTCTTCCTTTCATCCGCCTGGCGATCGCGAGGCTTCGAAGCGCGAAGGGCCGTTCGATACGTTTCCAGAAGATCGAGCACCTCATCCAAGCTACGTTCCGTCTGTCGAACAACCAATGTGCCCGCCTTCGGAGAATAGATCGTTCCCAGCCCGCCCTGCTCCTCCCAGTTCGTCGTCGTTTGACTAGTGATCGCCGTTTCCAAGGCCTGCTGTTCGTCGAAATCGCGACAGAGATCTCGCACATCAAACACGGCTGTCTTCAACAACTCGTCAGCCGCCTCTCTGCTGGTGACTCATAGGACGCCATCACGCAACACCCAAGTCAATTCGAGGTCCGATAACATCACTTGTAGCACGGTACGTAAACGGCGGTCGGAGAGCTGCAGGGAGACGGGCTCGCGGTCGCGAATTCGAATCGCTCGTAGGGCCGGTCCATCCAAGCGAATGTCGGCGTTCGCTTGGTCCGCCAGAGATTCGATCGCGGTCTCCAACGGTGTGTCGTCGAATTCCACCGTCACTTTCGAAAACAGGACTTCGTGCAGGGCAAGATGCTGTGGTGGATCGGAGGTGAGCGTTCTTCGTCCGTGCTTTCGTAATGCCGCTAACAAGCCACGCACTTCCCTGTGTTGTGCGTCATTTTGCCGAACGAACAAGACGTCACCCAATAACTGAATCACGCCATATCCACCATTTTCTTCCCAGCTATCTGGCGCGATTCCGTACGTGATCACTTCACTCAGCGAGTCAGCCGCATAACCGTCGTCCAACAGGTCACCCACATTGTAGGGCTCCGTCGATTGTCGCTCTTGTAATGCGGCGGTGGAGGTAATATGCAAGATGTCGTCATGCATGTACCACGCCAAATTCAGAGAACTAAGGCGATTCAACAACAAGTAGATGGGGGCGTTGTCGAGGTGGCCAGAGACCGGTTCACCCAGTGAGATCCCCTCGTCCGCCAACGCTTTGTTGTCCAACAACACAACCAACTGTTGTTCTTCTAACCACGTGACGAGTTCTCGTAGCGAAGAGTTGTTGAATTCAACTGTCGCCAAGACAGCAAGTGGCTTCGGCGCAAGGTCGGCTGGATCGACGGTCTTGGGTTCGTCGGAGATTTCGGGGATCTTCGGCGGTTCCTCGTCCGGGTTCGTCTGTTGAGCAACGATGAACGTGTTCGACAGCATTCCAGAGAATGCGGTAGCGACGATGAGACGAATCCAAACAGCGCGTACTGGCAACAACATAGCGAGCTCCAATTTCCTCCGACCACCATCGCCTTGCTTGCGGCGGTTCGACAAGACTATTGTAGCTGGAACATCCACCGATTCGCCAATAATGGGCGGTAATTGGGAATGCGTCTAAGTCAACTCGCGTAGTACGCGGCCGTTGGAAATGAGGTGTGGCCGGCCGAGACGATCTCGAATCTCGGTTCGAGGGTCGAGCCCCAGTTGCCGCCACATGGTGGCCAGAACGTCGCAGGGGTTCACGGCAGCTTCCAGTACTTCACCGCCCTGCCGGTCGGTTTGTCCCCAGGAGAGTCCACCGCGAATGCCGCCTCCGGCGAGCACCGTCGAATAAGCATTGGGCCAATGGTCCCGGCCGTTCTTGTTGTTGAACTTCGGGGTGCGGCCGAACTCACCCGTGTTGACAACGAGCGTGTCGTCCAATAATCCCCTGTCATCCAGATCCTGAATGAGAGCCGCGAAAGCTCGATCCGTAGGCGGAACGATCTGTTGGTAGCGGACTTTCAAGTTACCGTGTGTATCCCACTCCTGATTGAATGCGTTGTAGGCAACGTACGGCACACCGATTTCAACCAGCCGTCGCGCGATGAGCAGCGACTGCCCAATACGCGAGTCCCCATACTTCGCTTTTGTTGCAGCAGATTCGCTCGACAGATCTAAGGCCCGTTGCAGGCGGCCGTCGGAAACTAATGTGTAGGCGCTCTCGGTCAGCCGGTCGACTTGTTGGTTGAGTTCCGCCTCGATCCAGTGGGCTGTGCGATCGAGCTGCTTGGAAAGCGTCATACGATCAACCAGTCTCTGGCGTGTCACGTCTTCGGGGAGCCCCAAAGCGAGCGGCCGATAGTCTGGCTTTTGTGGATCGCCTTCCAGTAGGAACGGGTCGTACACCGATCCGAGGAAACCACCATATTGTCCGGGCATCCGATTCGATGGTCCGGGGATGCTCAACCAACCGGGAAGCGATACGGCAGTGGGGATTCCGCGATGGCCCGCCGCCACAAGATTGAGGATGGCCGCGGGACCGGGGAAGTCGTCGGCATGAGCCTCGCGGTCACGGTCTGGCTGGTTTGTCGATCCGGTCAGTGTTACGTAGGTGCCGGCTATATGATTGGTGAACTTGTGAGTCATCGAACGAATGACGGCCAGATGATGAGCGACTTTCGAAGTCTCACTCATCGGTTCACCGAACTGAATGCCGGGGACTGATGTGGGAATTGTCGTGAAGGGACCGCGAACGTCGGTTGAAGCCGTGGGCTTAGGATCCCACAAATCAATGTGGCTCGGCCCGCCCTGCAGCATAATGAAGATGCAGTGTTTCGCTTGGCTCTCCGTGCCCGGCGCGGCGCGGGCGGCACGCGGAACCATTGACGTTGCTACGGAAAGCGAACCCAGTTTCAACAGACCGCGACGGGAAAGGAGGGACTGGTGGTTCATTTCCGACCTAGGGAAAACGGCTTAGTAACCCATGCATGCTAATCCATCTATCGGCAAGGGACGACCCTAACTCTGATTCAAGAACCAAGTAATTGGCTGGACGCTGGGTCCGTTCGCGTCGGGTCTGCGTGTATCCCTGCTGACCCGCCACGTTGGGATGCCGCTAGATCTTTTCCACGCTGTAGTCGTGATCGCGTTTTCGAGTCACGGTCGCTTTGGTGATGGAGTCCGGCTTTTCGCCTCGATCCGTAATATTCAGGTTGTCGATCGCTTCCATTCCCTCGATGACCTTGCCGAATACAGTGTGCACGCCATCCAAGTGGGACGTGGGAGCAAAAGTGATGAAGAACTGGGAACCGCCCGTGTTCTTGCCCGCGTGGGCCATGCTGATCGCGCCTTGGCTGTGCTTCTTCGCGTCAGGTGCCCCGCACTCGCACTTGATCTTGTGTCCCGGACCACCCGTACCTGTACCCGTTGGGCAGCCGCCCTGTGCCATGAAGCCTTCGATCACCCGATGGAACTTGAGTCCATCGTAAAAGCCCGATTCTATAAGCTGTACGAAATTCGCTACTGTATTGGGAGCTTCATCCTCAAAGAGCTCCAAAATCACTTTTCCCTTCGAAGTTTCTAATTCGACCAACGGACGTTCTAAATTCTCGTTCATTTGCTTTCTTATTTACCCCACGTTAGGAAAATCTACAGTGACTGTGGTGATTGGCGACTGTGATCCTGGAGCAGTATAACGGTTGGGGTGCGGGGACCAAAGCCGCCCTCTCATTTCCTCGCCAACCGCCTGCAAGTGTCTGCTTGACGAACCGCCAATCTAAGTCGATAACACCCGTTTTCCAGCGCGAGAAACACATCATGAAATACTGGTTGATGAAAAGCGAACCATCCGCATACTCGATCGCCGACTTGGAAGCTGAGCCGAACAAGACGACTTGCTGGGATGGCGTTCGAAACTACCAGGCTCGCAACTTCATGCGCGACGACATGAAGTTGGGAGATGGAGTGCTGTTCTATCATTCCAACGCCAATCCTCCAGCGGTGGTGGGAGTTGCCGAAATCGTCCGCGAGAGTTACCCAGACCACACAGCCTGGGATGAGTCGGACAAACATTTCGATCCCAAGTCGACGCCGACAAATCCCCGTTGGTGGATGGTCGACATACGGCATATCGATACGTTTGCAACCGGAATCGGATTGGATCGACTGCGCAAAGTGGCAGCATTAAAAGAAATGGAGTTGTTGCGCAAGGGCTCGCGACTTTCCGTTCAGCCGGTGCGGAAGAAAGAATTCGACGCGATCGTCAAGTTGGCCAAGAAACTCGCTTAGAGGCAGTGCCGGTCCGATGACGCCACGACTCGATTGGCTTGACGACGAGGTGGCTGCTTTGCAACGCGGGCAGCTGTACCGCCCTCTGCGGACGCGGGAATCCGTGCAGGGGGCGATCGTCGATTTGGATGGTCGCTCGCTGGTGAACTTCGGTTCCAACGACTATCTAGGGTTGGCCGTTGAATGCGGAAAAGCGGTTGACGTGGCGGTTGCACCACGTGGTGGCGGGAGTGCCGCGAGCCCGGCCATCCACGGCCGCGGAGCCTGTCACGATCGCTTGGAACGGTTGATCGCCGAATTCGAACAGTGCGAACGGGCTCTTCTCTTTCCCACAGGGTACGCAACCAACGTCGGCGTTATTCCGTCGATCACTGGTCACGGTGATGTCATTTTCAGTGACACGTTGAATCACGCCAGTCTGATCGATGGCTGTCGTTTGTCAGCGGCCAAAGTTCTGATCTATCGACATGGCGATGTCGACCACTTGACCGAGTTACTTCGTGCAAGCAGCACGTACCGACGGCGATTGATAGTCACCGAGAGTCTATTTAGCATGGACGGTGATTTTGCTCCACTTGCCGAAATTTGCGAGTTGGCTGAACGCTTTGACGCGATGACCATGATCGACGAGGCGCATGGTAGCGGTGTTTGGGGACAACACGGCCGAGGTGTTGCCGAGTTACTTGGAGTCGAGCAGTCGATCGACATTCGCGTTGGAACGCTCAGTAAAGCGTTTGGTGCTGGCGGAGGTTTTGTTTGTGGGTCCGAGGCATTAGTGACATGGATGCGTCACCGAGCTAGGAGTTACTTCTTTTCGACCGCGATGCCGGAACCGGTCGTTGAGATGGCGATTTTTGGCATGAAAGCAGCGATTGCCGAACCATGGCGACGTGAAACCGTAATCGCTCATTCGCAATTGGCCCGTCAACAACTCCAACTGCTCGGATGGGATACAGGCCTCTCAACGAGTCAGATTGTGCCGGTCCATATTGGGGAGAGTGAACGGGCCATGGAATGGATGAATCGTCTGACAGCCGCGAACATATTCGTTCCGGCCATCCGACCGCCATCCGTTCCCGATGGTAGAGCGTTGTTGAGACTCAGCTTCTCTGCGGCCCACACGCCCGAGATGATACAACAGCTGCTCGAGTCGTTTCGTGTTTGAGACGTCCTCGGCCGTTTATTGGCGCCTCTTTCGCATACGACGACTATAGTTTTCCAGCGTTTTTCGTTCGCGTGCCGTCAGGCTGCCTTGGCCTTCTCGGTGCAGTTTGTCGAGTATCCGATCCGCCTCCGACTCGAGTGCCACGTCAGCTTTTTTGGGTTTGGGCGGCGGCGGATCGACATCATCGGCCGCGGAACGGATTCGCAACTTGGGTCTGCCTCGCGACGGCCACGGAAAGCGGTCGATCAGTGAAGAGAGACGCCAATGCCCGTAATAATAACAGGCGGCGAATGTCGCACCGATAAGGTGGACATCAAATGCAACGTGAGTACCCGTCTGGAAAGCCAACTGGATGTCACTCCCGACGATGAACAACCCGAACAGCCAGGCCGGCACAGGAATGACCATAAAGAGCAGGACCGTCTGCTTCGGAAAGTGAAACACGAACAGCAATAATACGGCAACCACGCCACCCGAAGCTCCCAAACAGTAGCTGGCCTGGGGGCCCATTGCCGCTTGCCGAACGGTCCAAAATACGCTGCCGAGGATGATCGCGGTGAGGTAGAAAGTGAGGAATTCACGTCGGCCATAGACCGTCTCGACGGGACGTCCGAACATGAACAGGAGGAACATGTTGCCCAGGATGTGCCAGTTGGAGCTCGGCGAATGAACAAATCCGCTCGTCAAGAACTGAAACCACATCCAAGGACGAGTCAACGTCTCGGGAGTAAGAGCCAGTTTATAGGTGAGCCAATCGCCGCCACCGATCAGAATATTGGCGAGGAAAAGCACGCCATTGATGACCAGTAACTTGGTGACTACCGGTTTGTCAGCCCATAGAGACGGAGGCGAGTCGTCACGGATGTATTCCCGGTCGTGGATGCCCATGAGATCGACGCCTCAGCTACATTCCGTTGAAAGATAATCTCTTGTATGTAAGGGCCTACGGCCTCTATATCCTACGTCAGGTCTCGTGGAAAGTGGAGTGGCCAAGAAGGACAAGGCAAAAACCGGCCCGTCGGCGGATGGCCAAATCCTAGTGTTCCGTCATTCTTAACATCTTGACGAGCCAGCAATACAAGCACGAAGGGGTAACGCCGCCGAGAGAATGGCCGTGTTTATGGGGCCGCGTTTATGGGGCCGCGTCAATTTCGGCTTGAATGTTGGTGCGGATTCGCTCGTGAATCTCCGAAAGTAGGGCCGCCAAAACGTTGTTGCGCTGGTAGAGTTTGCTGAGCTTGGTCAGAACATCCGCACGTGCAGCCATTTTCGCCACAATATACGTGGTCAACGCCGCCCTCTCTTTGTCGACATTCGCCTGATCGTCTTCCAGCTTGACCCGTTCCGACTGGCGGTACGCTGTCATTTCAGCGACCCGCGCCTCGGCATCATCCAATCGCTTTTTGACCGCATCCAACCTTATCTTTACCAATGCCAAGCGGCGAAGTTGGTTGCGAACCGTAAAGAACCACTGGTCGTAGTCCGTCAGATCTCGGATGAAGATCCGTTCCAACAAGACACATGTGTCGTCGGCGATTAATTGTTGGGCCAAGTCGACGTGCAAGACTCCGATATCGTCGACCTTGAAACGAACGTCCTCACCCCGTTTTAGCCGCTGCGGAATCGCAGTTCCTTGGGCATCGTAGTGGTGGCTCAGTAAATTACTGTCCGTACCCACTGTGTCCACGGTGACCTTATAGGGCTTTGTAAACTGGACCTTCATGAAGACGTTCCGGTTCGGATCACCGTCCTTGAATCGCGTGCCGTCACGAAGCCGTAATTGGATCAACTCCTCGAGCTTTTCCTCCGTCAACGCTCGCTTTGAGTCGAGAAAATTCTCCGCGTTCACAAGCTCAAAAATTCGTCGTACTTCGGCTTCGTCCACCACGCCATAAATCGAGGCGTTGTCTTGTTCAATCTGCACTCGTTCATTGGGATCGGTGAAGGAGCGATGATCGTCCAACGGCATCACTTCGTACAATACCCAAGTCGTCTCCAGAGTAGCGCGAACTAATTGATTGAGTTGATAAGGCTGTAAATCGTCAATCGGCTCCATGGTCACGTCGCCGTCTGTGGCCGCGGTCACATGAAACTCACCAATGTAAGCAACCGGAACGAGATGTTCGTCGGCGGACTTTTTCTCGCGGAATACGTACAAGATCGCGCCCGCTTCGATGCGGTTGGGCCGCGGTTCAGCTCCGCTCGGATTCGTGCTGAGTTTGACAATCGGCCGTAGCCCTCTCCCTGCCACGGTGCCACCACTGGATGTGGAGCACTCTCGCCAGACGCGTCCTCGATCCAACGAAAAGCGTGTCAACCGGGCCCGCGCGTCGATGAGTGTGACCTTGGTTTGCTTGTCGAGACTCGGATCTCCATGGAGGATCTCGCGGTGCGCAGCTACCGCGACGGCCAGCTGCTTTTCCAATTGGTCCGATTCTTGCTTCCACTTTTCCCGCGTTTTCATCGAACTCGCAGCAAATATGGTGAAAGCAATCGCCGCGAAAAATACAAAATAGACTGCCACCACGTGCAGTGCGCGCCATGTCCGGGAAGAGAGCCCGGCCACCACCATGAACACAAGCACGATGACGCCGAAAACGATTTGAAAAACAGTGGTCATATGGTTATCGAACCCTTTGTCCAAACGGACAGGCTGACAAGTGCCATTTCCAGACGAGACGTGCAGCAGTGGGACATATTGTCGTGTTTATCGGAACCGAGTGTCCGGATAGGAACACTGGCTAGATATGTCGATGATAAATTGGGGAATATGTAGTGTCAAGGATTTCTCTGTGGAGTGGACATGCTGTAAGCCTGGATTTGATAACGGCTTGTGACCAAACTGGGGCTCGTTTCGATATCCTGAACGGATTTTTCTCCTTCATCTGAGGCGGAGATCCCGAATAAGCAGCACTATCGTTAAAGAACGGATCATTTTCCCGCCGAAACTTTCATTGCCGAAAGGTTTTCACCCCAAACGGTTCAGCGATCCAGCGACCCACCGTTTCCGCTGCCTTGGACGACATCCGTCCATCCCGACTGGGCCCTATTGGCAAAAATTCCCGCGAGACCCGATTCGAAGGACCCACCATGGACGGAAGTCACTGGGCCGATCTGGCCCAGGCGCTGACGCTGGGGAGCCGTGCGCTCCGGCGGCGGATTGCCGACGTCACGTTGCGCCATAAGCTGACCGACACCGAGTTTCTTTTTCTCTGCTACTGCCAGCGAGAGCCAACTCCCGTCGTCCAGAGTCAAATCGCCGTTTCACTCGGTCTCTCCCCGGCCCAGGTAAGCGGTATCACCGAGAAGCTCAGGACAGCCGGCCTGATTGCCGTCGAACGTGGTGTTCAAGACCGCCGCAAACAGTTTTGCCTCCTCTCTGAGAAAGGCGCGCAGTTGGAACGGTTGCTCGCAGAGGAGTTGCGCCAGAGCTTGCCACGGGGTGGTTTTCAAATGAAGCGACTTGATTTGGAGCGGCTTTTGGAACTGCTTGACCATTTGGGACGAGCTGATGTTGAGTCAAGCGACGCGAAGTCTAGCAAGGAGGCAGCATAAGCCGATGAACCGAACATTCTTTTTCCGCGTTGCGTTGGCCATGTTCACCATTTTTCCGTGTGGATGTCTGCCCAGCTTCTACCGCATAGAGGCCGATCGGGATGCCTATTCGATGATCGCCGAAAAGTCGGAAAATCCCCATTGGGGACTGATGGACTATACAATCGACGTCGATCCTCGTTCACGAATGCACGATCCGTTTAACCCGGATTGCCCGCCGGCCCCGACAGACGATCCCTATTCCCACGCCTACATGCACTGGGTCGATTGCAAGGACGGGTACGAGCACTGGCATGCCAACGGCGAAACGAGCTACGCCGACAACCCGAACTGGCTGGACTTCTTGGACTTGGACGAAAACGGAGTCTTGACTCTCAACTCGTCCAGCTCGTACGAGTTGGCCCGCCTTCACTCGCCGACCTACCAGAATCAGCTCGAAACACTCTATCTCTCCGCACTCGACGTTACGGCGCAACGATTCCAATTCGACACCCAGTTCTTTGGCGGTTACTCGACCGGTTACCGGAGCACGGGTCCGCTGGCTTCGGGCAGCTCGATCAACCAGCTCGACGCTACCACCCGGGGCATGCAGGCCCGCAGAGTCTTCACGACCGGTGCCAGCATGGTCGTCAACTTCGCCAATGCGTTGGTCTGGGAGTTTTCAGGCCCAAACACGCATACGATCTCGTCCACCCTCGACTTCACTTTCATTCAACCATTGCTGCGAGCTGCTGGTCGCGACGTGATCATGGAAGGGCTGACCCAATCGGAACGAACGCTGCTGGGCAACGTCCGTCAGCTCGATCGCTATCGACGAGGGTTCTTTCTAGACACCGTCTATGGCACAGGAGCCCAGGCGGGACCGAACCGGGGCGGTGCGTTCTTTGGATCCGTCGGGACCGGCACAGCCGGCGGCGCAGGCGGCTTTTTGGGCTTGCTACAAAACTTGCAGACAATCCGCAATCAAGAGACGAATGTGGCGGGGCTGTCCAGCAGTCTTGCTCAGTTTGAAGCGTACTATGAGGCCGGACGGGTGACGTTCATTCAAGTGGCCGATACACGCCAAACTTTATTTTCCGCCAACACTGGTCTGCTTCGTTCACGTCGCGCCTTCAACGACTCACTCGACCGATACAAGGCAAGGTTGGGGATCCCTCCACAAGTTCCCGTCCTGGTCGACGACCCGATGTTGAACCAATTTCAACTCATCGACCCGGAATTCAACTTGCTGCAAAATGAACTCACCGCACTTCAATATGTAACGGGACCGAAGTTGGTGGAACTTAACGCAAGGGCCACAAACAACGAGCCGTTTGACCCAGGATACGTGGATTCGATTCGGCAGCTGCAGCGAGCCTTGAGGCAGAGCGAGGAAATGCGAAAAAAGGCGTTAGAGGATTTCGCGGTTCGTGCGAGCAATTCAATCGAACAATTCGAAGAGACGATTCCCGAACGCGTCTCGGCGGCAGCGCGGATACTTGAAAGGAAACGGAAGCTCGAAGAACGTCCTCGAGTTAGTTCTGAAGTGCCACTGCTAACTTCGGTTGACGATGAACTGTTTGCTACCGATGAGTTGGCCGAGTTGCCCCTCCGCTTGCGAACGTTGCTCGAGGAAATCTCGACAAGAATTGAGAAGAACGGTGAAATTGCACAACAAACGCTTGCCAAGATGGATGTTCTTGCAGAATCCGGTGGCGCGCTAACGGAGGAAGAACTGAAGGTGCGGCTGCGCGAAGATGTGTTCGGTGCGGTACCAAATCTGCTCACGGGATTGGCCGCCGATGTTATCGAAATCTCATTGCTGCAAGCGACTGCTCGCGGCGAGTCGATCACGCTGATCCCGGTCGAGATGAGCCCGGAAATGGCCTTGGAAATCGCCCGAATTTCGCGCCGCGATTGGATGAACGCGAGAGCCTCGCTGGTCGATGCATGGCGGCAGATTCAAATCGCCGCCAACGACTTGGAGAGTCAATTGGACATCGTGATCTCCGGTGATATAGGTACCGTCGGCAAGAATGGACTCGACTTTCGCTCCGGCACGGGAAACGTGCGGGCTAGACTCGAATTTGATGCCCCGATCACGCGATTGCTGGAGCGAAATGGGTATCGCCAAGTACTCATCAACTACCAGCAAGCCCGACGTACCTTCTACCAGATCGAAGACAGTATCGCCGCTCAACCCCGAGCTATTGCTCGGCAAGTCGACCAGTCACGAATCGATTTCGAGTTACAGCGAAGGAGAGTGCAAATCGCGGTTACTCAGGTTCAGTCCTCACGATTTGCTCTTGAGGCGCCCGCTGGTGCTGGTGGCCAGGGTGCATTGGGCGTACAGACTGCCCGCAACTTGATTAATGCACTGAGCTCGTTGCGGGATGCACAAGACAACTTCCTTGGTGTGTGGGTGACCTACGAGGTACAACGAGGAATCCTCGACTTGAACATGGGGACAATGCAATTGGACGAGCGGGGTATGTGGGTGGATCCGGGTGCCATTGGGCTTGAATACGGCTATCCCAATGTCGACGATCTGCCGATCGAATTTCGAATTCCGCCCAACCCGTCCTGGCTATTTCCCGATGGTGGCATCGATTCGATGCTCTCCCCAGCTCCAGCCCCCGCCCCTGTCGAGGGAGCTGATGCGGACCCGGCGACCGAATAGGCCGCAATGTGTGGCACTGGCTTCGCCAGTGTCTGCTGCTCGGAAATACAAGCACGAAACACTGAGGACTTGAGCCGCAGGCGCTAGCTAGCCTCGGGTTCTTGCAATAGTGGCCGGCAGTGTGTGGCACTGGCTTCGCCAGTGTCTACTGCTCGGCAAAACACTGGCAGAGCCAGTTCCACACATTGGCAAAGACCCGGAACCAGACGATCCAGGCGGGGTTTCGTCTCGTAGACGCTGCTAAATGACTCGCTTTCTACGAAGAACTGGATGACTCGGTTAAGGCTAGCGGTTAGAATAGGACGGTCCATCGCACGGGTTATTGAACCGATGTACGTTGAGATTCCCACCACAGTGGCGTCAGCGCTCCACCCCATGAGGGTTGGTCGGTGGTTGCTCACCCCGCCTCACATTCTTCTTTTTTACTAAGGGAAATTCGATGGCTAAGAGTATCCCCCGCAGCGGTGCAAGCGGATTGTTGATTTTCGCCGTACTGACGGTCGCCGCCGCGTTGACAGGCGGCGCGTACTACGTGATGGCACAGACCTCGGGTGACGACGGAGAGGCACCGCTGATCCACATCGTCAAGAAAGAGTCGTTCGACCACATCGTGCTTGAACAGGGCGAAGTCGAGAGTTCGTCGAATGTCGAATTGGTCTGCAGCGTCAAGTCACGAAACAGCGGCGGGACGGCCATTCTGTGGGTGGCTGACGAAGGGACGCCGGTCAAGAAAGGCGACAAGTTGGTCGAACTCGATCAATCCGCCCTGGAAGAGGAATTCAAGCAACAGCGAATCATTGTGAACTCGTCGTTGGCCCTAAAAATTTCTGCGGAGAGTTCCTTCGAACAGGCAATCGTGGCCAAAGAAGAATACGAGACCGGTATCTTTGTGGAAAAGAAACTAGAGATTGAGAACTCCATGCTGGAGGCGAAGGAACAGTTCGAACAGGCGAAGGCTGATTTGGCCCATAGCGAGAAACTGCAGGCTCGGGGCTTTGAGAACGATATTCAGGTGGCAGCTAAGAAGTATGCGGTTCTAAAGTTCAGTAACTCTTTCATGCTTTGGGAAGTCAAGTTGAAAACGTTGGAAGAAATCACCAAGAGAAAAATGCTGATCGGTTTTGAAGCCGACATCGAGACCGCCAGAGCACGCAAGGAGGCCGAGATCAGCAGCCATGCCGAAGAGGTGCTGAAGCTGGCAGAAGTTCAAGAACAAATCAAGAACTGCACGTTGTATGCACCGGAAGACGGCATCGTCGTGCACGCGAACCGCTATAGCAGCCGAGGCGGTAGCGCCGAGTTTGTCGTGGAAGCGGGCGCGGTGGTTCGCGAGCGACAGACTATCGTCAAGCTTCCCGACCCCACCCAAATGCAGATCAAAGCGAAGATCAACGAGGCTCGAGTGCCCTTGGTTATCGAGGGCATGCCCGTCGCCATTACGATCGGCGCGTTCCAAACCAAAACGCTGATGGGAAAAGTGATCAAGGTCAACAAATACGCGGAACCGTCCTCGTATTTTAGTTCCTCGGTGAAGGAGTACGGAACATTTATCGAGATCATCGACCCGCCCATAGAAGTCCGCACCGGCATGACGGCCGAAGTGCGAATCTTTGTTGAGCAGATCGAAAAGGCGTTGCAAGTTCCCGTCCAGGCACTGCACGAGTTCAAAGGCCATATGTTCGTATTGGTGCAAACCATCGGCAAAAAAGGCGAGCTGGTCTATGAAACTCGCGAGATCGAGATTGGCGCCAGTAACGACAAGCACGTCACGATTGAGGTCGGTCTGGAAGTAGATGATCACGTCGTGCTCAATCCCCGAGCCCACCTCGACAAATTTCAAATGCCCGATCTCCCCGATATCCTCCGCGTTGATGAGGATATTGCCGGTTCGTTGAGGGAGATGAGTGCAGCCGTGCAGCGGCCATCCGACGAAGGCCGTGGTGGCCCGGGAGCCGGCGGCGAGGGAAGGGGTGGTCAAGGCGGTGAAGGTCGCGGTGGTTCAGGACGCGGTGGTTCAGGACGCGGTCAAGGTCGAGGCGGACCTCCCGGCAGGGGCGGCAGCGGCTTCGATCCCAATGCAATCGCAAAGAGTACACTCGACGAATTCGATACAGATAAAGACGGAAGCCTCAGTGCAGAAGAGATCGACGCGATGCCCGGGGAACGCAAATCTCGCACGTTACGTGCTGACGCGAACAGTGATGGCTCAGTCACTCGCAGTGAAATAGTGCAGGCAATGCAGGCCATGATGAGAGGGAGACAACAAGATGGTGACGGTGGTGGGGGAAATCGTCGACCTGGAGGCGAAAGATGACTCACGCTGCACGTTGTGTTGAAATTACTAAAGATTACGTCCTTAAGAGTGAAACGGTCCGCGCTCTACGCGGTGTGTCGTTCGAAATTCCCGAGGGCGACTACGTTTCGATCATGGGACCTTCGGGGTCGGGCAAGAGTACGTTGCTCAACCTGCTCGGCTGCCTCGACCGTCCAACTCGTGGGTCTCTTTATCTGGGTGACGACGACGTTGCCGTCATGACCGACGATCAACTGTCTTGGATTCGAGCTTCTCGAATCGGGTTTGTGTTTCAGTCATACAACCTCATCCAACAATTGACCGTCGTCGAGAACATCGAGGTTCCACTGTACTACCAGGGAAAATTGACATCGGCCGACCGTCGAAGGTGCAAAGAGATCGCGGATCTGGTTGGTCTTGGCGATCGACTCAGCCACCGACCGGCGCAACTTTCTGGTGGTCAGCAGCAACGCGTGGCGATCGCTCGCAGTTTGATCAACGACCCGTATTTTATTCTGGCGGACGAACCGACCGGAAACTTGGACAGTCATACGACCGGGGAAATCCTAGAGCTGTTCGTTAAGCTGAATGACGAAGGCAAGACAATCATTATCGTGACACACGAAAATGAGGTCGCCGCGTACACGAAACGAGTGATTCGTCTCTACGATGGATTGATCCAAGTCGATGAGGTGAACAAGACCCCCAAGCGGCCAGCAGGTGTTCACTCGGGAATGGCCGTAAAGAAGCCGTAAGGGGTCGTAACCCGAAGCGTCAGCGAGGGAATTCGGCACGTCGCTTACATTTCCTCTAACATTGTTTTCAATGCTCTCAGGGAGCAGATGCTTTAATGCTGTTTTTGCGAACCTTTCGACTCGGCTTTAAGAGCTTGCTGCTCCATCCGATGCGGTCGTTCTTAACCGTCGTCGGTATCTTTATCGGCGTCGCCAGTGTTATTTGGTTGCTCGCTATCGGTGAAGGGATTAGTCGTGAGGCCCAACGTCAGATTGAGGACTTAGGTGCCGACACGATCATCGTACGATCGATTAAGCCACCGTCCGAAAAGACAGCCGGGAATCGCGGCCCGACACCGTATGGCTTGAAGCGAGCAGAGTACGACGCGCTCGTATCGACGATCCCCACCATCACCAGCGCCCTCCCGATTCGGGAGATTCGCAGACAATTCCGTTACGGCGACCGGTTGGTAGACGGCCGCTTGGTTGGCTGCACGCCCGAATACGCCGAAGTGACCCGGTTGACGCCCGATCGGGGCAGGTTTCTTTCCGATGCTGACTTGTTCAACCGCAAGGACGTTTGCGTATTGGCAGCCAAAGTTGCCGAACGCTTATTCCCCTACGAAGATCCCATCGGTCGTCGCATCTACATCGCCGAGCACACCGATTACTACGAAATTGTCGGTGTGCTCAAGCACCGCAACGCAACGGCGGCAATCGGCGGCTCGTTGGCCGCTCAGGTCTTCTCCAACGACGTGTACATTCCGATCGATACGATGCGACAACGGATAGGTGATATCGTCATCACCCGTGGAAGCGGAACGTTTGAAGGTGAGATTGTCGAGTTGAACCAGATCACGCTTCGAGTTGCCAGCTCTAAAGATGTGCTGGCCACGGCCGAACTGGTCAAGGCGACACTTCATGATGCACATGTGGACTTGGAAGATGTCGCGACGGTTGTCCCCCTCGAATTGCTCGAACAGGCCAAAACCACACGATTGATGTTCATGGTGTTCATGGGCATGATCGCTGCCATCTCGCTCATCGTTGGCGGTATTGGCATCATGAACATCATGTTGGCGACCGTCACGGAACGAACTCGCGAGATCGGTATTCGCCGAGCCCTCGGGGCTCGCCGGACGGATATTACTCGACAGTTTCTGGTCGAGACGGTCACGCTATCGATAGTTGGAGGAGCGGTCGGTGTGTTGGTTGGCTGTATCTGCCCACTGTCGGTCAACATTGCCCGCGACTTGATGAACTGGAAAGCACCGGAGCTGATGAGCCGATTGCCACCTATCGTTCACACCCTGGAACCGGTCATCGTCCCGGTCTCGATCCCACTGGCATTCACCATTTCGGTTATTATTGGTGTAACGTTTGGGATCTACCCGGCGATTCGAGCCGCTCAGATGGACCCGATCGAAGCGCTGCGGCACGAGTAGATCCGGTGCTGTTGATTCGAGGAGCTCGAATACGACCTCTTGCGACAAGGAGCTGGGTGGTGTTTTCGTCCACTTCACGGCGACATTTCCTACAGGAAGCTGGTGCCGGCGCCGGTTGGCTGGCGCTGTTGGCGATGCAGCGGTCGTTAGCCACCGAACGTCCACCACAATTCGCACCGCGAGCCAAGCGGGTGATCTGGCTATTCATGCACGGCGGCCCCAGTCAGGTCGACCTATTCGATCCCAAACCAGATTTGGCACGCCTCAGTGGCGAGCCGCTACCGGAGAGTTTCGGGGAGGTCATGACGCGACGCAAAGTTGCGACCAACCCACTGCTCGCACCGGCGATGCCTTTTCGGCCTCGTGGTCAATGCGGTTTGCAGGTCAGCGATTTTCTTCCGCACATCGGTGCCTGTGCCGACGAGTTATGCGTCGTACGAAGCATGCATGGCGACAGCGTCAACCACCCGCAGTCGGTCTATCAAATGAACACGGGCAGCGTGCTGATGGGTCGACCGAGCGTTGGTAGCTGGGTTTCCTACGGGCTGGGTAGCGAGAACGATGATTTGCCCGCATTCGTCGTCCTTCCCGACCCGGGTGGTGGTCTGAAAGGTGGGCCGCCCGCCTGGGGGAACGGTTACTTGCCAGCGCGGTATCAGGGCGTGACGATGCGTCCGCAAGGTGCCCCGATTCTCAACCTCTCGCCGGCCGTCGACCAGTCGACCAGTCGGCAGCGGCAATCCCTCGACCTGTTGGAAAAATGGAACCGTCGCCACCTCGCGGCGCGGGACAACGATGATGAGCTGGAGGCTCGAATCGCATCGTATGAGCTCGCTTACCGCATGCAATCGGCGGCACCCGAACTGGTCGACATTCGGGGCGAAACGGCAGAAACCGAACGCCTTTACGGATTGGACCAACGGGAAACATCGGAGTTTGGTCGCCGCTGCCTACTCGCTCGTCGAATGGTCGAACGGGGCGTCCGATTTGTCCAAGTGATCTCTGGAGACACGGTCGGCTGGGACGCTCATACCGATTTGGTCAAGAACCATACCAACTATTGTGGCCGAACCGATCGTCCTATCGCCGGTTTATTGCAGGACCTCAAACGCCGCGGCATGTTGGACGACACTCTCGTTATTTGGGGCGGCGAATTTGGTCGAATGCCGATGAGTGAACAGGGTAAGGGCCGCGATCACAACCCTTGGGGCTACTCGCTGTGGATGGCAGGAGCCGGCGTTAAACGTGGTTTCGCCTACGGGGCGACGGATGCAGTCGGCCTGCGAGCGGCAGAGAACCGAGTTCACGTGCGGGACTTCCATGCCACCGTGCTTCATCTACTTGGTCTCGACCATGAGGAGCTGTCGTATTACAACCACGGCTTGGACGAACGACTAACTGGCCCTGGCGAGGAGGCGAGGGTCGTTCATGAATTGCTCGGCTGAATCGAAGGTGGACGTTCGCGGTCTCCGGGTCGGCTGGCTCACGGTGATGACGTTCGCGCTTTGTGCAACTGTCGCGTCCCTGACAACGCTAGTGTGGTGCGGTGAACCGAAAGACAGATCGCTCGATGAGGCCGCGGCCGACGAACTGCCACTCGACTCGCCCGACCAAGATCACTGGTCTTATCTACCACTTGAGGCACCGCCAGTACCTTCGGTTACCGATGGGGCCTGGGCGAATACTGCGGTGGACCGCTTCATTCTTCGCCGCTTGGAAGACGACGGGCTGCATCCGCAAGCGATGACTGACCGACGCACACTGATCCGCCGACTCAGTTTTGACTTATTGGGAATTCCTCCCACTCTCGATGATTTCGAACGATTCCTGGCCGACCGACGTCCCGATGCCTACGAACGTTTGGTGGAACGTTATCTCGTGTCCCCGCGATACGGCGAACATCTAGCGCAGTTCTGGCTCGACCTGGCTCGTTTTGCCGAAACTGACGGTTTCGAACACGACAAGGAGCGACCCAAAGCGTGGCGATACCGTGACTGGGTCGTCTCAAGCTTAAATGCCGGCATACCGTATGACACGTTCCTGTCGCTGCAGGTCGCAGGTGATCTCCTGCATCCCGGCATTGCCTCGGCTCGTAATGCCACGGCATTTTGTCTCTCCGGACCCGACATGCCGGATATCAATTCGCAAGACGAGCGTTTTCACAATGTGTTGAACGAAATGACGGGCACGGTCGGCGAAGTCCTCTTGGGACTACAATTTCAATGCGCTCAATGCCACGACCATAAATACGACGCCATTAGTCAAGCGGATTTCTACCGGCTACGAGCCATCTTCGAACCGGGTGTCAGTGTCAAACGCAACAAGTCGCTGGAAACCCTCGATGAAAGGGATAACAAAGAATCCCGCCAGCCGCGACTGTGGATCAAAGGCGATTGGCGTCGCCCCGGACCGACAGTCGTGCCCGCGTTCCCGCGAGTGGTCAACAGCGCCGAAACTCGCCCCGAAGACCTGGCGGAAAATCCCCGAGTTGCTTTCGCGCGCTGGCTCACCGGCGGAGCGTCGCGAATAACCGCTCGCGTGATGGTCAACCGAATGTGGCAACTGCATTTTGGAAATGGCTTCACCGACTCGCCAAACGACGTCGGTGTCGTGGGCGACACACCCACTCACCCGGAACTAATCGATTGGCTGGCCGCCGACTTTCGTAGCGATTGGAGTCTCAAACGATTGCAACGCACGATCGTGCTATCGAGTGTCTACCGGCAAGCAAGCCGCCCGGTGGAGACAACCGATCTCGCTCGGTGGAAGAATACCTTGGCAGCAGATCCCGACGGGACATTACTAAGTCGCTTTCCGCGACGGCGGGTCCGAGCCGAGGTCGTGCGGGACGCGATGTTGGTCGCCGCTGACAGCATGTTCTGGAAGCAGGGAGGGCCCGGTGTTCGCCCGCCGTTGCCCGCAGAACTGCGGGTGACACTCTTGCGAAATCAATGGAATGTCACCGAGGATCGCAGCGAGCACTTTCGACGCAGTCTGTTCGTTTTTGCGCGGCGCAATTTGAGGTATCCCGTGCTGGAAGCCTTCGACCGCCCCGATGCAAACGCATCGTGCGGCAAGCGGGCCGTTTCCACCACCGCTCCCCAAGCATTGTTCATGCTCAACTCGAGTTTCTCATGGCAGCTCGCCCGACGTCTAGCGATGCGGGTTGCCAGCCAATCGGCGGATCCCGCACAACGAATTCGATACCTGTTCCGCGCTACTTTCACTCGCGAGCCAACCGCCGAGGAGATCAGCGAATCGCTCGAGTTCCTCTCCGCAACGGAGGATGATGGGATTTCACCGCTCACAGAACTCGCTCTGGTGCTGTTCAACAGTAACGAGTTTTACTACATCGATTGAGCCTACCGCATTGCCCACTTGCTTGTGTTTCGTCCTTGTAATTGCGGCGGTTTGCATCCCGCTTCTCAGCCCGTCGACATTCCCAGCTGCACAAATTTTCCTGCGAACCGTACTTTTGGGGTAGTGGAAGATCACTTGGTTCTTGAATTACACCGTTGACTTGGTGGTGGTGCACGTACACAATTTAGACACGCTAAAAAATTAACTCATTTGGTTCGTTGTGGCCAATCCTCCTCTTCACCGTTTCGTTATACAAAGAGTTTCGCCATGAAGCCGCGTAATTCGTATAGCCCGTCCAGCTTGAGCCGTCGTGAACGGCAGATCATGGACATTATTTACGCGCTCACTGAGGCATCGGTAAACCAGGTGCTGGAACGCCTCCCCGATCCGCCCGGCCGAACGGCGGTCCGCACTTTGTTGCGGATTCTGGAAGAGAAGGCGCACGTGGTACACCACAAGCTGGGACGTGAGTTTATCTACCAGCCGACCAGGCCTCGAAAGCGAGCGGGGATCTCCGCTTTCCAACAAGTGCTCGACATCTTCTACAACGGGTCGATCGAAAAAGCAGTCGCAGCGCATCTTTCCGATGCCGAAGTCATTGCGGACGAGGAACTGGTTCGCTTGGAGGCATTAATAGAAAGAGCAAAGGGGCAGGAAGCGAAGAAGTCAAAGAGCTGAGAGTGGGCGGAGGCATTTTTGCGTTAACTGATTAAAAAATAACGCTGGGGCGTAGGAACAGAGCAAATGAATGGGGTTGTAATAGAGAATTGGGCGTTGGATTGGTTCTCCTGGTGGAGCACCGTATCCGTAAGAGGAACCATCGTGATGCTGGCCGTTCTGACGGTCGTTTATACGACGCAACGGTGGACTGGGCCGGCATGGCGTTTTCTGGCCTGCCTGTTCGCGATCGGCGGGCTGGCAATCGCCGCAGCGACGTCGGTGTGCGGATGGCGTTGGGAGGTGTTGCCGTCAGAGTGGCAGCTGACGCAAACGCTGCCCGAGTTGAGTGTCATGCCACTTCAGTGGGTGTTTCTGACCTGGGCCTTGGGCGTTGTTTGGTTCTTTGGCCGCCTGTTGCTGGGGCATTTGAATTTGTGGTTATTGAGCGCGACAACACCAGCGGTCGATTCGGTCGCCTTGTTGACTCGCATCGAGAGGCTACGACAAAAAATTGGTTTGCGACGTAAGATCCATATCGTTGCCAGTTCGCGACGCTCCGTGCCCATGACTTGGGGCGTCTTCCGAGTGAATTTATTGCTACCAACCGACGTACTCAACTGGCCAGACGATCGACTGGATGCCGTGATACTCCACGAAATGGCTCATATCCGTCGATGGGATTGTTTTTGGCAGTGGTGCAGCCAAACGATCTCTTGTCTGTTTTGGTTTAACCCAGTGGTTTGGTTGGCCAATCGGAAGATGTGGCACGAACGCGAAATCGCCTGTGACGCGTTGGCGATTGGCGCCGGTGCAGTGCCGACGGCATACGCGGAAGCGTTACTTGCCGTTTCACGGCCGACGCGTCAATCAAATCAACTATTGGCCGTGGCGATGGCCGGCGGCAGCGTTTTGTACCGCCGTTTGGAGTCGATCTTGGAACAGCCACACGGCCGCGCCAGGGTTTCTCGATTTTGGTTGGCGGCCTGGACAGCGGTCATCTTCCTGGCCACCGTCGTTCAACCACGGTGTCTAACCAATTCGCTGAAAACGGCGATAGCGGACCCACAGCCGACGAACCCTGTCGACGCGGAACAACCGTCTCCGCAACGCGCCAAGGGATCGACTACATTTGCATCGGGGCATGTCCGTTTCGACCCTCTCCTGCGCATCATTGTCTCGGATAATCCCGCGCCGAAGCTACCGAGTGAGCTGCTATTCCATGATCGCACGATAGAAACCAACCTATCGATGACAGGCAAACATGGGTCGGGTGTTGCGATTAAACTTGTCTGTTGTCCGGTCAGTGAAGGGGTCTGGGAGGCGATCAGTCGCCTCGATCCGCGGAAGTTGTCGCGATCGGCCAAGATGCCCGATGGCTCGTTGTGCCTTCAAATTGCTCCGTCGGTTGTGGAATTGGACTTGGATCGAGTCGATGTGGGTGACTGGAGCCGTCTGCCATACCTTCCGCATTTGACACGACTCTCGATCCGTGACACGGATGTCGACAAAACGAGCCTGGCCTTTCTCGCTCGGCTTCCCAAGCTGCGACAGCTCTCATTGGTCGGTATCAAGGTAACGCGAGCCGGTTTGGAAGAGATTGCTCGTTCGAAGTCCATCGAGGATTTGGATTTGACCGGAGCTCACTTCGATTGCCAGACTCTGGTAGCATTAGCAAAAATGACAAGTCTCCGCACGATACAATTAGGATGTGTTGACGAGTCGGTGTTACGAATTCTGGCTGGCCTTCCCAACTTGCATTCGGTGGTTATTCGAAACAGCGTTGGTGAAGTGTTTGGCCCCCATTCGCCCAATCAGTGGCTCAAGAGGATAGGAGAGCGAGGCTGCCCGGCCAATTGCCCAGACGGCAAGCGGATCAAGGTTGGTTAGTTCTTCACGTCCGAAGATCGATGCTCGTCCGAAAAACTTTCATAACGAATTCTCAACGCGAAATTCTTCGAGTCAGGACTTCTCTCATGGTCAAGTCGACACACCGTCAAAAGCTCATTCCAAGTCTTCTCACCAACTTCAAATGGGTGACAGACGGCTGCAAGTTCTTGACGATCATTGGGCTGGTATGCCTGACAACGACGACTCTGTCAGCCCAGGAACAATCCGGCTTTAAAATTCGAGTCAAGTCGGGCCAAGATCGACAAATCAGTTACTACGTTGGGCGAGGCCTCGAGGACGGTCATCTGCTTCAACGCCCAATAGACGATGAGATTTCTGAACGAGCATTGCGTATTTTTCTCAAACGGCTGGACAGTCGCAAATACTATTTCATCCAGTCAGACATCGATGAATTCCAAGAGTATGCGACAACGCTCGACGAGCTACTCCTGAATCGCGACGTCAGTCCGGGCACGATCATGTTCCTTCGGTACATTGAGCGTATTGATGATCGCGTCAAAGATATTAAGGAACTTTTGTCGGGTGAATTCGATTTCTCGGTCGATGAAGAGGTGGTCACGTCCGGTGAAGAGGAAACTTACGCAGCGGATTCTGCCGCCGTTCGTGATCGATGGCGAAAACGCCTGAAACACGAGTTGTTGGTTCTTCAACAGACGGATGATGCTGACAACGATGAGGGCGAGCCCGAGGCCGGTGACGACGAGAAAGAGAGCCCGACGGAAATACTGATAAAGCGGTACGTGAACTTTCAGCGCCGCATGAAGCAGACCGACTCGGACGAGGTTCTGGAATACTACCTGACAGCCATTACGTCCAGCTTCGACCCGCATTCCAATTACTTTTCTCCCAGTTCCCTAGAAGATTTCCGCATCCGTATGGGACTCAACTACCAGGGAATCGGCGCTGAATTGTCCGACGTGGACGGCAAAGCGATCATCCAACGGATCATGTCCAACGGCGGTGCCGACAAGGCAGGTGAACTAAAGGCTGGTGACCGAATCATCGGCGTCGGGCAAGGCAAAGACGGGGATATGGTCGATGTGTCCAACTCGAAACTCCAGGACATCATCGAATTGATTCGAGGTCCCGAGGGTACACTTGTTCGCCTCAACGTCATCCCGAAGGGCGAAACCGATGTTCAGACATACAGCATTACTCGCACCCGGATCGAACTTGCTGACAATGCGGCCAAGTCGGTCATCATGGAAGTGGGCGAGGGCGACGAGAAAATCAAGGTTGGGGTTATCAACTTACCGAGCTTCTACCTCGACATGAGCGCCGTACGGCGAAACGATCCCAATGCCCGAAGCACCACTCGCGACGTCCAGCGATTACTGGTCGATTTCAAGAAAAATGACGTCGACGCGGTCATTGTCGATTTACGTCGCAATGGTGGCGGTAGTTTGCCGGAGGCCGTGTCGCTGACGGGGCTGTTTATCAAACAAGGACCGATTGTCCAAGTGAAGGACCCAGTCAATGGAATCGTGCGGCAGTCGGACCGGAATCCATCGATCGCCTGGAATGGGCCATTGGTTGTACTGAACAGTCGCTTCAGCGCCAGTGCCAGCGAGATTTTTGCCGGTGCTTTGCAAGACTATCGACGGGCTCTCATCGTCGGCGATTCTTCGACACACGGGAAGGGAACCGTGCAGAGCTTGCAAGAGCTCGGACCCGCAGTCTTCAAAACGAACAACCCGCTCAATCTTGGCGCGTTAAAGATCACTATCCAACAGTTTTATCGGCCCAGTGGAGCAAGCACTCAAAACCGCGGCGTGATTTCGGATGTCGTGGTGCCCTCGTTTGCCGAACATTTCTCAGAAGGTGAAGCGGCACTGGATTATGCAATCCCCTTCGATGAAATCCCCGCGTCGACATTTTCAATGCGGGATGATACCAGCGTACAGATCATCGCCGAACTACAGAAACGTTCCGGCAAGCGAGTGGCTGAATCCGAGGAATTCAGCTTATTGAATAAGCGAATCGCCAGTTACAAGGAACGTCAAAAGCGAAAGACGATTCCCTTGCAAAAAGAGAAATTCAACGCGTTGCGAAAACAAATCGATGACGATCGCAAGGAACAACAGCGACTGTTCATCCAGAACGATGGCAAGGGCGATGTGGTTACCCGCGACTATTATTTCGAGGAGATCCTCGCCATTACTGCCGACTACGTGCGTCAATCTTCCGAGACCGACGAGTAATCAGCGACTGCGCTTCCTAGTAGGCGATTGCCTTCAGTGCTGGTCGCTTGCACGTCGACCAATTGCCCCACCAGGTGGCGTCCACCGTCGAATTCTACTGGCGCGTACCGACAGGACGTTCCCCGCAGCCTCTGTTCCACGTCGCCGGTTTGTTCGACAAGAACTTGCAGTCGACGGCCCTCGAGCGATGAAAAGTACCGTTGTCGCAAAGAGGTCTCGATTTCCATCACATGTCGCACCCGCGCTTGTTTTTCTTTCTTTGGCAGCTGGTCGGCCATCTCCGCGGCTGGTGTTCCCCTACGAACACTGAATGGAAAGACGTGGATCTTCGAGAATCCGACTTGCTCGGCAACGTCGCACGTCTGCTGAAACTCCTCCTCCGTTTCTCCAGGAAATCCAACGATGATGTCCGTCGTAATGGACGGCTGATCCAACATCTCTTTAACCAAGTTGCAGCGGTCGACAAACCGTTTTGCACCCCACCGCCGCTTCATCCTGCGAAGCACTGCATCGGAGCCGCTTTGCAAACAGATGTGCAAGTGAGGGCAGATCCGATCGGGATACTGCTTCATCACATCAATCAACTCTCGCGTTACTTCTGTTGCCTCAATGCTCGACAGGCGGATACGAAACTCACCCTCCAATTCGGCAATCATTCGCGTCAAGTGAGATAGTCGCACCCAGTCTTCTTTTCGCCGCTGGAAATTCCAATCCACTCCGTAGTGGCCCAAGTGGACGCCCGTGAGGACAATCTCCCGATAGCCGTTGGCTACCAGCCGTCGGACTTCGTCCAATATCGGCTCGACAGGGCGGCTGGTCAGCGCCGGTCGAACGTGGGGAATGATACAGTAGCTGCAGCGGAGCAGGCATCCATCTTGCACTTTGACATACGCACGATGTCGGTCGCCGAACGTCGAAATTCCCGTCGGAATATCCACCACGCCAAAACGCCCAAGAAGATCTGGCAACTCGCGTTTGTCGGTCACGACTTCGGCCACGTTGGGCAACTGAGCAACTTCCTCGGGAGCGCGGGTGGCGTAGCACCCCATCACGACAATTCGAGCGTCGGGGTTGTCTCGCGCCAAGCGTCGAATCACCTGCCGACTCTTTGCATCGCCTTCGTTGGTCACGGTACACGTGTTCACAATACACAAGTCCGCTGTTTCGCCATCCTGAACATCCTCGTAGCCAATCCCAACCAGGCCCTGGCGAATGTATTCCGTCTCGTACTGGTTTACCTTACAACCGAGTGTCGTGGTCTTTAATCTGGCCATAGCGGAGTAGCAGGCGTTAGGAGCTGGATTTCAAGGAGACGCGCGCCACGCATTGTGAACGATGTACGCACAATCGACAAGCCGCCGTGCGCCGCCGGTGGCACACTGGCGAAGCCTCGAGACTTACCTAATCCAGCAACATGTTCGATATTTGGCGGCCCTAATCCCCTGCCGTTGCTTCCCTCTTCGGGTCCGACAATCCGGCCCGGACGGGCGCCGCGCCTCTACAGGCGGAACTCAATACAAAAGGGCGGATGACGAATGACTATCGCAAGGTACAATGGAATATTCGGCTCAGACAATAGGAGAATCTCCGATGCCAATCTACATGTATGAAGTCGTCGAAGAGGATGGGAGCGGTGGCGAGCAGTTCGAGGTTGTCCAACTGATGTCCGAAACTCCGTTGCTCGAACATCCGGAGTCAGGTAAGCCCGTGCGTCGCGTATTCATGCCGCCACATATTGGAGGCGGCAAGTGGTCCGACCGGGCAATGGTCAACAATATGGCAGACGACAATAAACTCGACCGTCTAGGCTTCACAAAATACGTAAAATCAGGCGACGGAAAATACGAGAAGGAGGTCGGCAAAGGTCCTGATATAATCAGCTCCGATTGATCGCCGCGAATCTTCGTCTCAGATGACGTCGCAATGAGGCATGACGGTCTCGTTTGCCGACCTCGCGTGGGCCCGCGTTGAAACCCGTGAGGGACGAGTGTAAACGTGATACTATTCAGCGATTTGGTGGCCAAGACTCAATGAACTCGAATCACGATACAACGTTGCCGAAGGTCGTGTTCTTGATCCTAGTATTTCTTATTCCACTCGCGCCGCGTGCGCCGGCCATCGCCCACCCGATCTCACTGACTGAAGCCCGTGTGCTGGTTCAGCGAGAGAAGATCACGGTAAAACTGTCCGTGTTCGTGGAGGACTTGTTTCTATTTCAAGGCATCGAGCCCAACAAGGACAACTTCCTGCCTCCCAAAGCCATTCTTGAGGGGCGGACGAAACACCAAGCCTTCTTATTGGAACGATTTACCATACGCGATGTCGAAGGAATCCTTCTGTCGGGAAAAGTCGTCAAGATCAAAGATTTTGAGATGCCCGAGCAGGGCATCGGCATGGGTGAACTGATGGATTTTTCCTACACGTACGACATCGAGTATCCATTAGAGGCTCCTGCCGACTACCTGACTTTCAGCCAGCGAATGGTTGACGAGACGGCTGGTCTACCCGCTGAGACTCGAATGGAAGTGCTGCAGGCAGGATCGGACACGCCGATCTACGTGACGTTGTTCCCTGAAACTCCGGAAACGCTGCCCTTTGATTGGAGCCGCCCGCCATTGACATCGGATGCGAGTGAAGCGGAATGGGATAGCTGGTACGAACGACGTATCGAGCAGGAGTTGGGCATTACAAACTATAGTAGTGTGTACTCGTTTCTGTACATTGAAGATTACGAAGTCCGGCACGAAATTCTAATCCCACTCCTGACATTGCAGTCAAGTGTGTACATTCCACGGCGAGATGAAGCGTTTCTGGACCTGGACGAGCAGGAGGAAGCCAGACGGCAAGTCGGAGCTTTCTTCGCTGCTGGTAACCCTATCGTGATTGACGGCGTGACCGTTCAGCCTAAGGTCGATCGCATCGATTTTTACGGCGTTGCGTTGAAAGACTTTGCCCAACAAGCGCCAGCAAAACGAGTCTCAATGGCCAACGCTAGAGCAGGGATCATCTTGTCGTATAGCTGCAAGAATACACCCAACAACGTGGCACTGCACTGGGACCAGTTCAACGACGACATCTGGCGGATCGGCAGCACGGTTTACGCATTCGACGAAGTGAAAAAACACGTGTTCCGTCGAGGGATGGAAGAAAATGTATATCGTTGGACCAATCCCGGCCGCCCTCCCCTGCCGCCGGTCGAAAATGTCCGCCAGCTACTGCCACAGCGAGAAGTTATCAGCGTCTATTGGTACACGTTAGTCGCCCTCGTCATCGCTCTGGTCACCGGCATCGCATTGCGGATGTCGTCCGCTTCCAGGCAAATGCGGATCAGCGCCTTCGTGATCGGTTTGGCAGTCATCGCCTTTTCCTTTCGCGGTCCCTCGATGGCGTTTGATGATCCACTGGCAAAACCACCAATTGTCGCCGAGGGCGATGCAAGAGACATTGTCGAGATCTTGCAGCAGAACATTTACAGGGCATTTGACTACAAAGACGAGGACCAAGTCTACGATGCACTGGCGAAGAGCGTCCATGGTCCTTTGTTAGAAGAGATTTACTTGAAGGTGCAAAACGGGCTGAAGATGGAAGAGCAAGGAGGCGCTGTTTCCAGGGTACGGCGAGTCGAGTTGGTCGAAGGGACCATCGAGGGACCGTTCGATTGGGAGACGGGCTTTCAATTCCGATGTGCCTGGAATGTTGAAGGTACGGTGGAGCACTGGGGACACATTCACACACGCACAAGTCAGTACCGGGCAGTGCTGCGGATTCAAGCCGACCAGAATGCCTGGAGAATCATTGAATTGGATGTACTGGATGAGGAACGGGGGATTCTCAAGACGAATCTACGTAGGTTGTAACACGATGCCGATTGGCGCCGATCTCTCGATCTTCGCATTGGCTTGATCCGACGACACCAAACCGGTTTGGAATAACATGGAACGAGTGGAAATTTGTAGTGCCATTACCAGAGTTGGCACAGAGTTCACTTCGATCGCTACGCGGGAGTACCGACGTGTCTGAACCGCCAGTGACTCTTTGGCTTCGAGCCCTCGAAGACGGGGACGAGGACGCCGCCGAGCAATTGTGGGGTCACTTTTTCGAACGATTGACGGCCCTAGCTCGCCGTAAACTCGTCCAGCAACGCGTCGTCGACGGCGAGGACATTGTGGTGAGTGTTTTTCGGCGACTCTGCGAAGGCGCCGAGGGTGGCCGGTTCGAGCAAGTAGGAGGCCGCGACGAACTCTGGCGACTGCTAGTTTCGATGACCGTGCGACGAGCCATCGACGAAAACCGTCGCCTCATGGCCGACAAACGAGGTGGAGCACGAGTTCGCGGTGACTCATTCCACGGACAAAACGATTCTCGGGGTTCGTGGGATCAATTCGCCGGGGAAGATCTAGCACCCGAGTTTCTTGTGATGGTCGAAGAGGAGTGTAACCGTTTACTCGAATCGTTAGCGGACGAAACCCTGCGCTCGGTCGCCGTGTGGAGACTTGAGGGCTACAGTAACGATGAAATCGCAGGAAAGCTTGACATGACGACTCGCAGTGTCGAGCGAAAACTCAATCGCATTCGCCTCTTGTGGCGCGACGAGGTGGCGGGCAATGGCCAATAACGACGACAGTGGCCAACGCTCCACGACCAAGGAATCGTGGAATCCACATGATCTAGACAAGACCGTCGATGGTATGTGTGATCGTTTTGAGGCCGACTGGAACGCGAGTCGCCCGCCACGGATCGAAAACTGGATTGTCAATGCCGTCGGACCACTCCGTGATCGCCTAACTCGCGAACTGGTGCTCACCGACATCGAATTGCAGAAACGCCATTTGGGCCACATCGATGTAGCGCGGTACAATGTTCTGTTTGACGAGTTGCCCGTTTGGCTGCAAGAGGCAGCGAGCGGATTGGAAAAATCGACTGGTTCGTCTTCGGCGTCTTCTTTCGCGATCCAGCGAAGTCGGAGCGATACAACGGTGGCTACATCCACGGCTGGGGATGATCGCGTTGACCCACTGGTCGGCGCTAACCTCGGCAATTATCAGATCATTCGGCGAATCGCGCGTGGCGGAATGGGTGTCGTATACGAAGCTCGAGACTTGAAGCTCGATCGCGCCGTCGCCGTGAAGACGATTGTCGGAGGCGCATTGGCCTCACCGGAAGCGGTCCGCCGATTCCACATCGAAGCGAAAGCTGCTGCCCAGATCGAACACGCAGGCATCGTGCCGATTCACGACGTTAGTGTCGAGAACGAGATCCACTACTTTGTCATGGGACTTGTCGAGGGAGAGAGCCTACAAACCCGTTTAGAGAGAGAATCGTTTACGATCCGCGAATCGGTGGTACTGGTAGAGCGAATATCTCGCGCTGTTGCGCATGCTCATAGCGCCG
This sequence comes from Planctomycetaceae bacterium, assembly GCA_012959465.1. Classification (GTDB taxonomy): domain Bacteria; phylum Planctomycetota; class Planctomycetia; order Pirellulales; family Pirellulaceae; genus UWMA-0346. Next base: position 75,527 of record DUDC01000196.1, read on the forward strand.
GTGTTGTCCACCGTGATCTCAAACCGGCAAATATTCTGTTGGATAAGGACGGCCAACCGCGAATCACAGACTTTGGGTTGGCAAAACGGATTGACAGCGACGTCAATCTGACGGTGGCCGGGCAAATTCTGGGAACACCCGGTTATATTTCACCCGAACAGGCAGCCGGAAAGACCGACGTCGACGAGGCCGCTGACATCTATGCAGTCGGCGCTATCTTGTATGCATTATTGACCGGAAAACCGCCGTTTTTGGCGGACAACTATTTGGAAACGCTGCAGTTAGTTCAAACCGAGACGCCGCAGAGTCCTCGCGATGTCCGCAGAGAAATCCCTCGAGATCTCGAGACTGTTTGCCTGGCATGCCTGGCTAAAATGCCAAGTGCTCGATATCGGAGCGCCGAAGAACTAGCCGACGACTTGCGGCGGATCCTCAATGACGAACGTGTATTGGCGCGACCGTGGAGTACCTGGACTCGGATTAACCTGTGGATTCGTCGCCGTCCGGCGTTGACGATTACGTTTCTGACCCTGCTGCCGTTGTATACCTCGCACTTATTTCGCTTCTGGAGTCGTAGCGACTTCTGGATCACCGGAGACCACCAAGTCGTTGCGTCGATTGTTGCTACTTGGTTGTTGGGGGCGACCATCTTTCAGCAACGACTGTTGCGAACGCATTTTCGCATGCGAGTGATGTTCGGTTGGGCCGCGTTTGAACTGTTGATGCTGACTGTCTTCCTTGCTTATTTCACCGGACCAAAGAGTGGTTATGTATTGGGGTATCTTCTGCTGGTGACCGCTGCAACGCTGCGGCAAAGCAACCGTTTGGTCATTTTTGTGACCGTTGGCAGCCTGCTCTGTTACAGCGGACTTCTTGTCGATGCCATGCTCTATCGTCCCGATAACCGGCCGCCTCACTTCGATCATATTTTCATGATGATCATCAGCCTGTTGGTAACCGCCGCCGCACAACACTTCCTGTTACGCCGCACCTTGAGCCGCAACGAATCATAAAATGCGTGCCGCGGGCTCTGCCAGTGACATCAGCTGCTGGGCGCTAGCCCACGGTTCTTGCCCTTCGTTGGTATGATTTTTACCCTCCGCTATTGGTACTTGGCGAGCTCGGCGCGGGCGACAACCATGCGGTGGACCTCGTCAGGTCCGTCGGCCAAGCGGAGCGTGCGGCAAGAGGTGTACATTTTGGCCAGCGGCGTCCATTGCGAAACGCCGCTAGCGCCGTGCAACTGAATGGCGCGATCGATAATTGTGCAGACGATTTCGGGCACCATCGCCTTGATCGCTGAAATGTGCACTCGCGCCTGTTTGGTCCCCAACACGTCCATCGCTCGAGCCGCCTGGAAGACCATCAGTCGAGCGCTGTCAATCTCGATACGTGATCGTGCGATCACATCGTAGTTGCCACCGAGCTTGACGATGGGTTTTCCAAAGGCCTCACGACTCAGACCTCGTTTACACATCAGAGCAAGTGCAACTTCCGCCTGCCCAAGTAAACGCATGCAATGGTGGATGCGGCCTGGGCCGAGACGTCCTTGCGAAATCTCAAATCCACGACCAGGTCCCAGCAGAATGTTCTCCTTCGGAACACGAACGTTGTCGAGTTTGATATGCATGTGACCGTGAGGTGCCTCGTCATGGCCGAAAACGTGCATTGGTCCAAGAATGTTCACGCCCGGTGTCTCCATCGGAACCAGGATCTGCGATTGCTTCAAGTCGCGTGCTGCATTTGGATCGGTTTGTACCATGCAGATCATGATCTTGCAGCGGCGATCCCCTGCGCCCGAGATGTAGAACTTCTCGCCATTGATCACCCATTCGTCACCCGCGAGTTCGGCTCGAGTGGCGATGTTCTTTGCGTCGGAACTCGCCAGGCCTGGCTCGGTCATACCGTAGCACGAGCGAATCGTGCCGTTCAGGAGCGGCTCAAGCCACTCTTTTTTCTGCGTTTCGGTTCCGTACTTGTGGAGCACTTCCATGTTGCCCGTGTCCGGCGCAGCACAATTGAATACTTCCGGCGCCAGCCGGCTTTTGCCCATCTCGATCGCCAAATAGGCATAGTCCAAGTTGGTGACACCCTCACCGTTCCAATCCGGCAAGAAGAAGTTCCACAGTCCCCTTTGCTGGGCCTGATTCTTCAGCCCGTCCAGAATCTCGAATTGGCGAGCACTAAGCGCCCAGCGGTCTTGCGTGTTGGGCGTCGCCTCGTACTCCTCTTCGACCGGCAGTATTTTATCGGCGATGAAAGTCGTCACGCCTTCTAACGTCAGTCTGAAATGTTCAGACAATTCGAGAGAATAAAGAGACTGGTCGTCGACCATGATGGCTCCTTCGCAGGAATCGATGCCCTCAATGATACGGTTCATAAATCGTATCGTCCGTCGGCGAAATCCTTTCGCAATTCAGTCGGGCAAACGGATCTGGCACCACCGTAACCGATTAATGAACTTCGTCAATCAGTGCCGCTCAGCCGGCTAACTTTGCCACAACGAACTCGCGTAAAAGAGGCGGAATCATGAAAATGAAGCATCGAATCGCCTAAAACTCAATCGCCATTCATTTGGCCCTTCCAATTCAGCTTGAAGTGCTTTACCACATCGGTGATACTCCGCTTGTTCGAGCACATTTTTCATTGGAGGCTACCTAGTGGCAACGCAACGAAACAACATGAGCGGGTGGTTGAACGGTTGGGTCGTTTTCGGACTGTGCCTTACGATTTCCACGTCGACGTTCGCTGCCGATCGACCCAATGTCTTGCTGATTCTCGCCGATGATGTCGGCCGCGAATTACTCGGTTGCTACGGTGGTAGGAGCTACTCCACTCCGAATATCGATGCTCTTGCTAAGAGCGGCACACGCTTCGAAACTTGCTATGCAACACCGATGTGCTCTCCCAGCCGAGTCGAGTTGCTGACCGGTCGCTACAGTTTTCGAAACTACACCGAGTGGGCTCACTTGAACCCATCGTTGACGACGATCGCACATGTGATGCGCGATTCCGGATACGCGACTGGGTTCGCGGGAAAATGGCAATTGGGAGGTTGGACCAGAGTCGGCAGTAGCAAGCCGTTAATCGTACGATCGGGATTCGAGGAGTATCTATCTTACGATGCAGACCGCATGTTGACGGATTCACGCAATCGGAAGGGGAATCGCTTTTGGGGCGGCACGGTTGACCAAGACGGCGCGGCTTCAAAACTCAAGGCTTACGGCCCGGACGTCTATAGCGACTATCTCGTGGAGTTCATGCGTCGGCATCGGGACGAGCCGTTTTTCGCGTTTTACGCCATGACGACAATGCACCGTCCGTTTCATCCGACGCCCGATCACGCCGACGCGCCCGATCCGGGTGAGGCTCTACCCTCCGCTTGGCTCGGAGCACGTGGCAAACCCGAGAACTTCGCCTCGATAATGGCCTACTCGGATAGCATGGTGGGTAAATTGTTGGACGAATTAAAGGCGCTGGACATCGAGGACAACACGCTGGTGATCTTCGCTTCCGACAACGGCACCGATAACAAGGTCGAAGCCAAGACTATTCGTTCACGTTTCCAAGGTGTCACAGTCACCGGCGGCAAGTACTTTCCCACCGAAATGGGTGTCAGCGTGCCATTGATCGTCCGATGGCCCGGTCAGGTCCAGGCCGGCGCAGTGACCGATGCGTTGGTAGACTTTACCGACTTATTCCCCACCATTTGCACGGCGGCTAAAGTCGCTATTCCGCCGGATGGCGGAATCGACGGATTGAGTATGTTGCCCGTTTTGGCAGGCAAGCGCCGGCATCACAAGCGGATCATTTACACCTGGGGTAATTTCGATCAGGATTCGGCCAAGTACAAGGAACCTGTAAAGTACCGACGAGACCTGCTGGACGTTGTCCGTGATTCTCGCTGGAAATTGTATAGCGACGGTCGCTTATTCGACTTGACGACTGACTACTTTGAAAAGAGTCCCATACGGTTTGATTCAAAGGACGACGCTGAGGCTCGAAAGCGTCTTGCATCTTTTCGCGACGACCTTAGGTCCTCGGGAAAACGCCTGTGGTGATCTACGCCAGAAACTTCGGCCACTTGCCCTTATGACGCCCTGGAGATCGCCCTATGTCGAGGAACGTGATTCTTGCAGTTTCGTTGCCAGCCACTCCCGACCGACTCTTTGATATGTACCTTGATCCGCAGAAGCACGCCGCTTTCACTGGAGCACCGTTTACGCTCGAGCCGCATTCGGGCGAAACGTCTTAGTGCCTTCGTGTGAGATAATAACATCTGCTCACACAAAGCCACAAAGACGCGAAAGTTCATCCCCCGCAGACCGAACACCGTTTTTTACGGTTCATCCCAATGCCGCATGTTGTCGTGGAACATCTGTCGCAGGGCATCCTCGGTGAGTGTTCGCGGCGACAGTTTAGTGACTCGATGCTGCGGCATGGTGCCGGCAACCAATGCCTCCACGTCTTCAGATCCAAAGCCAACGCCCGCCAGGCCATTCGGCAGACCCAATCGACGAATTAGTCGGACGATCGCATCGGCCAAACACTCACCGGCGTCCTCAAGAGCCACATCGCGTACGTCGACTCCCATGAGATCCGCACATTGGAGATGCACCTCTGGGTTACTCGCGGCAGTCCAGCGGAATACGGCCGGTGCATTGAGGATAACAGACATGCCGTGCGGCACGATCGCATGGTCTGCCGGATAATCGGGCGCGCGATATTCTCTTACGAGGCCAGAAGTCGGATACGACATGCCGTGGCAGAGATGCACGCCGGCATTGCCAAATCCGATGCCAGCAAAGGTGGCGCCGAGCAGTACCTGACCGCGGGCATCATCGTCGCTGGGGTCCTCGATGACCCGTTCGAGATTTGAAGCAATCACCCGAAGTGATTCCTTTGCCCAGATCTCACTGATCGGATTCGAACCCTGATAGGCGGGGCGCATCTTTACCGATTCGGGTGCCGGCCGTTGGTTATAGGGTAACGCCGTCAGCGATTCGATCGCGTGCGACAGTTGGTCCAGTGCGGTCAACGCGGCGACCATTGGCGGAAGAGAACGCGTGGTATAGGGATCGATGATCCCCATTGTCGGACGCAGAGCACGGTGTGCAATCCCTGTCTTGGCATTCATGGCAAGGTAATCGAAGATCGCCACACCCGTGGTTTCACTACCCGTCCCAGCAGTGGTGGGAACGCAGATCATCGGCTTGAGTGGACCGGGAACCGGCATGCCGCGACCGATGGGCGGATTGACATAGTCCAGTAGATCAGCCGGATAGGTCGCATAGAGGTTGGCCGCCTTGACGGTATCCATACTCGAGCCACCACCCACGCCGATATATCCATCAAAATTGCCGGCCGTGGAAAACTCAATCGCGGTTCTGAATGACTCATCCGTCGGTTCAACGCGGACTCCTGTGAAGAGGGCAAAGTCAACCTGCGCCGCCTTCAGCGACTCGATCGTCGTCTGGACAGGGTAAAGGTCCTTGAGCCTCGTATCGGTGCAAACCATGACACGTCGGCACCCGAGGTCCCTAATGTCCTCACCGATTTCCCTTGTTGCACCAGGTCCATATTTGATGCTAGATGTTTCCATCGTGAATACGGATTCTTTCGGCATCTCCACCACCATCTCCTTACCAGCCCATTTGTCGAATGTACTGTGAATCCCAGCGACTGAGGACGACTTTCTGGCGTGTGTAGAACTGTACGCCCTCCTCTCCCTGAACATGCAAGTCGCCGTAAAAAGAATCGTTCCAGCCAGAGAATGGAAAGACGGCCATCGGGGCCGGCACGCCGACATTGACACCGACCATGCCGCATTGAATATCATTACAGAACTGCCGAGCCGCGGCACCACTGCCTGTAAATATGGTAGCTCCGTTGCCGTACTTCAACGAGTTGACCCATTCCACGGCTTCATGCAAACTGTCCGCTCGCATCATCGACAACAACGGACCGAATAACTCAGTCGTTGCAAGTTTGTCGCCAGGTGGAACATGGTCGAAGAGCGTCGGCCCAACAAAATAGCCGCGCTCGGGCAGCTGTTCTCGACCGTCTCGCACGAGTTCCACCGGCTGCCCGCCAGCCTCGTCAATGATCGCCAGCAGGCGGTCGCGGGATCTCATGTCAATGACCGGACCCATACCGGCCTGTCGATTCTTTAGAGTATCATCCAGCAGCAGCTGATCCATCGCTGCGACTACTCGGTCTCTGAGCGGCTGGGCAACATTGCCGACTGCAATGAGCAGAGAACCGGCCATACATCGCTGGCCGGCGCAACCGAAGGCAGAACCGATAATGGCCCGAGTTGCCGACTCCAGGTTTGCATCCGGCATGACTAACAGGACGTTCTTAGCACCGCCAGAGGCTTGAACCCGCTTCTTGTGCGCTGCGGCCAGCTTGTAGACGTGTTCGGCAACATGCGACGAACCTACAAAGCTAACCGCGCTTACGTCTGGGTGGACACAGAGCGCGTCGACAACTTCTTTCTGCCCATGAACAATATTGAATACTCCATCCGGTAGACCGGCTTGCGAAAATAGTTCGGCAAGCCGGTTGGCCGTTAGTGGTGTTTTCTCGCTTGGCTTCAAAACGAAGCTGTTACCGCAGGCAATGGCCAGAGGATACATCCACATTGGTACCATCGCGGGAAAATTGAATGGGGTGATCCCAGCGCATACACCCAGTGGCTGACGGATGGTCTCTCCATCGATATTGCTCGCCAATTCCGAGAGTCGCTCGCCCTTCAATAAATGCGGAACGCCCGTCGCAAACTCAACAACCTCGATGCCGCGAGCAACGTCACCCTTAGCTTCTTCAAATGTCTTCCCATTTTCTTCACAGATCAGTTGGACGAGATCTTCCGAATGCCGCGTCAACAACTCTCGATAGGAAAAGAGAATTTTCCCGCGTTGCAACACCGGTACACGCGACCATGTCGCGAACGCTGCACTCGCGCTCTGTACCGCCCTATCAACAACTGCCGCATCATTGACAGGCACTTGTGCAATGACCTCACCGGACGACGGATTGAATAGATTGATGTACTGCGATGCGCCGATGTGTACCGCACCACCGTTGATCCAGTCGCCGACATGCGGGCTGTTTGCAGCGGATTCGATGTTCACAAAATTCTCTTGGTTCGGAGACTCGAATGGAAATTCAGCAGATCGAATCACAACGTCGGAGGAACTACTGAACTAGATGGATTGCCTTCCGCTGACGAAGCGCGACCGCCGCCAAGGCCCGTCGTGGCGTGAAGAACCACCACATCCACAGCACGATCATGGCGTGACGGAACAACGGGTTCGGGAGTCTATTTTTGAATGGGCACAATGGGTGTCTCCCAACCGGCCAGATCCAATGGCTTAAGCCCCGGTCGACGTCGTCCGCGTCCCCTCCGCCATGTGGCGTTGTACGGACCGACGAAACTCACGTCCGCATCCGATTTGATTTCATCTTCCAGTCCAACTGCCCAGAAACAGGCGTTGATGAGCATTCGGCGAAATCCTTCGTTCTCGATGTCATTTGACGCGCCGTAAGTGCTCGTGAAGACGCGACCTTCGTCGCCCGAAGCGACCTGGTAGCTTCGTGTCCATGCGCCGGCGACCGGCGGCATTTTGGGATCAGCAACCGAGTCCGGCTGCATGCCGACCAACGGCTGCGCCATTGCTAGTACTGTGCTCGGCTCGAGCGGATCGGCGCGGTAGCCACCGCATTGAACCCACATCTCTTTTACGCCGCGCAGAATTGGGTGCCTTGATTGATCGGGCACGATGTCCAGTCGGACGCTCGAGCGATGATTTCCGCCGTAGTGCCCGGCCCACTTTTCGCCGAGAATCTGGCGTCCGAAACCATCCCTAAACTCATCGCCACCGTAACCATTTGAGTACTCGGCGAATCTGCTCCCACTGGGAATCTTGAATCCGTGTGTCGCCGTCCGCAGTCCAACGATCGGCGCTCCACGTTTGAGGTAGCTGACGAAGTGTTGCATTTGATCTTCCGGCCAATTCTGAAACCGCGTGAAGATCACCATTAGGTCGGCTGTTTCCAGCGCTTCGAGTCCCGGCACGTTGCTCTGACCCGGCTTGATCACACCTTGCTCATCCACGCCGAATAGCACTGTACATCTGTAGCCGTGATGCTTGGCTAGGATGCGGGCGAGTGCTGGGAGTGTCTCTTCGGAACGATACTCATGATCACTGGCGATGAACACTATGTGCTTCCCCTTGCCGGGACCCGCATCACCTTGGTAGGTCAACGGCTGAGCATTCGCCGTCGGTGTGTAGTTCACGGCAAGAACCAAGGTAATGGACAGTACTCTTGAATACATGATCACTGAGTCTCCTGATCGAGTTAGACCTGCACGTTTGCTCCGTTGGTCATATACCCAACTCCTTCAGTGGGCCGACGCTGTCGGCGAATCGATCACGGTCGATGCCCGCAAGTTGAATATACGAGAGCCACAGATTGGCGACCGGTGTGCCATTTCCACACTTGATCAACCTTCCCGTCTTGAAGCGACCTCCAGCTGAACCGGCTGTCACAATCGGTAGTCTGTTGTATTGATGCGTCTGGCCGTCGCCGAGTCCCGAACCCATCGTGAACACCGTGTTGTCCAACAGGCTCTGGGCACCCTCCACAATGGAGTCCATCTTCTGAGCCATGTAGGAAAATTGTTCGACATGGAAGTGGTCGATTTTTTCAAGGTCGCGACGAACCGACTCTTTTGATTGTGCATGCGACAACTGGTGATGACTCACCGGTCCGTTGAATACTCCTTCATACATCGTCGGAGTATTCCAACGCTCGGGTCCCACCATCATGGTGGCGACGCGGGTTAGGTCGTTTTGTAGAGCGATGATCATAAGATCACCCATTAACCGAATGTACTCCCGACGCGGTAGTACGACGTCCTCTGGTTCGATCAACTCGATTTTTGCGATGAGTTCTTTTTTTTGCTCAATCTTATCGATCTGTTTCTCGATGGCCCGAACGGAGTCAAAATACTCGGCGAACTTCTGTTGGTCTTCCACACCAAGTTCACGTTTGAATGATCGAGCATCTTCGAGAACAATGTCGGTAATATCGCGGTAGTCCTTTAGGCTCTGCGTGCCGAACAGACGTCGATACACTTTCCGCGGATCACGCAACGACGGAGCGACGTGGCCAGTTCCGTACCAGGAAATGTTATCGAAGTAGATCGATTCCTTGTTGTCCTTGTGGCTATTGCAACTTAACTCAAGTGTCCTGAATGGCGTCTGGTCGCCAACGTGATCGGCGATGACATGATCGAGTGTCCGACTCAACGGATACGCAGAACTCTTCACCCCAGTTGGCGCCGCACTCGACAGGAAGCATGAACCACATTGAGCGTGCACATCCGTTCCGCTTTTGATTGTCCGGTCGAGGCCTGTGATGAAATTGGTTTTATGCTTGATCGCCTCGAGTGGTTTGAGCGTCGGCGTCAGTGTGAATTCCGTTTCATCGGCCTTTGGAAAAAACGCGCTGCGAACGACACCGATAGGGACGTAGAAAAAGGCTATTCTGAGCGGCGAGTGACCCGGTGAACCTTCGTTGGCCGCGGCGGAATCTCCATGGGTCAAGTTCAGCCAAGGCACGGCCATCGCCGCGCTACCCGCGCCATGAAGAAAAATCCGTCGAGACAGTTTCTTCATCGTTGTTTCTCCGCGGCGACGAAATGGCCGCGACCATTGGTGTTGGTAAACGCCGAACTCAAGACAACTTCCCTGATCATCGTGCGGAAGCGAGAATCGTCCGTCATTGCGTTGGTCACTATGTTATCCAACGACGGCCTATCGCCCACATCCAGTTTTCGCCCCAGAGCAAATGATAACAGATGACTAGCAAATGCTCTCGCAAAGCGGTCGTTTTCAGCGAGGATGGCGGCCTTAAAACCCCCAATGTCGGCGAATTCATGTCTATTGAACAGCTTGCCACGGTTGTCGATCGCAAGGCCTCCGCGGTAGGTATCGCGCCAACGACCCACCGGGTCGTAATTCTCCAAAGCAAACCCCAACGGATCGATTTTCGTGTGACATGCAGCGCATTCCGGATTTGAAATATGCTGCTTCAGAACGTCGCGGAGCGTCAATCCTTCCTGTCCGAGTTTTTGATCGTCGCCTTCGATTTCTGGCACATCGGCGGGTGGCGGCTGCGGCGGGTCGTTGAAGATCGCCGTGGCCAACCAGGCGCCACGGGTGCTTGGCTTGGTTCGCACGGGCGACGACGTCATCGTCATGACCGCGGCGTTGGTAATGACGCCGCCCCAACGGCGGTCCGTAATCGGCACGCGACGAAACTTGATGTCGATGACCTCGACACGACCCTTGCCTGTTTTGTGATACCAATCCTTGAGCAAGGCACTTTGGTAGGTGAAGTCGGGGTCGATCAGCTTTTCAATCGGTTGGTTTTCGATCAGCACTGTTTCAAAGAGCAACAATGGCTCGATCATCATGTGCATGCCGACCAAGTAGATTTTTCCGTTGGCGCCACCAAAGTAATAGTCACGGTGCCGGCCAACGTCCGGCACTGCTCCGACTAACTGGTCGAGTTGCAGCCACTGCAATGGGAAGCTATCACAGAAATTCTTCAGCCTCCGATCATTCATCATCCGATCAGCCTGCTCGCTAAGCACGTTCGGATCACGGAGTCTTCCCTGCGATGCAAGATTTAGTAATTTTTCGTCGGGAATAGTCTTCCATAGAAAAAACGAAAGACGCGATGCGAGTTCGAAGTCATTTCGGGTTTTTGGATTGTCATTTTGAACACTCCCCGAATAGATGTAGAGAAATCGTGGCGATACCATGGCGGCCGATACGGCCGCCTTCATGCTGTGAGCAAATGTTTTGCCAGCTTTCAAATGTTGCAGGAAATGCCGGTGGTACCGTCCGGCAATTTCCTCCGTCACGTCTCTGCGAAATGCACGCCTTAGAAAAACCTTCAGTCGACGTTTGCCTTCAGCCGCTAGTCTTTCTGCTGGCATTCCGTCAGGGGCCACAAATATCGGTTTCCAGAGGCCGCTGTGAAGAGGAAACTCAGGGCTGTTAACGATTGACTGACTGAGTGCAAAGAATGATTCCATCAGTACCGGCGACATGGTCAGGTGGTCGCCTCGATTGTCAAAACCGTGCTCGGCTCGATTGTCCTTGGGAAATGCAGCGACGCCCGGCAATGTATTGCCAAGGCCAATAAACTGACTCTTTCCCATGGCGCGATTGCCGACGACCACAGTTCCCGGAACCTTGCCTGTCGCTGGCTTGAAATAACCTCCGATGTCACGAACCGTCCGCTCGGGCAATGCAAAAGGATCTCTTGCCAGTTGAAAAAGGTCCTTCACCGCATTGTTGTATTCAAAGCGGTTCATTCGCCGAATGGGAACTCTCGTAATCCCGGTCCGCGTTCGCAATTCCGTCCGCAGCAGATCCTTCAGTTGTGTGACCCAAGCCTTCCTTTGCTTTTCCGTCGGCTGTTTCTCTTCTTCCGGCGGCATCTCACCGCCGGCCAAGGCCTCGATCATCTTCTCAATCAAATCGAGGTCGCTCACCAGACCCCGCGTCTCGGTGGCAAATGCTTCGGCGAGATTGACCTTTCCGTGGACTTTGCCTTGTCCATGGCAGCGAAAGCAATGCGTCTTCATCTGACTGCGCAGCGTCTCCTCGCCGCCAACAGTCGCCGCAATCATCATCGCGGCAAAGAGAATTGGGATCGACATACGCATGAGATTCGTCGGCTATCAGGCTCTGTTCCAGACGTTCGTCCTACGTATAAGAGTCTAAACTGAACGGACTTTCGTCGCTAGTTTTGACGGAGGGAAAAAAACGACCATGCCGCAAAATGCACGATATCAAAATGCCCGA
>DUDC01000196.1:87446-91769 GCA_012959465.1 Planctomycetaceae bacterium
CGCATGCTTGGCAAACTTCATCCACAGAAATCAGACGCATGGCATCATTGTCCTTGTTGCGTCGCATTGCGTCGTCGGAGCTGGTGTGGTTGTGACAAATCACGATGCCCTGCGGCCCGTAGACTCCCGACCGATCAACAGCGCGACCGTACAACCCGATACATCGCGTGCCGACCGCGCTGGCCAAATGGAGCGGGCCCGTATCCGAACCGACGAACAGCCTAGCTCGACGGAACAACGAACCGAGTTGTGTTAACGAGAATTTCGGTAGAACCATCGCGTGACTGGGAACTTTCGCGGCGACACGCTCGGCGTCTTCACGCTCTCGCTCGTTGCCCCACGGCAACACGGAAGCCAATCCGTATCGATCGGCCAGGTATTTAGCCACTTGAGCAAAACGTTCCATTGTCCAGCGTTTTGAAAGCCAGGCTGCGTTGATGTTCAGCACGACAAAGCCCTGACGCAATGTTCTACTTTCAATGAAGTCGGAGGCCGCTTTGATTTCCGACGGATGTTCTGGTACGTCAAAACGAACCGTGGGGTTATCAATGCCGAGCGGCTTCAATAATCCCAGATTGCGATCGACAACATGTAATGCTGACGGGTGAACCAACTCGTTGTTCAGCCATGTGCTGAACTCGCGGCCCTCACGATCCGCTCGAGAGAAGCCAATCCTCCGTTTGGCGCCGGACAACCATGCGGGCAGAGCGCTCTTCGCCAATCCCTGCACGTCGATCGTCACGTCGAGCCGCATGTCATGCAAACGACGGCGCACCTGCTTTATCGTGCGGGGCGACTTTAGCCAGCCGCGGTTCACCTCGACCAACTCGTCTAATGACTCGTGGCCGCGAACAATTGGAGCACAGTAATCCGCGATCAACCAACTGAGCCGAGCATGAGGAAAATGGTCCCGCAAGGCGTTCAAAACGGGTAGCGTGAGAATCGAGTCACCAATCGCGGAGAGTCGCACGATCATGATTCGAGGGGCGTCGCTTCTGCTCCACATTTTCGAACAGGTGCCTTGTTGGTTGAAAGGAGTAGGGGCGAAGGAGACTAGGGACGCCAGAATCACGAACTAGTAATAGCATTTGCTGCAATCGTCGCAGACCGGCAGCAGCTCTTGTTGAGATGTCTTGTGTGCATGCCGAATCTCTTTATATCGGTTATTACTCCATATCTCGGCGATGCTGTTTTCCTGGCAATTGCCGAGCAACTCGCGGCCCGAATGATCCAAACAGCACAACGCCACGTCACCGTTAACTAGAACAGTGAACGTTCGAAAGACACGGACACACGGTTTGCGAATTTTCTTGTTACCAAACAACCGCCAAGACCCGGCCCAATTGTGAAGGCTGGACCAGTCAATGCGATCAACAACTCCGTCCAAAACCTCTTCTGTCTTGTCCTTATCCGAAGAGGTCACACAGGCGGCGATCACTCGCGGGGTAGTCAGCCCTCGGTCGTCTCGCATTTTTCGAAAATTGCGCGTGTTTTCCAGAACCGAAGCGTGTTCCAAACCAACTCGCAATTCGTTAAACTCTTGCGCGTCAGCACCGTCGAGACTGACCTTGATCTCGTCCAACCCCGAGTCCAAGAGTCCTTCGGCCATCTTGCCGCGCAACAGTGCGCCGTTGCTGAAGATCTTGACTCGACGAATGCCCTGGTCTTTTGCGTAGCGAATACGTTCCGGCAACCGTTTATCTAAGAGTGGTTCACCAAAATTGTGAAAATGGATCAACTTCGTGCCGTGATAAGCGCACTCATCGACGATCTTTTCGAATAGCGCTTGGTCCATGAACGTCTTGTCACGGCCAATGGTATCGCGTGGACAAAATGTGCAGGCGGCATTGCAGTGGTTGGTAGTTTCAATGCGAACCACTTTGGGAAACTTGTTGCGGGTCAGCTCCATCGCGCCCGCCACAACACGTCCCATCACGCTGAAGGCCAGCATCATCAATCCTTCCTTGGATGTATGTTGTCGTCCAATGACTCTCAAGTGGAACCGTCATCGAGATTGCCAAGACAACTCGACAGCTCTTTCTTCCGAATGGACAGGTCCCACTTTCCGTCTGTTTCATACACAACCCGGGATTTGAGATCAATACGAGTGCAGCCAAGCGTTTCATCTTCCCTGCCTATACTTCGCATTTTCTCAGGCCGGACGGATAGTATCGGGTAGAATCAGATTTCGTATCTCCCCCGCCAACTTCCGCCTCACCAACGGCAGAAAGTCCTAATGAGGCTCGACCGGTGCTCAATAGCCAATTCAACGACGACGGATTCGTCATTGTTCGTCAGTTTCTTCCCGACGACGAGCTGCAGGTATTGCAAAGCGAACTCCACCGTTACATTCACGATATCGTCCCGCATCTACCGGGCAGTGACGCGTTTTACGTAGACCGCAACCGCCCCGGGACGCTCAAGCAGATGCAGCACATGGGCAAGGATGCGTTCTTTAAGAACTACCGGTGCAACTCGCGATGGAGTAGTTTGGCAGCAATGCTGCTCGATGAGTCAGTGCAGGCGAAAGATCCAGAGTGGTTTAACAAACCGCCGGGTACCGAGAGTGTCACGCCGCCTCACCAGGACAATTTCTACTTCTGTTTAAGTCCGCCCAATGTTCTCACGATGTGGCTGGCGCTTGATGATGTCGACGACGGAAACGGTTGCCTGCGGTATGTCAGAGGGTCCCACAAAGCCGGAATCCGTCCCCACGCGCCCAGTGATGTTCTCGGCTTTTCACAAGTAGTCGAGGATTATGGCGACAAGGATCGTGATCGCGAGGTCGCTGTGCATCTGCATCCGGGCGACGTTGTTGCGCATCTCGGGAATACGATTCACCGAGCCGATTCGAACAAATCGCCGGACCGGCATCGTCGCGCCTTTGCCGTGGTATTTCGAGGGGAAAGCTGCCGACGTGATGTGGACGCGTACGCTCGCTACCAAGTCGCCTTGCAAAAACAACACGCACGCATGGGTCTTGCCGATGCATGACCGTCACTTTGAGCAGCAACTGCAACCGCCGGATGATTTGGTTATCATTGCAATGAACCGATTTGATTCATATTGTCCGCCGGAATATGGCGAACCTTTAGCTGGCTAGGAGAATGACCGTAATGTCCAGAACTCATCTGCGTTTTTCACAAATGGCCGCTGTGAGCGGAATACTGTTGCTGTGCACCGTAAACTTGCACGCAGAAGTGGGTGTTGGCGCGAAACCAACCAAAGGTGCCGAAATCGTCTTCGATGGCAGCCGAGAAATGTTGGACGCGAAGTGGACCTATTGGAAAGGGCCGCGTTTCAGCTCGTCACTGCCGATCAAGTGGAAAATTGTCGATGACCCGGTCGATAAAGGGACGGTCGTCATGACCGACGATCCGGCAGCAGCCGGCGGCAGATATGGTACGGCCGATGTTGTGACGAAGGAGAAGTACCGGGACTTCCGACTGCACATCGAATTCTTAGTCGTCAAGAAGGGTGGAAACAGTGGCGTCTACCTGCAAAACCGCTATGAAATTCAGGTTCTGGATGGAGACAAGACGAAGCACGGTATGGGCGCAGTCATCAATGAAACGCCGGCGCCTTATCACGCCTACTACGGCATCGGTAAGTGGAATGCCTACGATATTACATTCCGAGCTGCGCGGTTTAACGACAGCAAACGCTCCGAAAAAGCAATGGTGTCCATGTTCTTTAACGGTGTCAAAGTTCACAAGAACCAGACCATCAACCAAGTTTGGGGTGGCAGAAACTCGGGCATCGACGGTGGCAACGACGGCGGCAAGGGTATCACTGACAAGCCAGGCGGTCTCAAGCTGCAGTGCGAAGGTCACGAAGTGCTTTATCGTAATATCTGGATCAAGAAACTCGACCTGGTCGATGCGGATACCGACTTCTGAGCTGCAGGCGCTCGCCTCGGGTTCTTGCCATCGTGGCCGGCAATGTGTGGCACTGGCTTTGCCAGTGCCTTGTCCATAGTCGTTTACCTAACCCAATCCATCGCGCTGGGTTGGGGTGCGCGGAGTTTCCTCGAAGATCTGTCATTAGTTATTTGTCAATTCTCATTTGTCAAGGAAAGACGGTGATCACACGCGGTGCGGAGGCCAGCGGACGAAAACCAGCCATGCCGCCTCCTAAACACATCCGTCAAAACTGCGACAATGAAATGACAAACGACCATTGACAAACGACCATTGACAAATAACTAATGACAAATCGAATGCGAGTGAGTCTCGAGCGCGGCAAAAGAGTCGCTCGCGCTTCGTGCTTGTATTGCTGGCTCGCCAAGATGATTTGAGCCGCAGGCGCTAGCCTCGGGGTCTT
>DUDC01000197.1 GCA_012959465.1 Planctomycetaceae bacterium
GCACAACGTCCGAGTATGGGCGTTATGTTAAATCCCTAGGGGAGCCCCGTGGCGGAATCTGATTCGTTCTCGTTCATGCCATTACTTTATAACGCACCCGGGTCAAGGCAAATGAAACCGGCCAGCCCGCCTTCCGTCGCGTAGGCGGGCAGGTTCGAGTGACTGGAGCAGATTTTTCCGTCGTCGGTGAAGACCAAGTCTCGCAAGAAGCTGACCCGAGTCGGTAGCGGGTAGCTGGTGAACGACTCCGTTTTTGGATCAAAGGAAAAGATCCGGTCGGACATATTGGAAGTAAGCCAGACAACACCCGTGTCTGGGTGCACGTTAAGTGCATAGGGCGTTTCATACTCGCCGGGTGCAAGTGTCGGCAAGGGATAGCTCTTGAATTCCTTGGATTCCGGATCAAAACTCATGAGTGCGCCGTCATCAAACGCAGGAATCCAGAGGATTCCGTCCGGTGCGAAACGTGGTCGGCGAGGCCCGCTCAATGGTGGATCAAACTCGTCAACTTCAAAGGTCTCGGGATCAATGCGGCCGATCTTGTTGGCGTAGAGTTTTGCGTACCAGATGCTGCCATCGGTTGGGTTCACATCAATGCCGTAGGGCATTTCCAGAACTTCCCGTCCCTGGTTCGCCCATTTGTGGTGGGAGAATGTGACCGGCACGTTCTTGCGCGGGAACTGTGCACCGATAGCCAACAATGTGGGCATGAAAGCATCCGCGATCCAGCTCGATACACCGTTCGAGGGCAGGTCCAGCAAGTCCAGTTGCCGCGTGGCGGGGTCGAAACGGCCAACCTGGTTGGATGCGGCGAGCGTAAACCAGAATCGACCTTGCTGATCCATTCGGATTGTATGCGCGTAGAGGGAATCCGCACCAATCTCGAACGTCTCAAATGTGTAGGTTTCCGGGGTGTATGCCGTCAATGTTGAGGAGAGCGCATTGGTGACCCATAGTCGACCGCCAGGACCCTCCGCCATGCTGTGTGGCCCATGCTTGCCGCTGAAGACACCAATCGGCAGAGCCATACCTGAGAAATTGCCGCCAACCGGCAGGTCAGAGTCCGGTAGGGCCACGCTTTCGATGCGGCCGGTATTGCGGTCCAGAGTCCATATTACATCGTGGCCTTCGTCTGCTCCGTACAGGCGCCCATCATGCCCGACGTCGGCATCATGAATAAATGAGAGTGCATCGCCCGCGCCCCATTCTTCTATACGAGCGTTGGCAAGGGCCGGTGAGACATCCCAGGTTTGTATGGCTTCAATCGGCTCACCGGTAAACGTCTCGGACAGGCGGTCGGTAATGCTTTCCCTCTCCTGATCCGTCACGAAAACGAGATAACCTTCCATGCGATCAACGACGATTTGCCACTGTTCCCGGTCACGGGGTCGCCGTGTCAGCGAATTCCCGACCTGGTGGCAGAAGTTGCATTGACTGACGAAAGCACTGCGGTCCTGTGTGGTTGGCCACTCAATTTTCGCCACATGGGCAGATGCTGTAAGGCTGCTTGACAGATCTTCAGGGCTCGATAATTTGCTGGCAACGAAGTTTACCTCCACAGCTTCACCATCCGCCGTATTGGTGATCTGTTCCACGTCTTCAAAATACGGTGTGCGGGCGCGGACCGAAATTTCGCCCGCGAATGTCAGAGGCAGAGTGTATGTACCGTCGGGATGGCTGTAGGCGGTGATTCGTTTTTTTTTGTCACTGCTGAATGCCGTGATCATCGCGCCTGAGATGGGTAGGTCTCCCGTACTCCGAACCTGTCCCGTCAGGGTCGAACTCTGCAACTCCTTGGCGCCTTCGTAGTAAACCACGGGCTCACTTTCGAAGGTCTCGCCCTCCAGTATGACCCGACGATGGCCAGTGAAAAAGCCATCCGGTGCGATCACCGCACCAAGCAACGCCAGTGCGGTGAGTATCAAGAGGTTGCGTCTGCCAAACACTTTCTTCATTGATGGAACTCCAAGTCAACTATGCAGAAAATTCTTCGGCCTGCTGGGTGGAAGGAAAGTCATCCACCCGTATTACTTCGGCGGTCAGGTCCATGTATTCAGAGCATAGGACACTCAAGTTGGCCTCTGGCACAACGCCCGCCTGCTCCAAGACCTAGACCAAGAGTTTGCCAAATCAGTCTGCCTGACGCCTCGTCCTTGCACGTTGTGTCAGAAGGCAGCTTGTAAGTCCTATCCTCGAACCCGCAACGCCCCGCCTGATAGAGAACATCGGCATCAAACGCAAACCCTGAAATTGATGTATGAGGTAAGATCTTCTCCCATGCACCTGCCTTGAATATTTTGGCGCCGCATTGGGTGTCCTCATAATGAAGCCCCAGAATCATTCCAGCCCAGGCATTGAAAATGCGGGAGGACAGCGGGGATAGGACATATAGGCTGGGTTCTGGCACAACGTCCGAGTATGGGCGTTATGTTAAATTCCTAGGGGAGCCCCGTGACGGGGCGTAGCCTATATGAGCAATAAATTGTTGGAAGGCAGTCCGGAACTAAAGGAATTTCGCAAAGTGGATAACCTGCCATACAGCCAAATTGAGCGACAGGTAGGCTTGTATCACCAGAAGGGACGATTGCTGTCCGTTACTGCCAGGCAGTTTGTAGACCAGTGCAGTGTTTTTTGGGCTGAGAGTAGTTCGACACACCAGTGCAGCCGCAATAAAGTGGCGTTCAGAGGTAAGGAAAAATGAATTGGAAGATCTTTAGCAAGCTACATACCGCAATTTACCGATGGAGCGGCGGCAAGCTTGGCGCCCGTGCCGGCAAGATAGAAGTGGTTCTGGTGGACACCGTTGGCAGAAAATCCGGCAAGAAACGAACCGTGCCGATTGCCTGCTACCCGTATAAAGACTCGGTTGTCGTATCCGCTTCAAACAGCGGTCAGGAGTCGCATCCAGCCTGGTATCTTAATATGCAAGCTAATCCTCAGGTAACTGCGCAACTGGGAGAAGAGCGGTTTGAGGCAGTAGCGACCGAAGTGGCCGAGCAGGAGCGGGAAGCGGTTTGGCAGAAGGTGACCGAGGTTAATCCTCATCAGGTTGAGTATCTTGAAAAGACGAGTAGGAAGATTCCGCTGGTTTGGCTTAGGAGGGCTAGTTAGGCGGAAAAGTTGCCCCGTCACGGGATCCCCTAGGGATTT
>DUDC01000198.1 GCA_012959465.1 Planctomycetaceae bacterium
GCGCCCAACAATCAAAATCCACTCGCGCCGAAGGATCCTCATTTTCCCGCCCGAGCGAAACACGTCATCCACATCTATTTGAACGGCGGCCCCTCACAGGTTGACACGTGGGACCCCAAACCCGAACTGACGAAATTCGGCGGCAAGCGGCTACCGATCAAGTTGACGACAGAACGCGAGGTGGGAGTTGCGCTTGCATCGCCATTCAAATTCAAGCAGCACGGGGAGAGTGGCCTTTGGTGTAGCGAAGTGTTCGACAAGACGGCATCCCAACACGCCGACAAAATCTGCGTGATCCGGTCGATGTACGCCAACACGCCGAACCATGAGCAGAGCATGCGGCTCATGAACACCGGTGACGAACGATTGTCACGTCCTAGCTACGGGTCGTGGCTGACGTACGGCCTGGGCTCGGAAAATCAGAACCTACCCGGCTTCGTGGTACTTTGCCCTGGGCTGCCAGTTGCCGATCACTCGAATTGGCGCAGTTCGTTTCTTCCCGGTATCTACCAGGGAACTTATCTCGACTCGCGAAAAACGAAAGCGGAAGAGCTGATCGCCAACATCCGCAACAAGTCGATTCCGCTCGAAAATCAACGCAAGCAGCTCGACTTGTTAAAGGCGCTCAACCAGCGGCATCGCGAAGAGCGAAAAGAGGATGCCAATCTAGAGGCTCGCATCCAGCCGTTTGAGCTAGCGTATCGTATGCAAATGGAGGCGACCGACGCGCTGGATATTTCGCACGAGTCGAAAGAGACACAAGAACTCTATCAAGCAGATACCGTGCACGGCCGGCAACTCTTGATCGCGCGGCGTTTGATCGAGCGTGGTGTCCGCGTCGTCCAGTGCTATCACGGAGACGTACAGCCCTGGGATTCGCACAACAACATTGCTGAGGGGCACCGCAAGCTTGGTCAAGAAGCGGACGGGCCAATTGCCGCCCTGTTGACGGATTTGGAACGGCGCGGACTGCTCGAAGAGACCCTGATCGTGTGTGGTGGCGAGTTCGGTCGCACGCCGGCAGTCGAAATCCCCATTGGCTCATCGGCGCGACCAACCGGCCGCGACCACAATCACCACGGGTTCAGTGTCTGGTTAGCGGGAGGTGGCGTCAAAGGCGGCTACGCGCACGGCAACACCGACGAGTTCGGATACCAGGCTGTGGAAAACCGAGTTCACGTCCATGACCTACATGCCACCATGCTCCACCTCATGGGCTTCGATCACGAACGCCTCGTCTACCGCCACGCCGGCCGAGACTTCCGACTCACCGACGTCCACGGCCACATCGTCAAACCAATCATCGCGTAAAAAAATGTAGGACCGTACTGTCAAAAAACTCAGCCGAACTCCAACCGCAATACAAGGCACGACTTAAGAAATCAAAGTAACCCGATCTCCGCCGTTGATTTCGGCCGCAATTCGTCGGATGCTGTAGGTTTTCCGTGCTTCCACAGTCGAGATCCCATGAGTTTCCTGCTCAATCCGTGGCACTTCGTGTTCGTCGCCCTGTGTGGTTGGGTCAACGAACAGCAACAGCAAGTTATCGAGTTTCAGAATGCCCAGATCGATGCTCTTCTTCAGAAATTGGGTAACAAGCGAGTTCTGCTGACGGACGATCAACGGCGTTTGTTGGGTGCCAAGGGCAAGATGCTTGGACGAAAGAAACTACTTGAACTGACCACCATTGTCACGCCGGATACGATTCTCCGTTGGCATCGGGAACTGGTCGCCAAGAAATGGGACAGCAGTGACAAGCGGAAAGCCCTTGGCAGACCGCGCATCCGACAGGTGATCGTTGATCTGATTCTGCGATTCGCAAAAGAGAATTCGACGTGGGGCTGCGATCGAATTCAAGGAGCGTTGGCGAATGTCGGCTATCACATTTCAGACACCACCGTAGAAAACGTTCTCAAAGCCCACGGAATCGAACCCGCTCCGAAACGCCAGCAATCAACGACGTGGGGCAACTTCCTAAAAGCTCACTGGGACTCGCTGTTCGCGACGGATTTCACGACCGTCGAAGTCTGGACGACCAGTGGATTGGTAACGTGCTACGTAATGGCGGTGATGCATCTGAAGACACGACGTGTGCACATCGCGGGGATCACTCCCAATCCGAAGGCCGAATGGGTGCAACAAACTTGCCGCCAACTGACCGACGACGTCGACGGATTCCTGAACGGCGCAAGTCACCTGATCGTGGACCGCGACGCCAGTTTCCTGGCCTTACGAGAATTCATCAGCGACCACACGGAAATAGAGATTGTCCTGCTTCCTCCTCGAAGTCCAAATTTGAACGCTTACATGGAACGCTGGTTCAGAAGTTTGAAGTCCGAGTGTCTCGACCGAATGATCTTCTTTGGTCGCCAATCGCTGGAACGGGCCATCAACCAATACGTCGAGCATTTTCATCAAGAACGCAATCACCAAGGTTTGAGCAATCGACTCATCGATCCATCCGACGAGACGGGCGCGATCGCTGGCAAGATCGAATGTCGAGAGCGACTCGGCGGCATGTTGAAGTACTATCATCGACGCGCCGCTTGAACCTGCCTCGTCGAAATACGGTGCGGAGTGTTTGCGTTTGATGCTGCGCTGATCGGCCGAAACAGCCAACACGAGCTTATCCTGTGGACATCTTTCATGCCCACAATCTCTCTGAGACGCGACAATCGATCGAGATTTGAGAACGCAATCGTCTGCAGCCTACGGAATACACGCGGACAGCGGGTCGTTCGAGTTTTTTGACAGTACGCCCAGAGAGCTTTGCGGGAAAATCTCGTCGTCGCAAATCCCTTTGTCACCTATAGATATACGAAAACGCCGAGAGCCAGAAGCTCTCGGCGTCGCGTATCAACCCGTGTGTCGGCTGTTTCCGTAGCCGAATTATCAGCTCCCCCGGCAAGACTCGAACTTGCGACAAGGCGGTTAACAGCCGCCTGCTCTACCAACTGAGCTACAGGGGAATGGGCCTGGCCTGCGCCAGGAAAGGGACAATGATAGTCTATCGGCAAATTGTTGGCAAGGCATGAGTTACGTTTGAGAGGCGTGTGCTAAGTCGTGCAGTACCAGGCACTTGGTTCCAGCGATAACGGCCACGGCGGGGGGTGTAATCAAAGGTCGAACAGCTGGTTGGCGAGGCTGTTCCAGGCGGCAATATTAGCCCTTCGAGCGGCTTGAAATGCCACGTCATGGCACCTCTCACGCACATATCCGGTCAACATCTCACGCCGCGGCGCGGAGCTTTCGGCAGCGACCTGCGTTGGCAATCCAGCCAACCACTTCCACTCGGTCCGGAGCCTTGCCCGCTCGGACGGCCCACTGCCCTTCGCGGGTCTGGATATAGGGTTCGACCTTTGCCAGCATCTCATCTGGGTCCGCTTGAGCGATTTGGTTCGGATGGCGATAGTCACAGCCAACCAAGATCTGCGCATCATGACCTCTTAATCCGGGTACCTGGCAGACCAGTTTTGCTTGATCCTGCCACTGACGAATCGTCTGCTCCGTTATGTGTTGCGCGTCGATCCCGTCCGCCGCTACCGCTGGCTTGATCGCGAGAAAATCATCAACCGTTGCCACACCGATACGCGCAAACCGCCTAGCCGTCTTCTTGCCGATCGAAGGTGCGGCAACCAGCTCGTCGTCAAGCTGTAAATAGAATTTGGTCTCCAAACTGCCGGCGTGTTGCGTACGGGGCTCGGGCTGCGGTTCATCAACTGGCTCGACGGGTGGCTCCACTGGTCGCTCAGCAGGCCGTACAACCGGCCGCTCCACGCGTTGTTTCGCGTCAGCCGCCAGCGTCTCGCGTTCGGCATCTCCAGCGGAATCGTCTCGGTCGCCGTCACCACGTCGCCGCCGTGAAAATGCTCCCCGCGCCCAATCCAACATCCCGCCAATTTGCTCGCCGATCTTCCACTGCGGCCACTTTGGAAAGCGAAGCGATCGTCGCGGCTCGGTCGACTGACGCGTGACGGCATTATCTTCGCGCTCCTCACGTTGTTCCGTTGGTGGTTCCGACTGACGTTGCCGTCGAACGTCCGTCTGTTGTGCAGGTGCCGGAGATTGCTGATTGCCGCTCTGCTGCTCGCCCTTCTTCTGCTCGTCGAATTGAAATGCGTTTCGCACAGCGATCTGCTCGACAGGCAACGATTCTCTCGCGTGCCCAGTCCGACGCACCTCACGGTAAACTCGGTTGACGATCGCTCGCTCCTGCGCGTCCTCGATTTGATTCACCACAATATGCGCTGGCACCTTTAAGGTGGCGACGATCGCGTGCAACGACGGGACCACATCCGGCGGGCGCACGGCCGCACCGGCAAACACGCGTTCCAGAATTCGCGAGTTCCCAATCATGGCGCGACCAAGCATCTGACTGATGATCGACTGGCCCACTTTGTCCAGTCCCTGCTCCGGCGAGCGGACGCCTTTCTCCAGACTGTAGTGCTCGATCAGTGACTCGTAGTGTTGATTCGCCTCTTTGGCGCCCTCCAAAATCACCTGCTCAAGCCAATCGTCTTTCTGTGTCAACGTGATCGTCGGGTACTCAAAGAGGATTTCTAAAATCTTGATGAGACGGTCATACGATTTGTTGACAGTCCACTCGCACGCGCGATGCATCTTCGCCTCTGCATCCGACTGACCCGTGTGCAGCGGCATCAGCGGATCGGAATAGTAGTGACCGAGCACGCCACAGCAATAGACTCCTTTTTCCCAATGCGACTGCTTGAATTCCTCGACCGCTCGCTGGTACCACTTCTGTGCCTGGCCGACCGCGCCGCCCCAGTTGTTTTGTCGGACATGAATGACGTGATTGCGAAAATCTTTGAATTCTTTGTCGGGCGCCTTGGATCCGTCCAGATAGGCTGAGTTGAATCGCAGGAACAAGTTCCGCCACTGCTCCATCATGGGCCCGTTGAGGTGCATTAGAGAATCGAGCGCCAGCTTGTGATGGGTGTTGGCGCAAGCGGCTTTCCGGAGCACACGAAACAGCAGATTCTGATCTTCACGACGGCGACTCATCCATGGTCCTTCCTTGGCAATTGTCCGATGATGGTAGCGAAAAACACGGGGACAAGGGAAGAGCAAGTACTCGCTGCCAGGTGTCTGAGAATGCGCCGTTTGTAGAGTTTGTTCGAGCCAATTGCAGCCAAGAAACACCGGCCGAAAGCGACTCAGCGACGTAACCTTGAGGGTCCGTTACAGCTCGACAATCACCGATCACAACGCAGGGACAGAGGAAACCTCCCATGAAGCAGCAGAGTGTAAGCCGCCCATGGCGACTGGCACCAAGTATTGCTGCTTTTGCTGCTGCGCTGGCCAGCGGTGGTCTATTGACCGTGGTCGACCAGGCTGTCGTCAGTCTGACGAACTTGATTTGGATCCGGCAGATCGGACGGACACTGCCTCTCGAGAGTCTGGGTGACTACTACTGCCTGATGGCGTTCGTCCTCCTGGCGTTAAATGTCGAAGCTCAGCTGTTGACCGCTCCGTACGCCGTTCGCTCGCACCAAAAGAAAGCGGGCACCGAATTGGATGGCTACACGGGAGCGGTCTTCTTTCACGAATTCGTTGTCTTGTCGATCACCTGCGCCCTATTTTTCGGGGGGGCGATCGTTGCAGCACTCAATGGTTGGTCGTCACTCCCGGCGTTGGCCGCACTCTGCATCGCTGCACCGTGCTATCTGATGCGGATGTTCGTCCGCTTTGTCTGCTTTTCCCGCGAACAACATCTGTCCGCCGTAGCACTCGATGTGGCTGTCGCCGTCGTTCAACTTGGCGGTCTGTACGTACTCTGCTCGACCGCACAGCTGGAGCTCTATCAGACGTTCGCAGTGCTCGGTCTGTCCAGCGGTGTGATGACCTTGGTGTGGTTACGTTGGACGCCGGTGCGTTGGACGTTTCGCCGCGAAACATGGCAGGCATGGAAGGAGAATTGGTCCTTCGGTCGCTGGGCTCTGTTGTCGTTCGCTGTTGTCGGCGTCTTGAGCCACGTATTCCCTTGGCTAGTCGCTCTGATGGCCGATCGCTCGCAAGCCGGATTCCTCGGCGCGTGCACAACGATCAGTGGGGTAGCCACGATGTTTGTGATTGGACTTGCCAATGGGCTGACTCCGGCAGCCGCGCGGACCTATGCAGAAAACGGTAAACGGGCGCTGCTCGGCGTCTTGGGTCGCAATGCGGCAGTGATGGGTGTAGCGGTCGGCGGATTTCTGATCGTCGCTGTAGTGGCCGGGGACTGGATTCTCGCTCGACTGGTCTATGATGGCCGGTTCACGGGACAAGGTACAACGCTGGCCTGGCTGGCAGCAGCCGTTCTCGCCACTGCCGCCTCGGTCATTTTCGGAAACGGACTGTGGGCCATTGAACGCCCGAAACTGAATCTGTCTGCGGATATCGTCGCGCTGGTCGCGACCGTCAGCCTCGCCCTGTGGTGGATCCCCAGCGGTGGTGCGGTGGGCGCCGCATCGGCGATCTGCATCGGCAACTCTGCCGGTGCGCTGGTGCGCGGGCTTGTGTTCCTCGCGGCAATCCGAGCCATTGTGGACGACGGGCAAATCGACGCGAGTGGCCCACCGGAAAGCTCGGCTTGTTAGTGCAGGAACGAATTGCATTGCTGGAGTTTTTCGACTTGCGTTTCCGTGAACGCATGCAACGACTGCGGATCGTGATTGTCCGATAACAGCAAGAACGTGCAAACAGGTTGGCCGGATTGAATGGTCGTTCCCGCATGCGGAATGTCACACCATTGGATGGACTCGGCCGAAACCGCATCTTCCCACTCTTTCAACATCTGTGCCTCGAAGACAATCTCCTGTCGAGTGTAGAGGATTCGTTTAGCCATCATGTGGTTGCTCGTCGCCGGTCGTTCACAAGGCAGTTCACCGTTGAGACAGGCGTTGATGTGCCAGCGGACAAGTGGCCATTCATGGACACGGTGACAGATCTCCGCGGTGGCTGTCCAACGAGGGTTGATTTCCAGTACCCAAAGTTGTCCATCATCGTCGAGTATCCAATCGACACCGAACAACCCAGTAAGGGCGTACGCTCGTACGAGAGGGCGCCCCACATCGGCGCAGCGCTGACCAGTGACAGCCGGCAAGCTGATGGGTCCGATGCTGCCGAAATAACGCCAGGGATCGTTGGGACAGGTAATCGCGTAAAATGAACTCAACAGGAGAGATTCGCTTTTACCGTCTCCGAGAAACAGACTACTTCCGGTTGTTCCCTGGATCTGTCGTTGTGCGTAATGGGACTCTGACGAAAATGGTTCGGAGTTGGCGAGGTGAATCCCGAGACCTCCCCCCGAGTGACGCGGCTTGAGTAGCCAAGTGCCCTCGCCCAGAGGAAACGAGACGCGGGTATCCGGAATCTTCACCTGTTGGGCCAGCGACTCGGGCGAGCGTACCGACCGCAAGTTCTCCCCCGAAATTCCCAGCAGTGGGTGACTTCGGCAGACCTCATCGATGGCGCCAGGGTGATTTTCCAGCCCGCCCGAATACATCCAATACTGACGGTCCATTGCAGCTGTGAGCCGGGGAATATCGTTGGGAAAGGTCTCGATCCGCCTGACGGTTTGCGCCACGGTTTTCAGATCTGTATCACAAAATAGATCGATCGCGTCGACTTTTAGGCCTTCCCTGACGGCCGCTTGGGCCAGAGCACGGCAACTGGCCCCGATCACCAGCAGGCGATCGACGTCCGATGGGGTGACCGCGAACTGCGATTCGAGCTGGCCCGGCGGGTTGGGTGGTTGCATTTGCATGGTCGTATGATAGGTTCTCGCTTGCGTTTTGACACAGTGGTTGGCGGCCGCGCCGCCTTAGAAAATCTGAGATGGAGATTGCCAGATGTCTTTCTATGTTGGTGAAGCCCTCGCTGGCGACGGCAATGAGGTTGCCCATATTGACTTGCTGATCGGTGCCAAAGATGGTCCGGTTGGGAATGCGTTCGCGAGCGCATTGGCGACCCAGAGTGCAGGCCACTCGAACTTGCTAGCCGTTTTGGCGCCGAACGTGGCCGTCAAGCCGGCGACCGTGATGATCACGAAAGTGACGATCAAAGGTGCTCGACAAGCGGTACAGATGTTTGGCCCCGCGCAAGCCGCCGTGGCAAAAGCCGTTGCCGATTGCGTTGCCGATGGCGTGATTCCCAAAGAACGATGTGAAGAACTTTGCATTGTCTGCGGAGTGTTCATTCACTGGGAAGCTGCCTCGGACGAGAAGATCTACGAGTACAACTACGAGGCGACCAAGCAATCGATCATCAACGCCATGGCAGGAACTCCCACCGCGGATGAAATGGTCGAACAGCGCGAATCGGCCGAACATCCGTTCCGCGGATTCTAGGGCGAAACGCCAGACTGACAATGAGCAAGCGAGCCCACCGCAAAGTGGGCTCGCTTTTTGTTGTGGTATGTTTGGTGAGGGACGACGCAGATTGCAGCCCTCGATTACGCATCGGGTTACGAACTCTACGGCACAAATTATGAAGAAAAAGATCCTGCTTCAGTTAGACGGCGACAAGCACGCGAGTGTCTTTGACGCGGTCGTCGCTGCAGACACTGGAGTGGAGCGGTTGTTGCAGTACGGGAACGTCACGGTCGACGATGTCGAGCCGCTTGTCCATGGGTGCATTTTCACTCGCGGTCTTGCCGACTTGGCGAGTACCGCGATCTTCGTCGGTGGCAGCGACGTGCAACACGGCGAACTACTGACCGAGCGCGTGGTAAGGACTTTTTTTGGGCCGATGCGGGTGTCTGTGATGATGGATGCCAACGGAGCGAATACCACCGCAGCGGCAGCTGTACTCTCGGCGGAAAAACACGTCTCCTGGTCAGATACAACTCTCGTTGTTTTGGCCGGTACCGGACCCGTTGGACAACGGGTAGCTCGACTCACCGCGGCAGCCGGCGCACGGGTGCTGATCGGTTCTCGAAATCAAGACCGCGCGGATCAGGCCTGTCAGCAGATTCGATCGCGTGTCGAGGGTGCTCAAGTCGAGTCGATCGTGACATCAGGCGTCGACCTCAAACAGACAATTGCCGAGGCCGATGCACTCATCGCCTGTGGAGCGGCCGGGATCTGTTTGGCGGAGGCCGCCGATTGGCAAGATTCAGCCAAGTTGCGAGTGGCTGTGGACTTGAACGCCGTACCTCCGCTGGGCATCGATGGTATCGACGTGATGCACAAAGCTGAGATGAAGGGTAACGTCGCCTGCTACGGTGCAATCGGTGTCGGCGGCCTGAAAATGAAGATTCACAAACGGGCACTCGAACAGCTCTTTGAATCCAACAATGCAGTCCTGGACGCCGAACAGATCCTTGAAATTGGTAAGTTGCTGACGTCTTAGACGGTCCCTGGGTACCTCGATGAATGAACTCGGCGATCGACTGCCACCGGGCCAACAACTTGTCGCCGCCGACAAGTGGCCGCTGGTAGGCGAGCGCGTTCCATCACCCATTTCGGCTGACACACCTTGGGCTTTGAGTCTATTAGAGGGCGATCGATCGGTCCGGCTAACGCTCGACGAGATAACCGCGTTGGGCTCGGAGGAGTTTACGGTCGATATCCATTGTGTCACGCGATGGAGCCGCTTGGATTGCCGGTTCTGTGGTGTTGCTCTATCGAAGATCTTCGACTTTTTTCAGCCGACGTCGTCCTCTCGGTTCCTGCGATTTGTGGCCAAGACGGAACGCCTTCACAGTACATCGCTGCTAGTGAAGGATGCCTTGGACTTGGGCACGTTTCTGGCAACCCACTTCGACGGTGAGCCGCTTTCTGTCGAACATGGCGGACCACTGCGGAGTGTTGTGCCGGGACGGTATTTTTATAAGAGCCTCAAGTGGCTGACTGAGATTGAGTTTACGGCCGACGACCAGTTGGGGTATTGGGAAACGGAGGCCGGTTATCACAACGTGGGTGATCCATGGAAGGAAGAACAGTTTATTGCCACGAGTGTCGACAAGCAATTGGCCGCCCGTTTGCTCGCTACCCGTCGTCTCGACGGTGAGAACTTGATGGGGTTTGCCGCCCGCGGACGCGACTTGGCCGGCCTGACGGCCGTAGATACAATCTTGCGGAACGCAGATTTCTGTGCCGCCAATCTTGATGTCGCGGACTTTCGCAGAGCGAATCTCTCAGGTGCAAAGCTGCGCTGCGCCTCACTGCAAGGCGCGACGTTTGAAGAGAGCGACATCGAAGGCGCAGATTTTTGTGGTGCGGATCTGCGCGGTGCGAACTTCGCCGGCGCATCGATGTTTGGAGCGACCTTTGTGGATCGTGACAGTGGCGATGCCGCCGTGCTGGATCGGACGACGATCATCGATCAGGACGCCGTCGAATCACTCTGCCCTCTTCAGCAAGACTTTGTCCGCGAGCATGCGGCGTAAGAAATGTGGCAGGGGATTTGTCAATAGACAAGCGGCTCACACGAAGACACGAAGTGTCGGTTTGGTAGATACCCTATTGATTCAATTGGACGACCGTTTGCGAACCAGTTGCTGGTTGGATCTCGAGTCGTATGGGGTCTTTCCGCTTGACGATGTCGACGGCCACCGTCAACTGGTGACCACCTTTCGTCAGATCCAACGTTTCGGTGTCAATCGGCGTAGGCTGTCCGTCCACCCAGAGCAGGATACCGTTAGCTGAATTCCAATGAAGGCTGACTTTTCCGGCGGTCGATACATTGACAAACGTACGCAGGAATACGGTTCGCATCGAGGCCTCTTTCACGACAAAACTGGCGTCGATGAAGATGGGTAAGTCAGACGTCGGCAAGTCACCGCTGACCTGACTAGCCGCCAGTTTCCACTGGAACGCTCCGTCAGCTTTGGTCGCTTGATCGAAACTCGTGCGTTTAATTCGCCGATGGGCTTGATCGGTGGCGAGAAGTGCCTGCCACTTTCGTACGACGGGTTGGTTGCCGATCGCAAACTCGGCTTTGCCCAATTCAGAGAGGAAGCGAACCAAGTCCACCAAGTCCTGTCGAGACAATTCGTCAATCAGGCCCTCGGGCATAAGAGATCGACCTTCGTTTTCCTCATCGATGGAGTCGATCGGAATGGTCACTAAGCGATCTTCCGCGTCGCGAAGCACCAATTCTCGTTCGGACCGGCGAACCGCAATACCGGTAACGATTTTCCCGCTGTCCGTTGCTATGACCAACGAATGGAAGTTCTCTTTCACTTTGGCGGCTGGAGCCAACAGCGACTCGACGAGGTAGTCCACTTGCGCGCTGGCTCCAAGGCTGATCATGTCCGGGCCAACCCGCCCGCCCACACCAGCGATGGCGTGACACTTTTGACATTGTAGGCCTGCCAAGCGATAGATCGTTTCACCCCGATTTGGATCTCCCACGCGGTGCACGTCGGCAACCAATTGATCGCTTAGCTCCTTGCTAAACTTCCATGCCGAAGCCTCGAGGTTTCCGGCCGTTCGCAGTGCCGCAATCAGTTCGTCGTCCGGCTGAGCGGCTTGCCTGGCCAATCGAATCCAACGTTTGGCGACTTCCGTTGGTAGACTCTTCCCCGTCAACGCTCCGTTGAGTATCTTGCCACCGTTACGCCGCGCAAGGATCGCGCGAAGTGTCGCGTCACTCTGCGAATCGGCCGCTGCGTTTGCTACCAACAAACTCGCCGCCAAACCGGGGCGAGGTGTGGCCAGAGCCTCCAACGCAACACTCGTCTGAACAGCATCATCAGAACCACGAGCGATGGCGGTCACTTTATCCAACGCCGAATCGGTTGCCAGGGCCGCTAACCCGCGGATCGCAGCGTTTTTGAGTTCGGGCGACGCCTTGGAGTCCGTGAGCAAGCCGACAAGCGTCGGTTCGGCGGACGTGATTTTCCAATCACCAATGGCCCTCACCGTCACGTTGACTAATCTGGCGTCATCACTGCTAAGCCAGCCTACAATGCGTTTGTGCTGTGACGCCTGCGGTCGACGATTACTCTGGGCCGTTGCGGTCAGGACGTGTTCAAGATAGGCGGCGCGTTCGCCAGCGGCAACGCCCGCCAACCAATCGAGTAACGCGGTTATTTGCTCGACGCTCGCCAAGTTCGCCACGATTCCCACCATTTCACCTCGCGATTTGACATCCTCTGTCTCGGTAAGCAACTTCAAAAGCGGAGGAACAACATTGGGTGATTCAACGGCTTTCAAGGCAAAGATCAAGTGAGCTGAGTCTGGGAATGTCGGCTGGCCACTTTGCAACGCGGAAAGCCAAGAGGACTGCAGGTCGCGGGCAGTCTGCCAGAGCGCAAAATCGAGGAACCGGTCCATCGGTGCGTCGAGGATCCGATGAGCCCAGACAGCGGCTTCCACCGTGTCTTCTCGTGCCAGATTGCGAACGGCTTCCAGACGAACTCGCGGGTGTTCATCGCGGACGGCACGTTGATACCACTCCAATCGATCGGGAAAACTCAAGTGCCAATCGCCGGCAATCTTCATAGCCGCGGCGCGAACACGATGGTCGGCGGAACCCAACAATTGTCGTAGCAACGGCAAGTTTGTTTGATTGACACATTCGTAGAGCCAAAGCGCTTCCAGTCGATTGTGTCCGTACTGCGGGTCGTCGCGATCTAACTGCTCGAGCCATTGACCAAGTGCCGCCACCACTTGCACCGGTTCACGCTGCTTGAGTTCCAACTTGGCGAACTGGCGTTGCCACGGCTCCGGCGATCGCAACAGATCCAATAACTTCTCGATCGGCTGGCCGGTGATCAGGGTTCGTTCAACCGGAGGTCGATTCTTGGCCGAAACACGCCAAATCCGGCCGTGAACGTGGTCGCGTCGCGAATCGCGGAAGTCCACCTCGCCGTGTTGAATGATGGGGTTGTACCAATCGGCAATATAGATCGCACCGTCGGGCCCAAGCTTCACATCGATGGGACGAAACGAACCATGTGACGACTTGATCACTTCCACCTCTTGTCGTGATGCATAACCGGATCCGTCCTCGCTAACCACAAATCGGCAGACTCGATGTGCTCGAAAGTCGTTGGTGATCATGTTTCCCTGCCAGGAATCGGGTAGGTGGCTACCGCCAACGATCTCCAAGCCGCAGTGTTTAGGACTTCCGGGATTGAGCCCCAGCAGGCGCCGCTTCGCGTTGGGCGCGGTGACATAAATGGCGCCCGGAAAAACATAATTGATTCCCTCGCCGTAAGCGCCGTCGGTAGCGAATTGTTGCCCCCAGTCATCGAAGTGATTTCCCCAGGGGTTTACGAACCCTTCGCAGACGATGTCGAGTTCCAGGGTGTCGGGGCGGAATCGCCAAATCCCTCCACCATTGAGGCGTCGCACTCCATATGGCGTTTCCAAGTG
This sequence comes from Planctomycetaceae bacterium, assembly GCA_012959465.1. Classification (GTDB taxonomy): domain Bacteria; phylum Planctomycetota; class Planctomycetia; order Pirellulales; family Pirellulaceae; genus UWMA-0346. The sequence goes on from DUDC01000198.1 coordinate 13,326, forward strand.
GCTGTGAATATAAATCGACTGGTTCATATACAATGCGCCATCGGGTCCCCACCGCAGAGTGTGCAACAGGTGATGGGTATCTTCGCTACCGAACCCGGATAGGACGACGGTCGATCGGTCGGCCTTTCCGTCACCATCGGTGTCGCGAAAATGGAGCAACTCGGTGCTGTTAACGACGTAGGCACCTTTGTCCCCGGGCAGGACGCCCGTCGGAATCAACAGCCCATCGGCAAAAACGGTTGTCTTATCGGCGACGCCGTCGCGGTCGGTGTCATCGAGAATGAGAATCTTGTCGTCTGCTTGCTGGCCCGGTTTGATGTGTGGGTAGACTTCGCTCGTCGCCAGCCAGAGCCGACCGTCGGCATCAAAGTTCATTTGAATTGGCTTCGCGATTTTGGGATCCGACGCGTAGAGATTTACCTCAAATCCATCCGCTACCACAAACGACGCCAACTCGTCGTCAATTTTTGTCGATGGGATGTCCTTCAAGTTTCGCTGGGCCACCGCGGATGATGGCAGGAACACGGCCGGCAAAAGGAGGAGACTGGTCGAAAATGAGAGATACGAACCCAGTCGAGGAGAGTTTTGAAGTGCGTGCATGATGGAGATAGTTTGTGAAATGGAATCGATCGAATCTGTACGATTGCTTCAGCTATCGAATTCTCGCCAAACGATAGACGGTGGGAGTCGGTTTGGCCAACTTAGCGATTTGTTGTTCGAGTGCGGCGACGAGTGGTTCGTACTGTGGTATTTCCACAGCATTGTTACCTTGTTCATGCTTGCGAAACAAAAACAGGTAAGTTTCATTCTGCGGTCGATAGCGGTGAAAGTAGAGTTGATTCTTGGCGATCGCCAACTGGCGAATCTTCTCCGTTTGCACGGCTCCGCCGGACGCTGACACCTTGAGGCCCTGTTTCCAGTCTTTGGCGGAAGCGGTCTTCAAGGGCACGCCATTGTTCGAGAGTTGGTATTCGCCCTCCGGAAGGCCAGCGATTTTAATTGTCGGAAGACGATGATTGGCTGCCCCCGCTGGAGCATCCGGTGGTGGAAGCGGGCCCTCGATCGTGAACTGGTAGACGACACTCGTGAGCTTCCTGGCCTGGATCGGCGAATCCGGTGCGGTGGATATCTGCCAAACATGGGACGATGGGGGTGGAATCAACTGATCGGCCAGCCACGACGAGTACTTCCAGAAACCGGCGCGCGTTGGGTGTAGCCCGTTGCGAGTGATCGTCCAATCGTCTGTCGCAGTCGACTCAATCAGTGTCACGTCTATGTCGTTCGCTATCCGGCGGATAATGTTGCGGTAACGGTCGAGATTGCCGTTCCACTTTGCCGGCGCGGGGAGCGGTGGCCCTTGCCACTCAACTCTTCTGGGTTGAAGCAAGATCAGACGTGCTTTGGTTTTCTCGACCAGCGTTGACGCCAGCAGGCGGTACTGTTTTTCAAAGACCGCCTCCCCAATCCGACCTTCCAATGCTTCGTTGCGGCCGTACGCCAACAAGATGACGGTGGGCTTCGCCTGAACGACGTCGTTGACAAGGCGATTGAAGCCAACCTCTTGTGTTCCGAACACGGCGCGAGATATTCCAAACACCGTGTCACCACTCCAACCCAAGTTCCGCGTCTCGATCTTTCCCGCGGTCCGCTGAGCTAGCAGCGTGTCCAAGTATCCGTACCGTTGCATCCGCTCAATCATCGTCGGCCCGACCAGAACCAATCGATCAGACGAATCGACTAACGGTTTCATCGCCTCCGCAGCCCTTCCACTCCCGCCGAACGATATCATTGCGGCAATCAAGATGGCGCCCATCATGACGTGCAAGCACAGATAGGCAGGTGAACACTGGCAGCGCATGATATTCTCGTTCTATTTCCGAGGCCTGGTACTTAGATAACGCAAGGTATCGCAGACGCTTTGACGGGGCAAGGTAGGTCACTTTCGCCGAAAGTGACCTACGAGTTCGCAATAGTCATCGTAGTGTTGGATGATTTTTCGTTTGCAGATCCATCCGACGATCGTAAAGAGAGGTAGGCCGAAATACATCAGATGACAAGCAAGGATCGCTTGCTTCCGTCCTGATGGATGGCCCGTGTTGAGGTTCTTGGTTGCCACCAGTAGCACGAAGAACGCGGCGCCAAAGAGCAAAGAAATGGGGACCATGGCCCACCATAGAGTTGACTCGTTGGCATCTTGAGCGAGCCGAATGTTCGGGACGGATTGGACCAACATTGCGGCCGAAAACGCAAGTCCCGCCAAAGCCGTCCAGCGGAATGTACGGGCCACCATGCGGATCTCACGGGCGGCCAGCGAGGTCGAGAATAATTCGCTTCGATCGGGCCTGGGGGCCGTTGGGTTTTCCTGATCGCCGCTCATTGGTTTTGAGACTCATCCCAATCGTCGGAACGGAAAGGAGAGGCAGGAATTCCAGCACCGTTGCGAAGATTGCATTTCGGATTCTGGGCCCAAGCGTACCTCACCGCCACCGGCTTGCTCACTTGCTTGCAGGAAACAACCACGACGTCGCCATCGAGCCTCGCTTCCGCCCAGTGGAAAACTCGATCTTCACCTGCGAGGGCGAAGCCCTCGATCGGCTTCCCCGCGGCGTTAAGCCCCGCGGCATGCACAAATTTCACAACCGCTCGCCCCTCGGCAAATATCGTCTCGAACGCGATCGGTCCCATCGCCAAGCCCCGGCGGTCGTAGACATCCGCCAACGCCCAAGCGGCGAGCCGACTACCAACGTCCTGCTTGTTCTTGGGGTGAATGTCATTCACTTCGCCGATATCGATTGTCACCGCCATGCCAGTGTACGGTTCGCTGAGCGTCTTCAGCATGCCTTCTTGAACGAGCACCCAACCGGTCGTTTCGCTCGGCTCCGTCTGAGCGGCACGAAAGTTCGGCAGTTGGACCCAGGCGAATGGAAAGTCGCCCTGCCCCCAACGATGGCGCCAATCGCGGATCAGCGTGGTGAGTTGTGCTTGATACAGTTGGGCAAATCCGCGTCCGGATGCATTTTCGCCTTGGTACCAAATGGTTCCACGAATCGTGTAGCCGACAATCGGATGAATCATGCCATTGAAAAGATTCGACGGATAGTTGCGGTCCAAGCGGGGCTGCGATGCTTCACGCGGTTTTCGCGGCGCGCGTTTACCATCAGCCAGGGCTTTCTTTCGCTGCACTTCCCAGCGAGCAACCGCCTTTTCGTATTGAGCCGTCGCTCTTTTTGCGTCAAACGCTGCATCTTGTTCTCGCCAAGCGTCTAATCGCGGCTCGATCGTAGCTACCTTACTCTGCGCCGCCATGCTGGTCCACGATTCAATCGAGGTACCGCCGACGGAGGAGTTGATGAGTCCAACGGGAACGTTTAGTTCTCGGTGTAACTTGCGCCCAAAGAAATAGGCCGTCGCCGAAAACCTACCGACCGTCTCGGGGCTACAAACGCTCCAACTACCCTGACACTTTTCCTGTGGCTCGGTGTTTGGCGCTGATGCAACCTTGAACATGCGAATCTGAGGATGGTTCGCCGCTGCCGTTTCCACATCCGCTTGCCGCGCACGTGAAACGTTCATCGCCATATTGGACTGGCCCGAACAGAGCCAAACCTCACCCACGTAGACGTCGTCCACCACGACGGCGGGACCGTCTGCTGCCTGAACCGTCAGCTGAAGGGGTCCACCTGCGTCCATCGGTGGTAGCTTCAGCTGCCAACGCCCATCTTTCCCCGTCGTAGTGACGGCAGACGACTCGCCCAATTTTACTTTGACACCCTCACCCGGGGAGGCCCAGCCCCAGACCTGGATCGGCTGTTTTCGTTGCAGAACCATGTGTTCGCTAAAAACCGATGGTAAACTGACATCGGCCAACGCAACCAAGGGAAAGAGAAGGAAGCAGAGAGACGTTGTGACAGCGAGTCGGTTTGACATGGATGTTCGGTGTTCGGTGTTCGGTGTTCGGTGCTTGATACTTGTGAGAGCGTTTATGATACATGATTCCTTGGTCGCGTTCATCCGGGTGTTCCGCGCAATGACCGTCCTCTTCGTCGTTGGCCTGTTGTATTCACCACTTTGCCACGGGCAAGATGTCGCGAAGAAGAACGTCGTATTCATCGCCATCGATGACCTGCGTCCGGAACTTGGCTGTTACGGTCATGCGCACGCAATATCCCCAAATCTCGACCGCCTGGCCGCGCGAGGCGTGTTGTTTCACAATCACTTTGTGCAAGTGGCCACCTGTGGCGCATCACGGTACGCCATGTTGACGGGGCGAAGTCCTTATTCTTCAAAAGTAACTCGCAACAATAACGCGTTTCATCAGGGAGAATCAGCCCTTACTAGTTCACCGCAGCAAGGCGCGAATAGCATGCCAGAGTTGTTTCGCCGCAACGGTTACACGACAGTCGGTATCGGCAAGATCTCGCATACGGCCGATGGAAAAGTCTATCAGTACAACGGCAAGGGAGACGGACGGTTAGAAATGCCCGGTGCCTGGAGCGTCTTGGACACACCATACGGGAGCTGGAAGCGAGGCTGGGGTATTTTCTTCGCCTATGCCGGCGGACGTCATCGTGAGGATGGCACAGGAAATCTCGATCTCATGGAATTCTCCGTGCAAAAAGACGAAGCACTGCCAGACGGCCTTCTTGCTCAAACCGCCGTACGGCAGTTGAGTCAGCTAAAAAACCAGTCGCAACCGTTCTTTCTAGCGGTTGGATTTTTCAAACCGCATCTGCCGTTCGTCGCACCACAGCAGGATTGGGAAGCGTTGCAAAGTGTTGACGTGCCTGCTCCGCCACACCCCGACGTAACCGAAAGCAAAGCGTTTCATCGAAGCGGCGAATTCTACAAGTACACCATGCCGTTCAAAAAGAGTCGCCCGTTAGCGGCAGCCGACCAAATCGAAGCCCGGCGAGCCTACTTGGCATGCGTTAGATATGTCGACCGTCAGGTCGGAAAGGTGCTCAACGCGATTGACGACTTGGGACTCGCTGAATCGACGATCGTGGTCGTTTGGGGAGATCACGGATGGCACCTCGGCGATTCGGCGATCTGGGCAAAACACACGCCGCTAGAACGAGCCGTGCGGAGTACGCTACTGGTTCGCGATCCGACAACCAGCGGCAATGGCAGGTCGTGTCGCGCATTGGTCGACAGCATCGACATCTATCCAACTCTGGTCGACCTATGCGATCTTGAGAATACCGAAACGCAGTTTCCTCTCGACGGAATATCCTTCCGCTCGCTTCTGGATGATCCGGAGTTGAAGCGGGCCGATTCAGAAGTACGCACAATCTCTCGAAGTTACTGGTCGAATGCGGTAAGCGTGCGTTCCAAGACACATCGTTTGATTTCCTGGTCCGGCGACAAGGAGAATTCACTCGAGTTATACGATATCGCCACTTCGGCTGACCCCATCAAGAACTTGGTCGACTCCCATGCCGCGATCGTCAGTGAACTGATCGCCCATGTGGGTACAACCAACGCGAAGCCCGCGCGAGATTAGTTAATTTGTGTGGCAGCAATACAAG
>DUDC01000199.1 GCA_012959465.1 Planctomycetaceae bacterium
GTCCCAAACCGACAGTTGTTCTCAGCGCGAAACCGTCGGACGCGGAAGCGCGCAAGAAATACGCTGACGCCGTTCTGACATCGAAGCCCGTTGCGTTCTGGCGACTACACGACGAGTCCAATCAACTAGCGGTGGACTCGTCTGGGCAACACTCGGCGATATACGAAAACGGAGCATCGCCGCTAAATCCGGGAGCTGCCAATCCGAATTTCACCGGCGGCCGAGTAAAAGCACGGGTTCCCAAACTGGGCAACACCTACAGCGTGGAACTGTGGTTTCGAAATGAGTTGCCAGTCACTGCGCGGCCCGTGACGGCTTACTTGTTCTCCCGTGCTGTTGATGGAGTCGAGGGTGCGTCCGGCGACAACCTGGGAATCGGCGGCACACATTCGAACATGGGTAGTCTATTTGTTTTCAACGGCAACGCGCGGGATGAGCTGATTGCAGGGCCAACACGTCTCCCCCGTGGAGGATGGTCGCACGTCGTGATGGTTCGGCAGGATCAAGAGATCACAGTCTATCTAAACGGAGGTCCCAAACCGGAGATCGTGGCCAACCTGCCCATCGGGTATCCAAAAAAATGCGCGGACATTCTGCTGGGCGGACGCGCCGACAAATTCGCGAATCTTCAGGGCATGCTCGAAGAAGTCGCGGTCTACGATCGCGCATTGAAGGCGGAAGAAGTGAAGGCTCACTTCGATGCCTCGAGTGTCGAGCAAGTTGAAAGGGCAGAAAATGCGCAACCAGCTCAGCCTGTAGAACCAACTCCCACAGACGTTGCCGAAGCACTCAAGACGATCCACGTCCGCGGTGGTTTCGAACTACAACTTGTGGCCGCCGAACCTCTCGTGATGGATCCGGTGGCCATCGATTGGGGGCCGGATGGAAAGCTGTGGGTCGTCGAAATGGCCGACTATCCTCTAGGCATCGACGGCAACGGCAAGCCGGGCGGACGAGTGCGGTTCCTGGAAGACACCACGGGCGACGGACAGTATGACAAGTCAACCCTCTTTGCCGACGGGCTGAGTTTTCCGAACGGTGTTCTGGTCTGGGGCCGCGGCATTCTGGTCACGGCCGCGCCGGAGATCGTCTATCTGGAAGACAGCTCAGGCGATGGGAAGGCCGACGTGCGACGCGTTCTGTACTCGGGTTTCCTGGAAGGAAATCAGCAACTGCGTGTGAACGGATTGCGATCGGGACTGGACAACTGGGTTTATTGTGCCAGTGGCAGTCATCATGGCGGCTACGGTAAGAACAGCCAGATCACTTCACGCCAGACCGGAAAGAAGCATCAGATCGGCAGTCGGGACTTTCGTGTTCGCCCAGACACGGGCGCCATCGATTCGCAAAGTGGCCCGTCTCAATACGGCAGAAACCGGGACGACTGGGGCAACTGGTTCGGCGTGCAGAACAGCCATCCGCTTTGGCATTATGTGCTGGCCGATCACCACATCCGCCGCAACCCGCACTTCGCTCCACCTGATCCGAAGCATCAGGTCGTCACGCCGACGAACCCGCGAGTCTATCCGGCGAGCAAGTTACAGAAACGATATCACAGCTTCACACAATCGGGCCGTTTCACTTCTGCCTGCTCGGCGATGATCTACCGCGACAACCACTTGTTCGATCGCGGAACCGAGCAACACGCTTTCACCTGCGAACCCTTCCACAATCTGGTGCAGCACAACTTAATCGCAGACGATGGAGTCAGCTTTAAATTTCGTCGCGATCCAGCCGAAGAGAAGACGGACTTCTTCGCCAGCGAAGACCGTTGGTGCCGTCCGGTGATGGCAAGAACCGGACCGGATGGCGCTTTGTGGATTGTCGACATGTACCGCTACATGATCGAACACCCGCAGTGGTTGCCTCAAAACGGTAAAGACGAACTCCGACCGTGGTACCGATCCGGTAGCGACCGCGGACGCATTTACCGGGTTGTGCGCAGCGATCGGCCAGCCCGCAAAGTTCCTCAACTCGCCGATCTGTCAGCGCAGGAACTTGTCGCTGTGCTGGAAAACCCCAATGGCTGGCAACGGGATACCGCTCAGCGGCTGCTCGTCAAAAGCAAGCAGCAAGTGGCCATCGAACCGCTGCAAGAGTTGGCGCGAACAAGCAGGCAACCGCTGGCTCGACTGCACGCGCTCTGGACGCTCGACGGGCTCGGCGCGCTGTCGGCCAAGACACTCGAAGCCGCGCTCACCGACAGTCACGCCGGCGTACGCCGAAATGCCGTGCGAATCGCGGCGGGGGTCGTCGTTGATGCCAACCGATTGGCCCGGCTCGTTGATGATCCGGACGCCAAAGTTCGTTTGGAGCTTGCTACAACGCTGGGAGCATACGACGGCCCAACAGCCAGCGCCGCGCTCGCCAGACTGGTGATTGGGGCGACCGGCGACCGTTATATATTGGCCGCCGCCATGAGTTCGCTGAATCCGCGGAATGTGTCGGCCGTTCTGACTGCCGTCATCCAGTCCGCCGACCGCGGCAGCAAGCCCATCTCTTCGGAACTGATCGGACAGGCCGTTGCGATGGGTGAGAAGGAAACGATTGTCCTTGTGGTTGAAACAGTGTGTCAAACGCGGGACGAGCATCCCACGAAGGAACAATTCGAATCTCTTGCACGGATACTGGATGGTCTTGCGAGTCGCAAGTGGCCCACCGACCAACTGCACGAAACCGCCGTTGACCGCATCGCCGAGACTATCCAACAGGCTCGCACGGCTGCTGCGAATCACGCTACGGCTGAAGATGTCCGCGTCGCGTCCATCCTCTTATTGGGACGCGAAAGGGCTCGTCGGGAAGACGATTTCAAGCTGCTGGAGCGGCTTCTCGTTCCCCTGTCGCCAGCGATTCTTCAGCGAGCTATCGTGGCGCATCTGGCGCAACGTAGCGAGCCCTCGGTCGCAGAAGTTGTGATCGTTGGTTGGCGATCACACAGCCCGGCGCTACGCAGTCAAATTCTGGATGTACTTGCAAGCCGCGGACCGTGGGCCGAGGCGCTTCGACAACGTCTAGAAACCGGTACGATCCTCGCCGCCGAGTTGAGTGCTCCAGTCCGCCAGCGATTGCTGGACCGAGCTAAAAACGCGCCGCAATGGCGAAAGGCTCTGACCACCAAAGCGTCGACAAGTCGCAATGAAATACTGCGCCAGTTCCAACCAGTGCTGAAACTAGATGGTGATGCCAAGCGAGGCGCTGTTCTGTTTCGCAAGTCGTGTATCAACTGCCACAAAGTCAAGGACGAGGGACATGAGGTCGGGCCTCAGCTTGTATCGATCACCAACAAGACGAAGGAAACACTGCTGACTTCGATTCTCGACCCCAGCGCTGCGGTCGATGCGAAGTTCTTCAGCTACTCGATCGTCACCGACGACGGTCGAATTCTCACCGGGATGTTGGAAACCGAAACGGGCAGCAGCATCACGTTGCTCGCCGCCGGGGGCAAGCGAGAAACAGTCCTGCGACGCGACATCGAAGAACTTCAAGCCTCTACCAAATCTCTGATGCCCGAAGGATTGGAAGAGGGGCTCAAACCTCAGGACGTCGCCGACTTGCTCCAGTTTGTACTGGAGACGTTTCGTTGAACGGATCTACAAGGGTGTTCGAGGACAACTGCAAATGATGTTAGACAAGTACAATGATCGCCCGCCGACAAACGACAATTCAACGAGACCCGGTTTGTGTAGCTGCCTAGCACTGTTGGCTTCGCTGGCCCTCAACGGTGGTCTCTGCCGCGCTACGTATAGCCCCGACGCCGGAAGGCCGAACATTATCATCGTGATGGCAGATGATATGGGGTTCTCCGACCTGGCATTACAGCATCCGGCAAGATGACCAAAAGCACACTCGAATACGAACGGCCATCGATGCGTCTTCGATGGCAACTCACTACCATCGCCTGTATGTACTCGGGCTATGCGGCGTTGATTCTGTGCCGCACCTCGATCAACGTTGCGGCCCCCGATCTGGTGGACGATCCGTCCTTGGGCATCGACGAGGCTAGCTTCGGGGCATTGCTCGGGTGGGGAGCGGGCGGCGCCTTGGCGGGAAAGCTGATCAACGGCATGCTCGCCGATATCGTCGGCGGGCGGCGTCTGTTCCTCTTCGCGTTGACGGCGATGGCAGCGGCGACAATTGCCTTCGGACTCTCTTCAGCACACTTGCTGTTCATGTTGCTGAACTTCGCCGCGCAGCTGGTGGATGGCCGGCGATGGCCAAGATCATCGGCGACTGGTTCGACACAGACCAGCTTGGTCGCGTGTGGGGCGTCATCGCGACGAGCTCGCGCGCCAGCGCCGTCGTCTCGAGCTTTTTTCTCGGCGCGGTCCTCCTCTATCTGCCGTGGCGCTGGGTGTTTTACATTGCCGGCGGCGTCACTTTGACTGTCATGCTATGCAGTTATCTGTCGCTCAGAACTCCCCGTGAGGTCGGACTCCCGCCTCCTCAAAAAGGGAAAAGTGCGACGCCAATAAAAAAACAGCACGCCTGGGAGAAAACCCTGGCCAAGACTCTCCTCTTCTTCCTCAAGAGCAGGCAGGTGTGGTTGATCTGTCTTGCCATGGTGGCGATGACCATTCAGATGGAGCTACTGAGCTTCTTGCCACTTTACTTTCAACAAACTTTCGGGATCGCCACGCCGACGGCCGCCATGGCATCGGCGGCGTTTCCCGCTGGCTCGTTCATCTCTGTCCTCATTGGTGGCTTGCTCTACGACGTGCTCAGCAGCAGGGGTCGAGTGAGCATCCTCGGCTGCCTCTTGGGCGTTGGACTTGCCTCGATGTGTGTGCTCTTGCTCAACCCCAGTTTTGGGATCGCGATCGCTGCAACCTTCGTCTTTGGGTTGGCCGTTTCGCCGGCCTACTACATCCCAATGAGTGTGTTCTCCATCGAGTTCGGTCGCTCGCGATCCGGTGTGTTGATCGGGTTGATTGATGCCGGCGGCTATGGCGCGGTCATGGTGTTTGCGCCCATCGCTGGAAAGATGATCAAGGTCGCCGGTTGGTCGTCGTTTCTGACGACGATGGCGGTTATCTCGCTGCTAGCTATGGTGATCAGCACTTGCTTTCTCGCCGGGGAGCACCGAGCAAAACTCTCATCGTAGCCCGTACTCTGCTATGTGTGTTTGCCGCACGAACCGGATGGCGTGGTTGTTTCGGCATCGCACCTGTCCCGTTGATTTGGAAAGACACACTTCCAGCACTTCGCCGTGCCACAACCATCGGAACCATCCATCGAACGTATCCTGGGACTCCAACAGACAATACGGTTTCGGGTCGCTAGAATCGTGTATTATGACCACAATCATTGGTTAGGTAGTAGGCGCGCTCCGAGTGCCACATTCAAATCGGCACCGGCGGACGGGACACGGAGCGTGCCTGCTACAATTCAATAGCACTTTGGACCTTCTTCATAGATTCGAAAAAGTAATGGATTTTCAGCAGAGGCTTCTCAGATTTGTGGACGGTGAGGGACATGGTACTTGGGGTATTCCTGTACCTTTGCTGGATGAGTCATTAGCAAAGAAGCTTCTTTTTCGTATTGAGAATATACGATGGTATCTCAACCGGTACAGTTTAGAGTTAAACGTCGACCGTGGACTAACCCGCGATGAATTCATCGATATCGCCCGAGATTGGGGATTCGATGGTGTTCAATTACACAACGCTAAAGGCGGGCGGGGCGTTTGTCTTGCTGGCGAGTCAGATGACGTTCTCCATAAGATGGCCGAGCAACAAGGCCAACGCAAGTTAGACATTCAGCTTGATATTAGCACCACTTCAAGAAGTGAAATTGAGGATGTGTCCCGCGTTGCTCGCGCCACTGGAACTCGCGTCATCCGATGCTACATTCGAACTGGAGGAACCATCAAAGAGATTCTCCAGACAGCCGTGGACGAAATGAGATATGTTGCGGAAATAGCCGACAAATGGGACCAGGACTTTTTGCTTGAACAACACGAGCTACTTACCGGCTATGAGATGATTGATGTTGTAGAAAGGGTTGGTCATCCTCGGATTGGAATTCTATTCGATTTTGGAAATCCTGTCGCTGCTAACCGGGAGCCGCTCGACGATCTGATGGTGATGCGTGAACATATAAGGGGTGTCCACTGCAAAGATGTCCGTATCCTCGGAGTCGGCGGAATTCGCGCTAAGCTCGGAGTTGAAATGGGATCCGGACATCTCAACCTGGAGAAGATGTTATTTGATCTACTCTGTCTTGGATCCGACGAAGCCCAAGTAAAGTTCTTTGCCATACAGATGGTTGTCGATTACCTATGCCTGAGCAACAGGTCTCCTTCGGACTCTAAGAATAAAGTATTCACGAAGCGCAATCCTAGTGATACAGCACTACCAAAGAACATTACAAAGCGGGCTCTGGAAAAAAGGCTAAAGAAGGAGAGAGCTGACGCGCAAGCTGGTTTTGTATTTACAAAAAAGCTCGTCGAAGAGTTGCGACAACTTTTGTCCGATTATCTTGATGACAGACGTTCGACAGAGAGTACGAGATGAGCCACCGCTAGTCGTCTTTGTTTTTCATCCAGACGTTCGTTTTTGGGTCATAACATTCAACACGTAAGCTCCGACAAGTCGGAGCACTCCAAAACATACCGCGCCCGATTCGCTGGACGACTCGATTCCGATATAATCAATACCCCTCTGGCAAAACGTCAGAGATCTTGTTGCGGCGACCACATCTGGGCGGATCGGCCAACTCCCAACTCCCTACTACCATCGGCTGGTAACAGTTCGAGAGTTACTTAGCATGAACATCCAGTGGTTTCCCGGGCACATGCACGCGGCCCAGTTGCAGATTAAGGGATCACTGTCGAAGGTCGATCTAATCATCGAGTTGCTTGATGCGCGAATCCCTTTCAGCAGTGAAAACCCCATGTTGGCAAGTCTGCGGGGCAAGAAACCATGCCTCAAGGTGCTCAGCAAGAGCGACCTGGCCGACCCGGTGCGGACGGCCGAATGGCAAGCCCACCTCGAGCGACAGAATGGCGTTTGGTCGCGGGCCGTCACGACGACGCAGACCGGGACTATCGCGCGGCTTACCGAAGTCTGCCATAATATGTTGCCGGAGCGGCAAGGGTTTGGAAAACCGATCCGGGCGATGATTGTGGGCATTCCCAATGTCGGCAAGTCGACTCTGATCAATGTTCTGGCTGGCCGCAAGATTGCCAAGACGGGCAACGAACCGGCCATCACGAAGAAACAGCAGCAGTTCGACATCGGTGATGGGATTGTGCTGCTCGATACGCCCGGCGTCCTGTGGCCCAACATAGAAAACGAAAACAGCGGCTACCGACTCGCCGCGATCGGGTCCATCAAAGATACAGCCATTGAGTATGATGATATCGCGTTCTTTGTGGCGGGCTATCTCCTGGAACACTATCCCGAGGCACTCCGCGAACGATACGCGTTGGACGAAACGCCCGTCGATCAAGTCTCTTTGTTAGACGCCGTGGGAAAAAAACGTGGTTGCTTGGCCAAAGGTGGCAGGGTTGACTATGACCGCGCGTCGCGGATTTTTATCAATGACGTGCGGGCAGGCGCCTTGGGGGCGATCACGTTCGAAACGCCAGAGATGATCGCTCAGGAAAACGCCGACCAACAGGCGAGCGTAGCCGAGAAAAACGAACGAAAGCAGGCCCGAAAAGAGACGCGTCGAGCTGAACGTAAGCGTCAGACCTAAGATGGCAGATGAATTGCATCGGGTAACACTGTCGAGAACTCGGAAAGAAAACCTTAGAATGTCGTACCATTAACACCGTCCTATCCAAAAACTCATCCGACGTAAAAATGTGGCGGTTGTAACGGTTCATTGCCTTAAGGCTCACGCGTTGTTACCCGACGTCTCTGCTGTCGTTGACATATTAGCAGGCAAGCCGGCTGCTGGGGTCATTTGGCAAACGCGAGCAAACCTACGTTACTTCTCCTCCAGCCGTTGCATGGCCTCTTCGCCGTACTCGTCGAGTAAGTTCGCGAGCAACAGGAAATGGTCATCGAGTACCTCCAGTTGGAGAACCAAGTGCTTCGCGAGCAGCTTGCAGGCAAAGGAGTATTGTTGAACGACGCTGCTCGGTTCGGATGAGATTCTTACCAAGAGCGATTACCCAGAGCCTGTGCAGCGTGCCTCATGTTTGCGAGATGAGTCTTTGAATAGGACGGGCATCTTTCAAGACAGGCGAACCACACCCAGCCAAACTCGCCACAAACGCTGGACTGTGATAGGATTGAACATTCCTTGTCAAATTGAGCTGAACTTGGAAAGAGTGGACGCTCCAGTCCTTCGAATAACGACTCGATAACATCAAGTGAGTTTTGCCATGCTCTGCCCGTGTTGCCAGACACCGCTCATCGACGTGAAATACGAGGGTTTTACTGTTCGGCATTGCGGAAGTTGCAGGGGATATCTGGTGAGATCAGGTCGAGTGGTGTCCATCAAAATGAAGCAGGAGAAGACCCCGGCCGAACTTGCTCAGGAGGCGACTGATGACGTGGCGGTGGACGGAAAGAACCGTCATTGTCCAGAATGTGACAAGAAAATGACCTCAAAACGACGCGCAGGCGAGACCTTTTTCTTGGATGTGTGCTACGACTGCAAGTGGACTTGGTTTGACGGTGGAGAACTTGCGAAATCGCAGATAGTTTCGGCAACGGCCTCCGCCAATCGCCCCCCACCCACCGAGCATTGTGGAAAATGTGACGCCAAGTTTCGGCTCTGGCGCAGCGACAATGTCGGCCACTATTCAGCGAATTCAGATGGCCTGTCAGGTGGCGAACGGGATGGATTCGGCGGCACGATGCGCGACCGTTTCGTGGACGTTTGTCCTTCATGCGGGGCGAGACGGCCGATGGAGAACTTCTGGGAAAGGATCACTGATTTCTTGCATGTAATTACGGACGGTCGTGGATTTTGGCAATGACGTCGGCAACTCCGTGCATCACCGTTGTTATGCCGTTTGTGCGACTTCCACGGCAGACACCCTTCGTTCATTAGTTCGTTTAATGCGAAGTGCCGGTCAGCCAGAAATAGATGAGGATGAACATCGCTACAATGATGGTGAGCCCACCCAATCAGGAGAGGCTCTGCCAATTCTGAGGTTTGTCAGTATCGGGGCATCGGGTGTGTACTTGCTAATCTCCTGAAGGACGTCGCATGTCTCGTCGAAATTGGTCCAGTTCGCTAGATGCCCGTGGGGTCCAAAACTCATCCGACGTACAACGGTAACGCTTTAGCGACGCCGCAATCGCCCCTTCTCATCCGAGCCAGACGCATTCGATTGATATTTTCACAGATCCACCTGAAGTTGAGGTGTCAATCGAAAGAAAAAGCCGCTTGACTACTTGGCAATTGCCCGCTCTGCATTGTATCACACCCGGATCTTATGGCTCTCGATATGTTGACGCAGCTCGTCAGTCGCGAGCTCTAATTTTCCGTCGCGCAACACGTCGATCAACCGCTGGTGACTTTCGGCTCCGTCTTGCCACTCCGCCTTTTTCACGCTTTCACGAAATTGCTGAAAGAAAACGTGCAGAAGGTCACCGAAGGCAACGAGTGGTGCTAATCCGCTCGACTCCAACAGCGTGCGATGAAATTCGATGTCAAGGTCGATCCAAGTCTGCAGTTTGCGAGCCGACCGAAAACGGTTCGCCAGCGAATGTAGCCGGTCGTAAATTGAATGGTCCGCCGCCATCCGTCGAATGACATGAGGTAGTACGCCGGTTTCGATGACAACTCGAGTATCGATGAGCTGCAGCGGATCGGCGCGATGCAGCGCCGGATGAAACCCCAGATGGTCCGTGACTCGCTCGAAATCGATCTGTCCGACAGTCAGGCCCACGCCGGCCTTGGCCTCAACGATCCCTAGGAACTCAAGCGCCTTGGTGGCTTCCCGCAAGCTGAGCCGACTAATGCCAAACGTCTCAGCCAGCTTGCTTTCGGTCGGCAACCGATCACCCGGCGCAAGTCGTTCCGTAACAATGAACTCCTTGATCTGCTGAGCCGCTTGATCACTGATCTTTCTGCGGGACAGTGTCTTCAACATGGACATCGTACCCTGTGGCGAGCGGGTGTCTTGCAAAATGGTTTCCTGGGCAATAGATTATCTGACAATCAGATGCCTGTCAACGGTCGAGTCGCCGTGCACACCCCCGTGACATTGCGCAACTCTTCAGTGACTGGAAGGTGACGCCATTGCCGGCGGGCGTACAAAAGACCGTGGACTTATATCGCCAAGGATCATACCGATGAACATGAACTCCCGGCGCCACACTCCGCGGATCCCTGTCCTCCGCTATTGCCTACTGCCCATTGCCTACTGCCTGTGTGCGGCGGCCACCGCTGACGAACCTCGCTTCATCGACCACTCACTGCTGATTGCTCCCGAATATCCGGCCACGTGGCCCTCTGCTCCTTTTCCTCGCTTTCAAATCACCCACCAGCGAACCATCGGCCCTGACAGCAGCTATAACATTGACGTTTTGTTAATCGACGGAAACACTGGCACTCAACTCGATGTTCCGCCACATTCTGTGGCGCGTCCCGATTTGAAGCGGCCCAAGTCCGGGCCACTGGGATTGGCGTACACGGACAAGATCGCAGCCTGGCAGTTCGGCGGCGAGGCCTGTGTTGTGGATGTGCGCGATTTGCTCGATCAGGCCCCAAAAGGAGTCAGTCCGCTGGTTCAGCGCGGACACCTTGAACGGTTCGAGAAGCAGCATCGACCATTGCGTTTCGGTGATGTTGTTCTCTTTCGGAGCGATTACTCGGACAAATATTACCGCCCATTTCCGCAAGGTTCACGTTACATCGCCGACATTCTGGACCGAAAGGCGCCCGGCTATCCCAACCCCGATCCGGACTGCATGGAGTTTCTGGCGACTCGCAAAGTCATGACGCTGGGTACCGATAGTGCGAGCATGGGGCCGCTGCCGAACCTCGCTGAGCCGACACATTACGCGGGCCTAAAACACGGCATGATCTGGACCGAGGGAGCGACGAACCTCGGCAAGCTGCCGCCAACCGGCGCGTTCTACACGATGCTCGGACCCAAACATAAAGACGGGCCCTACAGCGAAGGTCGCGCGTTTTCCATTGCCGGCGGAGAACTGCCCGCGAGACTGATTGCCGCGTCCAAATTGAAACGGGTCGTTGACCTTTCCCCGACGCTTGAACAAGGTTGGCCGCTCACTTCGCCCGGCGTCGGGACGGGCAATCACCGGCAGGTGTATCTCAAGGTTGATTTTCTCTACTCGGAATACCTCGATATGCACCATCACACCCACCTGATGGACAGTATGGCAGGAACACACTTAGTTCCGCCGTCGTATGCGTTACCGCCCACAGGTAAAGCCGTGCCGTACGCTCCTGAAATTCGTGGATGGCTGGAACAGTACGAAGCGAAATACGGCCTCCGCGGCACAAGTTCGATGACGACCGAGCAAGTTCCACTGGCATGGGCTTGTGGCGAGGCCCGCGTGATTGACGTCCGTTCGCTCGTCGGTACCACGAAGCCGCGGCAATGGCCGACGTCGCCGGAGATCACGGTCGATCATATCAAAACGTTTGAGGAGAGTCGCGGCGAATTGAAGTCTGGCGATATCGTAATCTTCCACACTGGTCACAACGACACATACCTCAGGCCACAACCGGCCGATAACGCGTTGTGGCTGAATCCGCTGAACGGCAAATCGGAAGGCTGGCCCGCTCCCGGCCCAGACACAATCGTCTACCTGAAGAAAAAAGGCATTCGCTGTGTCGCCAGCGACGCCCCGGACCTCGGCGGCGTCGAACCGAAACGAGCACTGATGACCTACTGGGCCTTGGGTTCCCGCGAGATGATCGGAGTCGAGTTTCTGGTGAACGTAAGCAAGATTCAGAAGAACGCGTATTTTCTTTTTGCCGCCGTAAAGATCCGCGACTGCCACGGTGGTCCTGGACGAGCGATCGTTTTGTATTAGAGTTTGTATTAGAGGCAGTTGGCAGTTGGCCGGAGGGAAGAACGATGACAACCAACTCGTATCGAGACTTGCAGGTTTGGCAGAAAGGTATGGTGTTGGCTAACGAGTGTTATTTTCTGACACGAGAGTTTCCGCGAGAAGAGATGTATGGAATAACGTTACAGATTCGCCGCGCTGCAGCAAGTGTGCCCGCGAACATTGCCGAGGATTACGGCCGAGAGAGTACCGGCGATTACATCAGGTTTCTACGAGTTTCACAGGGAAGCCTAAAAGAACTCGAAACTCATCATCTTCTGTCTGCCGAAGTCGAACTCACATCCCAGACAAAACCAAGCCTCTTCGACAAATCACCGACGAAATACGCCGAGAGCTTCGTGCCTTAGTTCGCTCCCTGCAATCCAAACAGGTGTAAGTCTTTTCCTACCCCCTATTCTCAACTACCTACACCCTCATGTCCGATCTCCCTAAAACCTGCCTGCCCACCTGGGACGTTGCCGAACTTCCGGAACCTAAACCATTGGGCCTGCGCAATCTGACGGGATTCATCGGCCCCGGCATTGTGATGTGTGGAATCCAGATTGGCGGCGGCGAGTGGTTGTTTGGGCCTGCAATCACGGCAAAATACGGCGGTGGCCTGATGTGGATCGCAACTGTCGCAATCTTGTGCCAGGTCTTCTACAACGTCGAATGCGGTCGCTACGCACTCTACACCGGCGAGCCTGTTTTTACGGGCTTCATGCGCACCAGGCCTGGCCCAGGATTCTGGCTCGGCTTTGCGATGCTGCTCAGCATTGGAGCTTTGATACCCGGACTCTCCACAAACGCCGCCGTGCTGATCACGTCGATGTACCTCGACAGGCCGCCCACGGCTGACGATGCCTTCTTGGTGAACTCGATGGCTTATCTGTGCCTTGGCTTGGTGGTCCTGCCTGTGCTCATAGGCGGCAAAGTCTACAACATGCTGCAAATAGTGATGACGGCCAAGGTCTTTATTGTGCTGGGATTCTGCCTGTTTATCGGCGTGTTCTTTGTCAGTGCACAGGGCTGGATTGACGTCTTCAGTGGCTTCGTGAAATTCGGCAACGTGCCGGTTGACGATGGGCAGGGTGGCGAAAAAGTCGTCAACGCTTTTACACACTGGTGGGACCACGGTGAGTTCCCGGTCGTCGCGCTCACCAGTATCGCGTTACTTGGCGCATTCGCAGGATTTGCTGGCGGAGGCGGACTGAGCAATTCAACGTACAGTAACTTTATCCGAGACAAAGGCTGGGGCATGGGCAGCCAGGTGGGAGCGATTGCCAGTGCCGTTGGCGGTCGTAATGTGACGCTCAGCCACATCGGCAAGGTCTTTGCCATCAACGAAGACAATCTGCGAAAGTGGAAGGGCTGGTGGAAGTATATTTTGATGGACCAGTTCTTTATCTGGATGCCAGGTTGCTTAATGGGAATGGCGCTGCCCGCGTTGCTGTCGATCGAATTCGCATCGAATTCGCCGATGTACGGCGAGGCCGCCACGTATTCGCAATCTTTGATTTCGGCAGACGGAATTCGCCACGCACCGGGCATCGCCGAATCGACTCGACAGTTGCTGTGGATGGTCACGCTATTCGTTGGCTTGATGGTGTTTCTGCCCAGTCAGATGTCGATCGTCGACGATTTTTCGCGGCGTTGGACCGACATTATCTGGACGTCGAACGAAAGAATCCGCAAACGTCTGAAACCGCATCAGGCCAGTCGGATTTACTACACGATTCTGGCTTGTTACGTTGTGTGGTCGTTCATGTCCGCCACAATTTTTCTGATGTTCGGCGATGCTCCCATGTTGATGGTGCTGGTCATCGCCAACCTGAACAACGTGGCGCTCGGAGTGACCGCGTTTCACGTGTTGTGGATCAATCGCACGCTGCTACCAAAGCCGCTCCGTCCGCGGTGGTACAACCAGCTTGGCATCGCCGCCTGCGGCGTGTTCTACTGCGGAATGGCCCTGCTGGTATTCTGCGCCAAGATCCTTCCCTTGATTACAGGTTGAGGAATCCAACGATGTCTCATCCGATGTTCGACCTTTCCGGCAAAGTCGCTGTCGTTTCCGGAGCCGCGCAGGGCATGGGGCAGGCAACCGCCGTCGCCGTGGCCGAGGCTGGTGGCGACGTCGTTCTGGTTGATCGAAATAAAGACGGAGTCGAAGAAGTCGGCGAGGAGATTCGTCGGCTCGGTCGCAAAGTGCTCGTCGCAGATACGAATGTCTCGGACCCTGAGGCGATTGCTGAACTGTTCCGACATGTCGATGCAGAAGTTGGCCGAGTTGACTTTCTTGGTAACATCGCCGGCGATGGTCACTTGGCCAAACCGGAAGACCTGTTAATCGAGGATCTGCACCGAGTCTTCCAAAACCTGGTCGTAGGCCGCTTTGCCATGTGTCGGGAAGCTGGACGGCGTATGTTGGCTCAAGGCCGTGGCTCGATCATGAACATCGGCTCGCTGGCCAGCACCACGGCGCTTGGTCGCGGCCACGTTGCCTACAGCATGGCGATGGGAGCGGTCGTGCAAATGACACGGGAACTCAGCACCGAATGGAGCCACCGTGGCGTGCGCGTCAATTGCGTCACACCGGCTCAAGTGACCAACCCAAGCCTAACCGCTCGCATGGAGAAAGACCCAACACTCGAAGCCCGATTCATCCGTGGCATACCCGCCGGACGCATGGGAACGCCATCGGACATCAAGGGACTTGCCGTGCTGTTGGCGTCGGACGCCTCCGAGTGGATCACCGGAGCGATCATCCCCATGGATGGCGGCAACATGGCGATGAACGCCGGCGGTTCGGCCGGGCACCATGGCACCGTCGTCCAGTCATTTCGAGAAGAGGAAGGCAATCAATGACCACGGTACAAGGTTCGTCAACACTCGATAGGCCAACCCTTCTGGCACTCTACCGCAAGATGCAGATCATTCGTCAATGCGAAGAGCGACTTGCCAGATCCCACCAACGCGGCCTGATACACGGAGCTTGTCACACGTATGTTGGCGAAGAAGCGATTGCAACGGGCGTGTTTGCCCATTTGCGGAAGGAAGACGTCGTTTTTAGCACACACCGCGGGCACGGCCATGCACTGGCGAAGGGATTGCATCCGAAAGAGTTGATTGCCGAGTTATATGGGCGGGAAACAGGCTGCTCACAGGGTCGCGGTGGCAGTATGCATTTGTTCAAGCCAGAGATCGGCATGATGGGAACCAGCGGCATTGTCGGTCCGTGCATCCTGCATGCATGCGGCGGTGGTTACAGCTTCAAGATTAAGAAGACCGACAACGTTGCGACCGCGTGTTTTGGCGACGGAGCCGTCAACAATGGCGCGTTTCATGAAGGTCTGAACATGGCCAGTATTTGGAAGTTGCCTGTGATCTTCGTCGTCGAGAACAACCAATTCGCGACCGAGATTCCCTTCAGCTACTCCAGCGGCATCCCCGATGTTGGCCGACGGGCCGAGAACTACGGGATTCCTGGTTTTGAACTCGACGGCAACGATGTACTTGAAATCCATCGCGTTGCCGGCGAGGCGATCGAGCGGGCCCGCGGCGGCGACGGGCCGACTTTGATCGAGTGTAAGACTTACCGCACGAGAGTCCACGCGGAAGGGATGAGCGATTTCGGATATCGCACCAAGGAAGACGTAGAAGAATGGAAGACGCGTTGTCCGATCCTTCGTTTACGAACGCACATTGTCGAAGAGGGCACTGCAAACGCCGATGAATTGAACGCGATTGAGGAAGAGGTTCGCGAAATCATCGAACAATCGCACCAGTTTGCGGAAGCCAGTGATTATCCGTTAGGTGAGACGGCAACCACCCACGTCTTCAGCGAGGCACCTCCGCCGACACTCCCGATCGTTCCACCACCTGGCACTCGCGAAACATCCTTCGTCGCGGCGACGCGCGAAGCTCTCGATCACGCCATGGCCGAGAACCAACACATCTTCGTGATGGGCGAGGGGGTTGGTGTTCGTGGAGGTAACTTCATGACGACCACTGGACTTTTCGACAAATACGGCGCCGATCGGCTATGTGATACGCCGATCTGTGAACGCGGTTTTATCGGACTCGGCTGCGGAGCTGCGGCGACTGGTGCGAGGCCCGTGATCGATTTCATGTTTATCGATTTCATGAATGACGCCTTCGGTGAAGTGATTAACCAGATCGCAAAGATGCAATACATGAGCAGTGGTCGCTTGAAAATGCCTATTCTGTTGCGCGGATGCGGCGGAATCGGACATTCGGCAGCAACCCATCACTCCGGTATGTACCACTCGATCTACGCACAAATGCCGGGGCTGCGTGTGGTGATGCCATCGACACCTTACGATGCGAAAGGCTTGATCGCGCACGCCTTGCAGTCGAACGATCCAGTTCTCTTCCTGGAGCATCGCGAGTTGATGGCCATCAAGGGTCCCGTTCCAGAAGAAAACTACGAGATCCCCTTTGGCCAAGCCAGCGTTGTTCGTGAAGGCACCGACGTAACCGTCGTCGCTATATCGCTGATGGTACATCATGCCCTCAAGGCCGCGGAACAACTTGCCACCCGAGGCAGCTCGATCGAAATTATCGACCCACGCACAGTTTCGCCGCTAGATACGAACACGATTCTGCGATCGGTCGCCAAAACCGGGCGAGTACTTATCGTCGACGAAGCGTTTGGGCCCTGCAGTGTTGCGTCTGAGATCGCGGCTCAGATCGCCGACACGGGCTTCGATCACCTCGACGCCCCAATTAGGCGACTCACTGGCGCATTCACGCCGACCCCGTATTCACCCACCTTGGAAAAGGTGATCGTTCCGCAGGTGGAAGATGTTGTGCGGGCAATTTCCAATTTGCTCGAAGAATGAGAGGCTCGCATTGCCATGCCCATTGAAATTATAGTCCCGCGCCTTGGCTGGTCGATGGATGAAGGTACGTTCGTAGAGTGGCTCAAGAACGACAAGGACTTTGTCAACGCCGGCGACATGCTGTTTGTGCTCGAAGGCGAAAAGGCGTCGCAAGAAATCGAGTCGTTCGACGCGGGAAGTTTGCACATCCCTGCCGACGCACCGCTGCCGGGTGACACGGTCGCCGTCGGACAACGGCTCGCATACTTGCTGGCCGAAGGAGAGTCCCCGCCTGCTGCAATCAAGCCTGCCGCTCTTGGCAATGCTATGGTGCCCAACTCATCCGACTCGCCTGGCAATCGAGCGGCCGGCCCTGCAGCGCGACGATTGGCTCGTAAGCTTGAAGTCGATATCGACAACATTCCTACGCCCGATCCGACGGGACGAGTTAGCAGCGAAGACGTTCAAGTTACAGGCGGCCAAGGTAAACCGACCAAGACCGTTTTGCACAAGGGCATTGGCGTCGTCGCCACTCCGCGAGCGCGCCGCACGGCGCGCGAACTCGGCATCGATTGGAGGACAACTCAGGGAAGCGGACGAAACGGGCGAGTACGGCAGCGCGACATCCTCGCCACGCGGCAGGCGCCCATTTCCTCATCGAATCGTCTGCAGCTGGCAGCATTACCTAAGGCATCGGGAACCCAGCAACCTCCTAACAAAATTCGCCGCACGATCGCTCAGCGCATGCTCGCCGGTGTTCAGCAAACCGCTCCGGTGACATTGAACACGAAAGTCGAGGCATCCGAACTGTTCACCGCTCGACAACAATGCAAGTCACGCGACCCTGAAAATGCGCCCAGTTACAACGACATGCTCGTGATGCTCGTCGCCGCTTCGCTGCCCGAATCTCCGGAATTGAATGCCTGTTGGGTAAACGACTCTGTTTACACATTCGACGAAATCAATGTTGCGATCGCGATGGACACACCGCGAGGTCTTCTGGCTCCAGTCCTGCGAAACGTGGCGGCTTCTTCCCTAAAGGAAATCACCGCCGAGTCGCGACGACTGGCTGAACAAGCTAGCTTGGGCAACCTCAGCGAAGATCAGCTCGCGGGTGGCACCTTCACGCTCACGAATCTCGGCATGTTCGACGTTGACCACTTCACGCCGATCATCAATTTACCCCAGACCGCCATCCTTGGAATCGGCCGCCTAGCGGACGAACCCGTTGTTGCTGATGGAAGAGTCGTTCCCGGCAAATCTCTTTCACTCAGTCTTACGTTCGACCACCGCGTCATCGACGGCGCACCCGCAGCGCGTTGGCTGCAACGACTCTCGGAAATGATTCGGCAGTTTTCGCGATACGTAATCGAGTGAGTGGCAGAATGCCTGCCGGAAAAGGCAAGTGTTCTGGTCCCGTATTTAAAAAAACTCGGTCGGCACGCATACGACGTAGGTCTCTGCTGGCACGGCACTCGCGCACTGCAGCCAGAGAGCTTTGCGGGAAAATCTCGTCGTCGCAAATCCCTTTGCCACCTATAGAAAAACGAAAACGCCGAGAGCTTGCAGCTCTCGGCGTCGCGCGTTAACCGGTGTGTCGGCTGTTTCTGTAGCCGAAATATCAGCTCCCCGAATCCAACGCTCCTCGTTACGAATCTCTCGCGCGCATTTCTCTCAAGTGCTTGCACTCGCGGGGTTTACTGTTTTTCGCGTCTCGTTCGGTCGACTAAATGCCAAGGCTACTTCGATCGTTCCGACGAGCTGCTTGAGCTGGGGTCCGTTCTCTCGTCAACGACCAACGAGGTTTCACCACAGTAGTACGCTGATGCGTGTTTCCGCGATTTCTGCCGCTCGAGCCGATACTCCGGTCGCGACATC
>DUDC01000200.1 GCA_012959465.1 Planctomycetaceae bacterium
CGAGCGTCCGCTCGATTTTGGGAACTTTTTGCTCGGTGAGTTGTAAGACTTGAATAATGATTGCCAAGCGATCGAGCGAATTGCCCCAAGATTGAAAGAAAATCTGGGAATAGACCCGCTAGGATGCCGACACGGCGACAAATTACCAGTCGCTATGATTTCGATCCGTTCGGGTTGATTCCCAGCGGTTCGGGCGCGTCTTCGGTAATAATTTTCCAGCTTGCTCCCATCTCTCGCATCGCGTGAAAGTCGATCGGCCGGTAGGAGAATTCGAGTTCGGGTGTTCGCATCACCTTGCCGCCGTCGTGGCGCGAGTGCATCGAGGCATCGAGCACACCCGTGGTCAATAGGGTCCGTTCCAGTGGATACGGGGACCTGCTGTTGATGAAGTGATGCTGGATCGCATGCGAGAGCGCCTTAAACAAGTTACGATTATTCCACGGTCCCACGTGGAAATTTGTCGCTTGAATTCTCTGTTGGCCCTTGTAGCGGCAGGCGAAATTCCAGCGGTTCGCGCCCCCAATCCTCACCACGGTTGCTCTAAATCCATCCTTATACGTCAGCAGGATACCGTGCGGATCGCCCTCGAAGTCCCCCAGATCCGCTGGCTTGCTGCCGAGTTCTGCCTGCATGGCTGCTATGGCAAGATCGAGCGACCAGCGCCCGTCTCGTGCACTCTTGAAGAGCGCGTCGGCGTCGAGAAACTGGACTTGTGATACCCCGGTTTCGCCACCCTTGCGACCTTCGACCATCGACTGCAGCACCTCGAGTGCATGAAAGTCGTACGACTCGATCCCGCCACCGTGAATGGAAACAGCCTCCTCCAACTCTGCCCCGGCGGGAATCTCAAGCGGTGGACGCCGCTCGGCAAGTGGCACGGAGCTTCCGGCCATCAGCGGGATGCCCAGTTCCCTCGCCGTATCGAACATCTCTTTGCCCCAGTCCCAGCGGTAGGAGAGATGTTTGTCATTGAACAGTGGGACGAAGCGATTTGACCGTTTCATCACCGCAACGATCTCATCAAAAAACCGCTTTCGCGGATACATGTGTTGCCCGAACTCGTTGTACGGATAGGTACCATGTTCGCCAATGGAAAGGACCGCATCAACGGCCAGTTCTTTCCCGCCCAGCGTCAGCGCCTCGGCGATCGTTTTGAAGGTTGGGATGTCGTACTTTTCGGAAACCGATTTCGACATGTCGCCCACGGGATTTTGGTCGATGTAAAACGAGACGACGTCGACACCTGGGTCGGTCAATACACCGTTAAAGTAGTAATGCTCGAGAAAGTTCTCAAGAATTACATGGGCATGCGACCTGTGCGTGAAATGCGTGATGATCGCAGCTACTTTTACTCTTGGGCGTCGAGGCGGCTTCGCCGTTAGCGAGGAAACACTCGCTTCCAACGTTGCGATACCGGCCGCGGTTGAACCGGCAGTACGCAAGAAACCACGTCGAGTCACGGCATTCGTGGCAGGTCGCTTTGCGCCGCACACACCGGGTATGAATCTGCCATCCATACGACGCCTCCCTGTCCAAATTCCATTAACGCGTCGGGCCAACGAAATGGAGGCGCGATGATAGGGCTTGTCCATTCGCTACGGCATCGAGGAATGACTGACCGGTTGTTCGCACAACGTTGCCTTCCGGCAACTCGATGATGAGTTTCCGCAGACGACCGGCAGTCCCAACGATGAACGCTGCCGCAAGGCAGATCGCTATTTGTGTCAGGCGATTCATGTCGCGGCGGTCGTTGTCATGTACAGCCATTTCCGTCCCCCCTTTTCTGAGACATCTACCCTCTCCCAATGTAAGGCTTACCGCGTGCATATGCCAGGATTTCTCGCCCGCTGGGCACATAAACTGGCCTGGAAGGCGTTACTATTACAAACGACTTGAAGCGAGTGCGTCGGCGACGTGGAGAGGAGATTTGACAGGTAGAATCGCCGAGCTTATTCTCAGACCGGCGAGCCGCAGTATGGGACGATAAGGACCTACCGGCCCAGATCAATGCGCGATGCCAATCATCAGATTTCACCTCAACAATATTGAGTATTTCATCATGGCAAAACACCTACTTGCCTTCGCCGTACTAATTGGCTGCACTCTTCCACTGCAAGCGGCCGAATTTGAAATCAACGACACCAAAGGTTCACACACCGACGTTCTCCACGATGGCAAGACGCTCGTACGCTACATGTACGCTCGCGACGAAAGCAGTGATTCGACCAAACACAATACGTACAAAGTCTACTATCACGTCTTCGATCCGAGTGGAAAGGAGCCGATAACAAAAGGGCCGGGTGGAAAATACACTCATCATCGCGGTATGTTCATCGGTTTCTCGAAGTTGACGAGTCATGGGAAGACCAGCGACCTATGGCACATGAAAAACGCTCTGCAACGCCACATCAAGTTCGTTAAGAGTGAAGTGACATCCGAGGGCGCGGTTTTGTCGAGCGTTATTCAATGGACTGTTGCCGGTGCGACCATTGTTGAAGAGACACGTACGCTGACTGTCCATGACGCTGGTGAATCCCATTTGCTTGTCGATTTTGTCAGTGAGCTGAAGGCCGTTGGTAGCGATGCAACATTCGGCGGTGACCCAGAACATGCTGGGATGCAGTATCGACCACATAATGGCGTTGCCGATAACAAGTCGGCAAAATACCTCTTCCCAGAGGAAAAGACGAACGTGCAGAAAGAGGTGGACCTACCGTGGGCCGCGCTCACCTATCAGCTTGGTGATGCGACGTATTCCGTTCAGCACATGAATCACCCTGACAACCCCAAGGGAACTCGTTATTCAGCGTACCGTGATTACGGTCGTTTTGGAGCATTCCCCACGTTCGAAGTTAGTGAGGACGAGACTCGAACGCTGCGATATCGAATTCGCGTGACTCTGGGCGAAGTACCGTCGCGCGGAGTTCTGAACGCTGAGTTCAAGAAGTTCGTGGCCCAATAGCGGCCCAATAACCTCAGCGTTTTGAATGAAAGCTCCGGCAAGTCGGAGCACTCCAAAGTTTGGAGTGCGGTGACTTGTTACCGCTTTTTCTATGCGAGTAGGTCTTTGGCGACGCGCCCATAAACATCGGTCAGGCGGAAGTCGCGTCCC
>DUDC01000201.1 GCA_012959465.1 Planctomycetaceae bacterium
ATGGAAGATGGTGTCGCCCTGGTCCCGTTGGAGGGTGAACAGGGACCACGAATCGGACTGCGAGATCCACGCACTGTGCAATTCATCGACCGGCTCAGCGCTGAATTTGATTTGGTTGTTCTCGATTGCGGTCCGCTTGTCGACGAAAACAAGTTTCTCGAAGGTGGCGATGCCTGCCCGTTGAACGCGGCGATTGTGGTTCGTGACATGCGGACAACCAGCGAAGACGATTGTCAGGCGACGGTTGCCCGTTTGCTGAATCACGGTGTCGAGGCCATCGGCATCGCCGAGAACTTCAATCGCTAGACGGCGCCGTGTGAAAAGAAACACTCGCCGTCTTGATAGCGACGAGGACGATGATTAGGAGTAGGATAGTGGTTCCAATGGAGCCCTTTCACTCTTCCATGCTGCACGGCACGCGCCGCGCAAAAATGTCCCTCTCACGATCTTGTTCACCAATGCAGCGTATCCTCCCTCTGCTTTTTATTCTCTTAGCAGCGGTTGCTGTGCGATGGGAATCGCTGAATGAGAGTCTCTGGCTCGACGAACTGCATTCGACGTGGGTGATTAGCGGGGACTGGACGGACGTGGCACAACGTGCACGGATCGGTAACCAATCGCCGCTCTATTTCTACGTATTGAAATGTTGCCGTGGAATTGGGGGGAGCTACGAACCGTGTATTCGCCTGCCGTCTCTTCTGAGTGTTCTCGCCACGACGATCATGCTCTATATAATCGCTCTGCGGGCAACGGGTAGCACTGCTATTGGTGCGTTGGTCGCGACAGTCGCGGCATTCGATCCTAAGTTCATCTTCTACGCAACCGAGGCCCGCCCGTACGCCGTGGTGCAAATGGTCGCTCTCATGACCGTGGCGTGTTTCTACTATTGTGTTCAAACACCAACCATGCCACGTCGCGTGGCTTGGATAACTGGGAGCGTACTCCTCTGTTACCTTCATTACACTGCCGTTCTTGTCCCACTGACGACAGCTCTGGTTCTCGTGTGGCTGTGGCGGAGCCGAGGTGCGGTTGTCCAATACTCGCTGACCGCGTACACCATCGACATCTCGTTGGTTGTAATTTCGACAGTTCCATTGTGGAGTCACATGCTCCAAATTGCCGGACGACGTCAGCAGTGGGAGCAGTTCATTCCGCGACCAACGGGATGGACTTGGTTCGCCAAACTAGATTTGGACTTTCTGTTGTTGGTTCCACTGCTTACGTTTCTCGCCATCAGGTTCGTCGCCGAAAAGAAAAGACAGTCTAGTGACGATGAGCCGGTTAAGAGAACTGGAGCAGCAATCGCTGCCACTCGGTCGCCGCATCACGCGATGTTTGGTGTCGTGACCTGGCTGTTCGCGTTAACTCCAATTGTCATCGTCTGGACTGTTTCGGCAGGCGGGTGGGCAGTTGTCTTGCTTTACCGATATGTCATTTTTGTGCCGCCGATCGCTCTGCTTACATGGTGCTCAATGGCCCATCGCTTGACGTCATGGCGTCAATCGCTTTTCATCGCAGTGGTCCTCGCGTACTGCGTGTACGGAATGGGGTATGCAACACGGTGGCAACAGGACCGAACGTTCATTCGGGCACGCGGGGAGGACTGGCGCGCTGTGGCGGCGGTCGTGCGTCGGGACAAGGCTCCGATATTGCTCCGATCCGGGTTCGTGGAGGCGGAGCAGTTAATGCAGGTGCCGCCGATCGATGAATGGGACCGTGCCGGTGCCGGTCCACACGGTTCCGAAAGGCGATCGAAAGCCGGTGCGGATTTGGTCGAATACTGTCTGGGGCCGCTTCACGCGATTTACGACTTTGGTGAACCATCGCGGATTCAATGGCCTCTGCCCAACAACCTAACAGAATATGACGTCAAGCCAGTCTCCGATTTACTGGTAGACGCTCGGGAAGCCTGGATTATCATGCGCATTTCCCGCAAACGTTACAAAGAGTCCCTCGCTTGGGCGGAGGCGCTGATCACAGCTCGCGGCGGGGGAACTGTAGTCGCGGAGAAGTATGGATCGTTGTGGTTATTGCGACTCGAATTCAAGTAACTCTGTTTCCGCAACATTCGGCATAGCGATTGCAGAATGTCGCTGGCCTTGCCGATACATCGCTGTATGATACAAGGCACGGAGCTCATTTGTTTTTTTGGATTTTCCCGAGAATGCCAATGAAAATTCCCAATTCGTTTGTTTGGATTTTGTCATTCGTTTTGGCTGCGCATGGCCTCCCCGCTTCTGCTGCCAATGGCGAAGATTCGAAACTGCAAGATCCGAAACTGCAAGACCGGATCGAAAACGCGATCCAAAGGTTGGCATCAAACCAATTCGATGTACGGCAGCTCGCGACGAAGGAACTGCAGCATGTGGGAGCTACCGCTATCCCCGCGCTTGAGAAAGCGGCCAAATCGTCCGACCGCGAAATGCGGACTCGTTCTCTGGATGTACTCCGAACTCAACTACGCGGTTCCGATCCGAAAGTAGCCGCAGAGGCATCGGCGACTTTGAAACGTCTGGCCTCGGATAGTTCGCATCCTTCCGGAAGACTTGCTGCGACGATTCTTGAAGACCGCGTGGAAAAGGTTCGTGCCGCTTTGAATCAACGCGCGATGGTCATGAAACAGCTCCAGGGGCGGCAAGCGCTCATATTTCAACCACAACGCATGGCTTTTCGCCCCCCCGTTCCGCTCCCGCGCGGCATTCGCGGAGGTGGGAACGCCACCATCACCGTGTCGGACAATCGACATGGTCGTCTGCGAATTCAGGTCGTCAATGGAAAAGTCAAACTGCTGGAAGTGCAAGTCCCTAACGGTGAAAAGAAAACGTACAACGATTTGAACAGGGTCAAAACCGAGCACCCTCAATTGTTTAAGCGATATGAGACCATCGCCAGACGCAACAACTACCCGTTGCCCAAATAGTTGGCATTCCGTTGCTATCGATGCAGCCGACCCGGCGATATTCTCTCGCCGGATTCTGTTCACATCCGCCGAATCGAGTTATCTCTTTTTCGGGGTCTGGTTCCGAGCTCGAAGTTTGCTGGGGTTTGTAGCACCGAAACTGCCGATCGACGTCGGGGGTGACCAGACGGACTTGGCCGTTTGCTCGATCGGTGGTTGTTCCGGTGAGTCGTGACTTTTCGCAAGGCTTGGCAAGTGAGCCCACAGGTTGGCCACCGGAATCGACTTGATGCCGAGGATCCTCTGAGCCACCATCGCCAGCAAGAGCACATCCGAAGCGCAGTAACGAACTAACCGATTACGAGCTGCTGCGTCCCCGCTCATCATCCAGCTGTTCCACAATACAATTGCCAATGCGCCATCGGCGTCATGTAAATCTGGTGGCCGTTGGATCCGCTGCTGCTGCGAAATTACCTTGAGACTACCGCGATGACCTCGATGGTAGCATGGCCATCGCAAATCCAAGTGCGGACACGGCAACTCGGGGATGTGAAACGCCGCTAACAAACGAGGGACGTCAAAGGTCGCCCCGTTGAACGAAACCAAAAGAGTGACATCATCCAACAAGTCGAGGAAATCATCTAGATTCTCGTGCTCAACGAAGGTGTGCATTTGGCCGCGATGCCAACAGCAGATTACCGTGATCTGGGCGTCGTACTCCAGTCCGGTTGTCTCAATGTCAAAGAAGGCGGCCTGTTCCAAATAATGGTCCAGCACTCGCCATTTGTCCTTTACGATGAAGTGGTTCAGGAAGTAGGCGATGTCATGGCGTTCGAGAGCAGACAGGCATCGTTGACTTTCAGTGACGGCTGCTGCGCGGATTCCCGCTGGAATTCGATCTGGAAAGTTCACAGCGTCTTGCCAGGAGCGAATGCCACGCAGTTGCAGCAATTGGTGCCGGACTGGTCCAATTCCAAAACAGTGTTGAAATGCTTCGGTGATCGGCGGTGATCTCGTGACGGCTCGGATTCCGGATTCCGGAGTCTGCAAGTCCGCTGCACCGATTTCGTCGCTGCCGTCCCTCATGCCACCGTCCCGTTGTCAGTGCGTCCGCTCTCTCTTTTTCTTCAGTATCCGACTCGCTTTTCCCAATCGGTGTTTCAACCGCTGTGCCTCATGGTCCGGTTCAGGCGGGTCGACACGTTGGAAGGAGTCGATTTCGTGGAACTTAATCTCTGGTGTGAAAACCTCTCCGCTTATCAGGGCAATAAGAAGGCTTTTGGTGCAGGCCAAAGAAGCGTTGGATTCGACCAACAACTGTTCGAGTTCCTCTTCGGCTACACCTGGTGGCAAAGCCGTGACACACGAAGGGCAACCGGCCGAACATGGGCACTCGTCGATAATGGCCAGACACAATTTCAGAGCCTGCTCAAAGACTTCGAATATTTTTTCGGCATAGCCCACGCCACCTTCGATCGTGTCGTAAAGGTATAGGGCACTGTACCAATTGCCATTCTCTGTTTCCGTTAATGAGACGTCGGTTTCAATGTTTTCGACGTCTCCTAGGCAGAGGCTTGGAGCTGTACGTTTGAGAATGTAGCTCAATCCGTACAGTGCGGCACCGACGTGGCGCTTATCGGTTGCCTCCATCTTCATCCGCCACTGAACCGGTGGATACAGGCTAAAGCCGGTCGTGTCGTAGACAAATGGATCGAGAGTGATCGGGCCGTAGCCGATGTTCTCGAACGATCG
The DNA here is from genome assembly GCA_012959465.1 of Planctomycetaceae bacterium. Taxonomy (GTDB): domain Bacteria; phylum Planctomycetota; class Planctomycetia; order Pirellulales; family Pirellulaceae; genus UWMA-0346. Next base: position 4,652 of record DUDC01000201.1, read on the forward strand.
TTCGCGGATTTTCTTGTACAGTTTGGGCTGACGGTTCACATTGACGTAACCAAACTCGAGGGCCGCTTCATGCAACGAGAACCGCTCCAGCGATTCAACAAGCGTGACTCGACTGTCCCAAACGGCTTCTGTGTAGTAGTCGACATCAACGGGTTCGATACGGCAGAGTTTCTTCTCAAGATCCAACTCCATTGACATGTAGCGTCGACCGAGGTGTTGGTAAATCGCGTCCTTGTACAATGTCCCGCGGGCACCGATTGGATCGAGTTCACCGATGACCTCCGTGCCGCAGTAGATTTCGACGTTGTAATCCGTCATGCCGCGGAGATTGACCCCTTTCGACGGATAGTCTCGCAGCGCGTAGCGATAATCTCCATGGTATTCAGTCAGAGTGCCGTCTTGCTTCAGTACTTCCATTGCCGCGTCGTATGCAGGTTGATTAAATGCTGGTTCCTCGACTCGCAACGGATGTTCATGAGCGGCACAGGGTAGGTGTTGCAGGAGAATGTAGGGATTGTCGGCGCTCAGCCAAGCGCGTTCGATAGGTGCAGACGTGACAAATTCCGGGTGGTGGACAAAATACTGGTCGATCGGTGTATCTCGTGCGATATAGACAATGGCAGCACGCTCGCCACGCCGCCCGACACGGCCCGCCTGTTGCCAAAAACTCGCCATTGAGCCGGGGTATCCGCTGAGAATGCAAAGGTCCAAATCGCCAATGTCGATCCCCAATTCCAGTGCATTCGTGCTGATGATCGTCGTGACGCGCCCCGTCGCTAGATCTCGCTCCAACTGACGGCGTTCATTCGGCAACAAGCCGCCTCGATAAGGTTTGACTTTGTTGGCCAGTTCCGGGTGACCGTCGACAACCGAGCGACAGAGGCGTTCGACCTGTTGCCGCGCGCGACAAAAGCAGATCGAGCGAATACCGAGACGCGTCGCTTCGCGAATCAATGGAATGCTGACCGAACCTGGACCTTTTCGGTACAACGCATGGCCGTGGCTCTGTACCACGGACGGGTTGATCATGTACAAGTCTCGTTGAGGACGAGGTGCACCATCGCGATCGACCACTTGAAACGGACGTTGAAACAACGCCTCGACATGCTCGCCCGGGTTGCCAATAGTGGCGGACGAACAGACGAACGTCGGCTGGCTGCCATGCATTCGACAGATCCGGTCCAAACGACGCATCACGTTGGCAACATGAGATCCAAACGCTCCGCGATAGCTGTGGACTTCGTCAATCACCACGTAACGTAGGCGGGAAAGAAACGTCCGCCATTTCCGATTGTGATTGGGTAGGATGCCCGAATGGAGCATGTCCGGATTGGTGATCATGAAGTCAGCTTGCGCTTGGATACGACTACGCTCCTCCCGCGGGGTGTCGCCATCGAACGTGCCCAGTCGCAAATCCGCGCCGCTCGCCTCCAACAACCGACCCAATGTCCCTTCCTGGTCTCGTGAAAGGGCCTTTGTCGGATAAAGCAACATGACTCCGAAGGGTGCGTCTGCTTGCAGGTACTGATTCAGTATCGGGAGCAAGAAGGAGAGTGTCTTGCCACTGGCCGTTTGCGAGACGAGTACCGTATCTTGTCCTTGTGAGATGCTCTGATAGGCGTCCATTTGGTGGGAGTACAGTTTTTCGAGACCGTCTTTTCGAAGGGCGGATACCAGGCGATCGTCCAGCGAGCTTGGAAATTCGTCGAACTCACCGGCCGTCGATTCCAATGCAGATTGGGCCGTAATATTGGCAGAAAATCGCCTCTGCATGAAATCGATAAAAGCTTGAATGGCCATTCGCTGTTACCGTCCCTGTGCGAGTTGTCGCTCGTTGGTCTCTGGCTGAGAGGTTATCTGATCAGTGATCATATGTCCAGGTATCTCTCGCTCCTGCTCCCGTTCCCGCTCTTCAGAACCGCCCTCGACGGCGTTCCTTGCCCGGCAACACCTCCAGGCAAGTCGTCCACCAACCTGAGCGAATAGTCTCAATAAACTCGGTCGGGATCGCTTCCTGTTCCATCTCGCAGGCAAGTCGACGGTAGTCGTAATGAATGGGAACATGCCGCCAACTTACGTTCTCCAAAGCCCGTCGTTTTGACGACCCGTGATGACCCGTTTGAATATCAAGAATGGTGTACCAGACATTGGTCGCCCCGTCATTCTCGGGCCGTCCCACGACCCCACTGTTGCAAAACCAGCGCTGATCCGCCAATTGGCGGAGCCATTTGATGCCCGTGTGTGTGCCGACGATGATATCCGCCTGGTGTTGCTTCCCCAGGTACTCCAAAAACTGCGTGGATGTTGCCGACTCCCAGAGGAATTCATTGATCCTACGCGGGCTTCCATGGCATAGCAGGATTTCGAGGCCGTACCGTTCCAGGCGGATCTCTTTGGGAAGCTGCCGCAGATAGGCTCGGTTGCCCGAGGACGTATTGGCCAGTGTGTAGTCGAAGCTGAGTTGGGCGAAATGATTGTCGCGAGGATCGGTGTATCCACATTGGCAATTGTCCAATCCGTTCCCGATCGAGTCGTCGTAATTCCCTTGCACGCAAGTCACGTTGTACTGATCGAGAAGCGGGAACACTCGATCGGGATAGGGTCCAAAGGCGCCCAAGTCGCCGAGGCAATAGATTTCATCACAGCCTCGCTGGCTAGCATCTTGCAATGTGGCCTCCAACGCTAAGTAATTGTTGTAAACGCCACCCAGGAGGGCGATTTGCAAGACCGACTCTCTGCCCGAGTTTTCAAGTTCCATGTTCGTCACTCTTGACGCGATAAGCTTGGCCCGACGGATTAGAGCAGATTGCCCCGAATTGGTAGCACGTCATGCAAGCTCCATGACTTAACGGAAAGTCGTCGCATGCGGCCGACAGTGTCTCGCCGAGTCGAGAATCGGGGCTTTCGATCAGGATCGGGCAGACGTGGACGCCTCGGTCGGTAACGATTCGACTGTGGTCGCAAACCAATTGTGAAAAGTCAAAGTCCGTCAGCATTTCGTCTGTCAGTCGCTCGCTGTCGAGGTAACCGTGTGTCCGTTGCTCCTCGGCGCCCATTTGTAACGTGGGCAGAATCTTCAGTCGTGGTTGAGCGTATCCGCTGTCTCGTAGCATCTGCACGAATCGATCCAGGATCTCCGCATCCTGCTCCATCGGCCAAGTTCGAGCTGCCGTGATAATCGGCAGGAAACCAGCGTCCACCAATCGTAGAACACCATCCATCGCGCGTCCAAATGTGCCATTCCCTCGGATCGGATCATTCGACTCCGGTGAGAAGCCATCGATGGAAACGCGAAACTCCAGACCGTACTGGCTGAGCGACTCTGCTTTGCGCAGGCGTTCAACCCACTCCTCTTTCAACACCGTTCCATTGGTAAGTACGGTCGCCGGACCGTACTCAAGAGTGAGACAGAGAATATCGACGAACTCGGCATTCAAGAAGGGTTCACCGCCAGTAAAGTAGTACTCCTTGACGCCCGCGATGAGTGAATCGTCGAGGTGTTTGCGTACTTGGTCGAGGCTAAGAAACCCAAAACTGTCGTTCTTGGGGCTACAGCTGATGAAACAATGGTGGCACGTCAAGTTGCAGAGCGTGCCTGCTACTTGAAACCAGAGCTGATCCAAATGCGTGAGGGAAACTTTTGGAGTTGTCATGATCTTGCTGTGCCGACGGTGGCGTAGAGATCCAAGGTCTCGCGATCGCCGATCAGAGTGAACAAGTCGCGTATTTGTTCAAGACCTACAGCGAAAAGGAAGCTGGGATTTCGGGCGTAACTCTTGCTGCCGAGCAGATAAAGATTGGGTTCTGGGTTTTTGAGGCTGTCGGCACCGGTGGATTTTTGATCGAGACAGTCTGCGGTCGTTTGTTGTGAAAGTGTCGCTGCCAGGTTCATTGGTCCATCGGAGGCGTAGCATCGATGGACTTGCAATTGGTCGGTGATTGTATTGTCGCCGCAGAATCCTACATTTGCGACCAGATTATCGAATGATTCCTCGGCATCCTGTCCGTAGAATCGAATCCAAAACGCTCCTTGATCGTCTCGCCGGATCGATTCGATGCTGGTCTCACCACGCATGCGACACGGCCCGTCAGCTTGGCTGGCCAGAGCGTTTGCCGTTTGTGCCAACTGATCGCGACTGGCCAGGCGATCGTTCGTGTGTCGCGTGATAGGTGTGTGCGTTTCAACGGCACGGACAGCCCACACGAACTGGGTTTCGGAGTTCGCCATCACCAGCCGCGATAACTCTACTGCGGTGGTGGCCGCCGAATAGCCAGCACCGACGAGTAGTGTTTTCATTCCCTCGAATCGGCTCTTGTCCTTACCGAGGACGTCCGGTGGCAGGTGGTCGATGTGGTCGATCAATGCGCGTTCACCAACCGCCGGGCCGCCGCCCGAACCAAGCCAGTTGGCGACGCCGAGGACGCCGCTGCAGTCGATCACAATATCTGCCTGATGGACGGCCTCACCGTTCACCCCGTCCACAAGAATTCGGAAGCGACTGGTGGCGCGCTCCGCCGCACCAAGCATTTCGTGTTTCAGCACCGACTGTCGCCCGACTTTTACGACGTTCGTCCGTTGGTGGATGGAGTCGGCAAGGAGGTCGGTCTGGGACAGAGGGATGAGATATCGAGTTCGCCATTGGCAACCCGTCAAGAGTTGATCTTCGGACGGCAGTTCCGTTGATCCCTGGGCTTGGATCGCCGCCACGCCTAGCGGCGAACAGTTCATTGAAAAGGGTGTGAACATTTCGACGTGCCCCCATCGTTGCACACTCTCAGCAACGAGGCCCTGTTCGAAGACCAAGACATCGTAGCCCAGGAACCTGGAGTAGAGGGCGGCTTCCAATCCAATTGGGCCGGCGCCGATGATGGCGATTGTGGCTGGTGTATCAACGGCCATTGTTTTCCTTTTCGCCTGGTGCAATTGCTTTTGCGGTCAGCGTGAGTATTTCCCGTTGATGACCCGGCGCCAAGATAGTGCCGGTACGCGCACGGTATTTCTCCTGCTTCTGCTCCCGTGCGGAATGCGCGAACGCTCTTGTAACCGTGACGACGTAATCCGACGTCCTCGCCTCGGCCGCGCCTCGGCCTAACGCCGTAGTAAACAGAACGGATCGAGCGAAATGAGTGGTTCGCCCGTGAGCATCCATTGGGCCATGTTTTCGGCAGTGGCAGGAGACAAATAAAGACCACTGCGAAAGTGGCCAGCAGCGATGAAAGCATTGTCAATGTCCGGCAGTCGATCCAAGTAGGGGAACCCGTCATAGGAGCCTGGTCGGAGTCCAGCCCAGCTGGCTTCGATTTTCGCCTGACGCAAATCGGGTAGCCATGATTCGGCAAATGCTCGAAGGCTGTCGAGGATTTCGTCGGTGGTACTCTTGTCGTACCCCGCTTCTTCCTCCGAAGAGCCGGCCAACAGCCGGCCGTCTTCTCGTGGCACCAAGTATCGCGAACCCTCGTTGATTATCCGCCGTGTTAGCACATGTTCGGAACGAAAAAGGATCATCTGCCCGCGTATCGGTACGATGTTGGCACGAATCGATAGGCCGTGCAGGAGGGGATACGTCCACGCTCCCGTGGTGAAACAATAACTACCAGCTTGTATCGTCCCGTCAGACGTATCGAGCCCGGTCACTTGATTGCCACGCCGAATGATCGAGCGAACTTCACAGTCCGTGCGAAATTCCACCGACAAGCGGCGGCCGGCGGCAATCAGCGCATTGAGGAACCATGGATTCCGCAATTGAGCATCGTCAGGGAGCGACAGGCAACAGCGGAGTTCGTTACTGGCGATCGCCGACTCGGAGTCTGCCAGGTCGTCAGTTGATAATTCCAGACTTTCGATCTGCTCGTCGTCCAGCTGCAATCGCCATCCGCGGAGAGCGGCTGACTCGCCCGGGGTGCGAGCCATGTGGAGCCCGCCACACACACGGTAGCCCGTGTCGATGCCAGTGTCTTCACGAAGTTGCTCGGCCCACTCGGCGTGGCGAATAGAGCTGATCGCCCGCAACTGGTCATAGGGATGCTCCATATTCGTCCGCGGACCGGCTGGCAGAATACCGGCGCCCGCCCATGAGGCCTCACGGGCCAACTGTTGGCGTTCTACGACAATCACTCGACTGCCCGCTAGGGCGAGTCGCCAAGCTAGGGACAGGCCGATAACACCTCCTCCAACGACTGCGCAATCGTAAATCATCGTCGCTGGGCCTCGTTCTGTGAGTTGCGGTCCGCGTCATGATTGTGTTGATCACCAGGAGGCAATGACAAGACTCGATCTAATAGCACGGTTAGGTGTTGAACGGATTCGTCACTTTCTTTCTCTTCCGCAGTGAGCCCTTCTAGGTCCATTTTTAGCAAACGAAGGTCTTGCCACTGATCGACGTCAAAGTGTCTTGGCAGGACGTGGCTGCGAAGGCCCAACTGACGAATCCTCTGCTGTGTTTGGTCCCAAACGGCCGGTGTACTCCAGTCGATATCGGTGAAGATGTCGCCATGGTACGCCGACATGCCGACCAGATAGTACCCTCCATCACTGGCCGGGCCCAGCACAACATGATGCGAGCACAACGCGTCAAATGCCTCGGCAAACGTCCCGATCGGAATGCTGGGACTGTCCGATCCAATCAGCAGAGCCCGCGAGGACCCTAGCTGGAGCCGACGGCGAAAAAAGGACTGCATCCGCTCGCCCAAATCGAGGCCGACTTGAGCTTCAAGTTCCCATTGGGAACCCGCCAATTCTCGAAAATCTTCCAATCTCTCCGGTGGCCAGTAGGAGAGAATGCGTCTGTCGCCCACGTGCGCCAGCCGCGAGGAAAGTAAGCGGACAAATTCGTGATACAGTTCGGCTGACGGCTGTGCCCCGATGCTCTTCGCCAGGCGAGTTTTGACTTGGCCCGCCTGCCAATATTTGACGAACATGCCCAGAGACAGCTCTGGATTGCGATCGTCGTGAGAATTTTTGTTCATTACACAGCGTTTGTCCGGGAAACCAGGTCCCCTACGTTCGGTGGCGGAGTAGTCGTTGCAGCAGCATCTCGCTGACGCGGCCTCGAAATCGCTCCTTTCCGTCGATGACGACAACTGGCACACACGTGTCAAACTTCTCTAGCAGTTCCGGATCCAGATCGATGTTAACCGACTTCGGCTGTAGCCCATAACGTTCGAGCAATTGTCGCGCATCGTCACACAAATGACATCCGGGTCGTGTGTACAGAATGGTTTTCATGCGCGTCAATGATGAAGTCGGGCTTGCGCGTCGGCGATTCACGAAATTGCTCGGTGTGCGTCATTTGACGGACTCCACGATATCTTGGCAACGGGTGCATGCAACGGGCCGTGTCCCTTCTGGCCACATCGCCGGCTGTAGAATAAAAGTTTGCCCCGATACTTAGTATGGGGGGCACTGTAAATCGCCGATTGATGCCTCTGGTTTGGGTAATTTGGATAGTTTTTGGTAAAGAAGAGCTGGCTCGTCGGACCGTTGGAAGACGAAGCGTTCGGGTATTTCGCCAGCCCCATCCCCCGGCTCTAGACCGAATGAGTGTTCCTAAGTTGTTTCGGTCACTGTTTTTTGGGTGCTACTCGCATCCGGGGCTCTCAGTTGGGACGTGGCGAAGAATGGCACAAATCACCCTCTCCTGAGGGGGTTTTTGATGAACATTCTCACTTGCGCGGGTGACGACTGGCATCGGCGTTGCAGGAACGCTTTATCCTCATCAATGTTAAAATGATCACTTGAATTCCCCCTCGAGCTCTTTCTAGGATGGTTGTGTGGCTGGAAGAGTGGCTTCCAGCGGTTCTTGGTCCTTTTTGGCAGGAAGCCGGAGTCGCTTTCACGGATTCGAACATTTGCGAGATGGTGTGCGTGATGGTCGACCGCCGTGCAAAACGAAAGCCAAATCCGAAGCAGCGGCATTCCGCGCCCGGACGGAGTGGCAGTCGTTCAGCGGTAGCAAAGCCAGCGGCCGTCTACCGACGCAGGGCTCGTGGCGTAATGCATGACCAGGGACATTTCATGCCAAGCGAAGACTGGCATGAACCCGCAGGATGTGAAGACTTCCGAGTCGTCGAGCGGGATCCTGGCCAGGGATTCTACCACGCCGTGACGGCTCACGAAGTACGAGATCGGCTTGCTTCCCTCCCCGCGGACTTCGTGAAGCCGTTGGAAGTGGTGCAACTGAGCCGGATGACCCGCAAGAAGAGGACTTTTCCCTGCTATGGCATGCAATGGGGACCAACTTTGTACCTGTACCCGATCGATGTGAGCTTGGTGGAGTACTACTACCGGCCGCCACGTCCGTCGGTCGTGCAGGAATCGACGATGTACGGCGGGAAATGGCGAGAAGAGTCGCCAAGCCTATGGATCTTGGAATGGTCGAAGGCATCGATCAAGGACTTTTATCTCAATAATATCTTGATCCACGAGTTGGGGCACTTGCTAGACACGCGAAACACGAGTTACGTCGATCGAGAGAGGTACGCGGAGTGGTTTGCGATCGAGTACGGATACAAGCCAAGTCGTCAGAACCTAGCCTCTCGGGGAACACGGCGAATTCTCCGTCGCCACCATGCATCATGAGTACATTGCGCTGATTTTGTCGTTTCTCTTAGGGTGCACTTGTACGCGTTTTTCCGCATTTTGGGATGGATCACCAGCGCCAGTTCGTGGAGAGCATGCCGGTCGCCCACTTCCGTCGTAAGGGACGGCGGAATTGTCTATAATGGAGAGTGAACGAGGCCATCGCCCCGTTTCCTTGATCAGTCACAAATTTAGCGAAGGTGTCGATATGTCAGGTGGGCTCTGCAGCTTGCGAATCGATCGTCTGGCTTACTCGAGGTTTCTCCTCGTCATTTTGTCCGTTGTGATCCTCTCATCGGCCGCCATGGCATCACCAACCAACCGTCAGGCCGGTCGAATACGGCTTTTGAATCGCAAGTTAACGGTCGCCCAGAAGTCGCTTCAAACGGCCAATGATATTGAAAAAGTCGCCAAGGAAGTCGACCTATTGCAATCCGAATACAACCTGTTGCTCAAGGAAGCGGTGGGCGACGAGCGATTTCTGGAGTTGTTGCGTCCGGCTCACAAGCAACTGGGCGAGATGCATGTGGTTTTCGCATTGGAGGGCATCAAATGCCGGGCATTGTTTTCTCCGAAAATGAGCGCAGAAGGCGGTCCGGGCGGCGTGAGTTTCACCAAGGACGTTGCGCCACTTTTCATCGTGAAATGCGGGCGATGCCACGTGACCAACCAGCGGGGCATGTTCAGCATGGCTACCTTCGCCGGTCTGATGAAGGGCTCAGAGGGTGGAAAGGTCCTATTTCCCGGTGAAGAAGGCGGACCATTAATCGAGTCCATTGAGTCCGGGGACATGCCGCGAGGCAGCGGCAAAGTCTCAGACGAGGAATTAGCGAAACTCAAGAAGTGGATTCTCGAGGGAGCGAAATTCGATGGTCCGAGTCCCAATGCTGAATTGTCGACCTTCGTCAAAGTCGACCCTGCCGACATTCCTCCGGAGCGGTTGGAATTGATGCGGGCTACGGGTAAGGAAACGGTTAGTTTCGCCAACGAGATTGCCCCCATTTTTGCCGATCGGTGCGCCGGATGTCATGGAAATGGCCAGCGTGCCGGCGGAGGTTTTGACCTGGCCACTTTTACTCGAATGCTCCGTGGTGGCGACAGTGGATTGGCCTTCCTGCCCACAGTGCCGGAGGAGAGCTTGCTGATTCGGCGAATCACCGCCAAGGATCGCACTCGAATGCCGCGCAACGGCCAACCGTTGACGACGGAGCAAATCGAGAAGATCACGACCTGGATCAAAGAAGGGGCAACATTTGACGGCGAAGAACCGGGGCAAAACGTCGTGATGGTGGCGGCGATCGCCAAAGCCCAACGCTCGACTCACGAAGAACTGAGTGCGGAACGAAAGACTCTTGCCGCTGATAATTGGAAGCGTGCTATGCCGGGAATCAATGCCGACAAAGTAACGACAAAGAACTTTCACATCGTCGGGAATGTTGGCTTGGCCAACCTCGACGACGTGGCCAAGCAGGCTGAGTCTCTAGCGCAATCGGTTTCGAAAATGCTAAATGTTCCGGGGAGCAAGCCGATGGTGAAAGGACGCACCACATTGTTCATCTTGAACAGCCGATACGACTACTCAGAATTCGGAAAGATGATTGAACAGCGATCCGAATTGCCGCGAGCGTGGCGAGGCCATTGGAACTACAACATTATCGACTCCTACGGTGCGTTTGTGCCGGCGAACGATGAAGAGTACTCCAACGACATCCTCATCGCCCAGCAAATTGCCGGCAGTTACCTGGCCAGCTTGGCGGGTCGTCCACCGCGATGGTTTTCCGAAGGGGGAGCTCGGGCGATTGCCTCGCAAGTACAGCGAGAGGAAGACTCGCGGGTAAAACAGTGGAAGGACGCGATCGGTCCAGCGCTGGCCACATCACAGAAAGCCAACGATTTCATGAGCGGCAAGATCGACACCGGCCTCGCTGAGGGTGCGAGTTACGGTTTCATGTTGTACTTAATGAAAGCTGATAGCAAACGATTTACCACACTGGTTCGGGCGTTGGGTTCGGGCGTTACCTTTGACTCGGCATTCGCCAAGGTCTATGGATACACGCCCGCACAAGTGGCGGACGCTTGGGCGGCTAATCTTGGTCGTGGCAAATGAGCGGTGAGACGTCCTACATCGTCAAGCACGCTGACTGTAGCCAACACACGATCTTTCCCGGTGTAAATATCCGAACGACCGCCGGCGAGAAGATCATGCTGTCGCTTGTCGAGTTCGAATCGGGGGCTGTGGTGGAGGAGCACTCCCACCCTCATGAACAAGCCGGGATGTTGATCGAGGGTCAACTCACGTTCACTATCGGAGGCGCCACATTTCATGTTGAGGCTGGCGACATGTGGCGAATTCCAGGTGGTGTTCTGCATAAAGTCGTTGCTGAAAACGGCCCAGCCAAGGCACTGGATGTGTTTCACCCGATTCGCGAAGACTATTTGTAGAACGTTTCGGATTTGTGATTCGATCCAGTTGAGCGCCAGACTAGTGACTGGAAGTGCGCGCGAGGCCGAATGCCTGGCGGCATCCTCGCTTATGCTTCTCTGTGACACGACCAAGTTCGCTAGGTAGAACTGACGGCTGGAAGAGTCATGTCAACCGCCTCGGCAACTCGTCGGCAACGCTCCATCGTCTCTTCAAATAGGTCAAAATTCAGGGACTGGTACCCGTCACTGAGAGCGTTTTCTGGATCCGGGTGTACCTCGACGATCAGACCGTCGGCACCTGCAGCGACGGCGGCAACGGCCATGTCCGGCACCATATACGCATGTCCTGTACCGTGGCTTGGGTCGATCACGACGGGCAGATGCGTCTTGCGGTGAAGGTACGACACGGATGCCAACGGCAAGGTAAATCGAGTATGGGATTCGAATGTGCGAATCCCTCGTTCGCAGAGCATTACGTTTGGATTGCCTTCGTTCAATATGTACTCCGCTGCCAACAAAAGCTCATCCATGGTGGCACTAGCACCACGTTTGAGCAGCACTGCCCGGTCGCTCTTGCCAACGGCCTCAAGCAGTCGATAGTTTTGCATGTTTCTGGCACCGACTTGAAGCACATCGGCATACTCAGCGACCAGATCGACATCGTCCGTGGACACGACCTCAGTGACAATTGCCAGCCCCGTCTCTTCACGGGCAGCGGCGAGCAGTTTGAGCCCTTCTTTCTTCATTCCCTGGAAGCTGTAGGGACTGGTTCGAGGCTTGAACGCTCCACCCCGCAGGGCTGTGGCGCCGGCCGCCTTCACCGCTCGAGCCGATGCGATGAGTTGCTCTTCAGATTCCACCGAACAGGGTCCTGCGATAACCCCCAGAGTCCCAGCTCCGATGGTGAGACTGCCGCACTGAATCTGAGTGGGCGTCGGTTTGACTTCACGGCTTGCCACTTTGTAAGGCGCCAGGATTGGCACAACGGCGGAGACGCCGGGCCCCATCTCTAAGGACTCTTTGGTCTCCTCCCGTTTTTCCCCAATGGCGGCGATCACGGTATGTTCTGTGCCCTGAATGACGTGGGCTTTTAGGCCCAATTGTTCGACTCTTTCGACCATGTGTTCGATTTGTTCCGCAGTCGCATTCGTTGCCATGACGACAATCATTGAAAAATCCTCTGCATCGGGGGGTGAGTTTGTCTTTCGGTCCTACTTATGGAGAATGTGGCACTCGCCTTGGCGTGCAATTCAAACTGCTCTTGTTTCTGTTCCTGCAACTTGTTCATTGAAAACAAAAAAAGCCCCGAAGATCACTTCGGGGCTTTTGGATGCTCTTGCCAATGTCTTGGCTACACAGCTCCATCGGCCCCTTCACTGGGAACAAAAAAGAAAAACCAATAGTAGCTGGTAAGTCGAAAGGACATATCTGAATTATGATCGTCCCTGTTAAATATACAAGGCCCATTGTATTAGAGCCGTTCTCGGCTCTGGTTCAAGGACCGGTCGTTACTTCCTTAGCGGACTTCGCCTTGTCCTCCGCAATCATTCGTTGAAGTGTTCTCGCAACTTCGGCCTGATGTCGTTGGGGTGCCGCCACGATGACTGTATAGCTCACGTCGTCAAACAACAATACAACGCCACTGTCCTTGTCCAGCAAACGATCGCCCAGGATTGGGCGGACTCGCTCATAAATCCGTTGCTGAACTTGCTCGGGTAGCATTCCGGTCACCGAATACAGTTCGATGTCGATCTTGGATTCGACGTTCCCGACCGTAGTGACCACCAGCATGTCCTCGTCCAGTACTCGAAACGAGAGGTCCAACGGTGCGAGTAGACGCGACATTGCTTCACCGAATGGTTCTTCCCGACACTGAAATGTGCCACGTGTTTCGTAATTCCATCCTTGGGCCACCAGTGATGGCCAGTCGATGAGTATGTCAAAGTCGGACGATTCGCCCAGATTCCGCAGGATTCCGGTCAAAAAAGTTGGCTGCACGATGGAGAGCGTGATCGGCGTGTCGAGTCGATCGAGAGCGGGAGCAAACCGAGGTTGCAGTTTTACTTTGTGTACGTCGATGAGCCCCTGCAAACTCGCGCCCCGCGCAAGCCGAAGTCTCTCAAGAAACCGAGCAATTTCGAAATGCACCGCAGCGGATTGCGCCACGTTCAGAAAACTCTCTCGAGTCTCGATTGTTCCCCGCCCACCACTCGGTCGCCACGTTTTCTTTGCGATCAGGTTGATTACCACGTTGGCGAGTTTGTCGGCCGTGTTCGTGTCGCCTACAAGCAAATTGTCAACATCGTACGAACACAGCACCAATTCGGCATTTGGCGGTGCATCGGTGAGGAGAATTCCACGGTTGACGATGTGAACGGTGAGGCCGAGCATCGACGCCAGTTGTTCAAATAACTCGCCGACCGACTTGTTGTCTGATTCCCACACGAGAACGTCGTTCGTCGAGATGCCAAGCCGCCAGCAGGCTTCAGCGTCCACGGCAACTGGCAATGTTGTCAGGTGAGACAACAGTTCTAAGGCCTCGTCGAGTGTCGTCTCGGACAATTGGATGCGACCGATCGCGATCTTGAGTTGTGCTTCCACCGTGCTCTTTTTCTGGCGTGGTTTGGGCCAGGGTGGAATATTGGCGGCAATGCGGTGCGGCGCCGGAATTAATTCCCATTTAGTCGACGATATTTCGATGTTATCCGGCACGTCCAGAGTGGATCCTGTCTCCGACAACAGCTCATCAAATTCGCGGAGCGTTTTGTTGATCATGCTCGACTCGGTGTTGGCGTTATCAACGTCGGTGTTGTCGGTGGCGGGGCTGTTGTCGGTGTCAGTGTCAGTGTCAGTGTCATTGTCAGTGTCAGTGTCAGTGTCAGTGTCAGTGTCAGTGTCAGTGTCAGTATCAGTGTCAGTGTCAGTGTCAGTGTCAGTGTCAGTGTCAGTGTCAGTGTCAGTGTCAGTGTCAGTGTCAGTGT
>DUDC01000202.1:0-364 GCA_012959465.1 Planctomycetaceae bacterium
CTGGTCGGTGGTCGCCGCTCGTGTCGACGTGTGGGCCCGACGTCAGCAAGTCCACCAGGCCACGGAAGCCTGGGAGCGGGCTCAATTACGGTTTACGGTTGGTGGAGTCGACGTTGGCGAGCCAGCACAAGCTCGCGTTGCGTTGGCGGGATTTAACGCCTCGTTGGTCACCGCCGAATCGAATCTGCTCAACCGAGAAGCAGCTTTGCGAAACCTGCTTGGCATGCCTCCGATCGATCAACACGAATTGGTTCCCTACACGCCTCCGCACCGCACTCGATTCTATTTGGACTGGGAACAGCTGATGGAGATGGCCGAAATCAACCGGCCGGACTTGATCGAATTGAAACTCATCTTGGATGCG
>DUDC01000202.1:430-18566 GCA_012959465.1 Planctomycetaceae bacterium
CCAAGCCCTTCCGAGACTTGACGCCCTGTTTCTTTATCGCTGGAATGGACTCGAGGGGGAGATGCTTGACGGCTCTCGACTGCGACACCGATCGGCGCAACATACGGACTGGATGATGGCGGTCAATTTCTCTGTTCCAGTCGGCTTGCGGCAGTCCAGAGCATCTTTGCGTCGGCAGGAATTGAATATTGCCCGTGACCGGGCGAACCTCGAGCAGTCTCTGCACCAGATTGTTCATCAGCTGGCGTTAAATGTCCGAAACTTGGATCAGTTCTTCGCCCAATACGAGGCGTTTCGGATGACGCGAGAAGCGGCCAGAATAAACTTGGAACGCCAGCGGGCTCGCTATGAAAAAGGTGGAAATGCGATTCTGCTCGACGTGCTTACGGCAATTACGAGTTGGGGAAACGCTGTCAGTAACGAAGCCCAGGCCATTGTCCAATACAACACGGAATTGGCTAATCTAGAACGACAGACTGGAACGATCTTGGAGAGCCACGGCGTGTTTTTCTTTGAAGAACGATATGCCAGTTTGGGTCCGAAGGGACGATTCGGTGACCCACAATGTTATCCGCTGTCCCTCAAGCCAATTGGGCCAGCCGACCGGTACGACGAGGGCAAAGTTCCCGCCGAAGATGTCTTTAACCTGGAAGCTCTCGAACTTCGCAAGCCGAACCAGCTACCGCCGATCAATCGGGATCTGCCGCCGCTCCGGTCGCCACCGCGCCCCGAATTGTTGCCAGCTCCACTTCGCCAGCCAATGCCTGCAAGGTGAGTCTCGCTGGCGATCCTATTCGTACCGCAACGCTTCGATCGGGTCGAGGCTGCTAGCTCGATACGCCGGGTACAGACCAAATACCATTCCAACGGCGGCGGCGAACAGCATCCCGACGATTGCGGCGGGAATGGAAATAACAATCGGCCAATCTGAACCACTGCTCAGGTAGTTGATTAATAGAGTGCCGAGCACCGACATGGTCGTTCCCAGACAGAGCCCAATCAGGCCACCGATCGAAGAGAGCATGATCGATTCGACCAAGAACTGTCGGCGAATGTCACGAGCTCGAGCGCCAACCGCCATTCGAATTCCGATCTCTCGCGTGCGTTCAGTGACCGAGACCAGCATGATATTCATGATACCCACTCCGCCGACGAGCAGGCTAATCCCCGCGATGGACGAAAGCAGTATCGTCAGCGTGCCAGTGATGATTCCCAGGACTTGCGAGATCTCGGTTGTGTTCTGAACGGAAAAATCGGCCCGCTCCCCCGGTGCGATTCCGTGTCGTTCATATAGCAATTGGCGGATTTCATGATCGGCGTCACCGATCAGCAAGCTCGAGCGAGCTGACGCCATGATAGCGTGAACGGAATCGAAACTTGACCCGTTGATTCGTTTCCGAACGGTCGTGTACGGAAGCAGGACGATGTCATCCAAGTCAGTTCCGACCATGTCGGCGCCTTTCTTCTCCAATACGCCAATAATTCGGACTGGTAGCTTGCCGATGCGGATCGTCTTGCCAATCGGGTTTTCGGTTTGGAAAAGCTTGGCCACGATTGTATAGCCCACGACACAGACCTTCTCCGCCGACTGAATATCTCCGTCAGTGAAGAAACCGCCGTGTTGTATCGTCCAATTGCGCACTACCAGATAGCTGGAACCAACTCCTTGCATATCGCGAGGCGTCCAATTCTGATTTTGATGAATCAGGCGTCCTCCAGTGCCGACGATGGGGGAAGCCGCCAGCACGGACGCACACTCAGTGTGGATTGCCTCGCTATCGCTCGAGGTAAGCGAGGGGGCGTCAGCCCGTCCGCCCCGAACACCTCCCCGCCGACGACCTTCGGGGAAAATGATGATGACGTTACTGCCCAGGTTTTGGATTTGACCTTGGACTAATTGGGTGGCACTTTGCCCGATCGAGACCATGGTGGTGACCGCGGCAATGCCGATGACCACACCAAGAATCGTCAGCCCGGCGCGGAGGTTGTTTTTCATCAGTTCGCGAAACGCGATCCGAAATATGGTCCCAAAGCTCATTGTTTGGTCGATCTACTTTCTTTTCGCTTTCAGGCCCGTGACAAGCTCTTGATCCTCCGTGAGATCGCCGGATATGAGTTCGGTGTATTTGGTGTCGGAGATTCCCAATTCGACCTCGACCGCGCGGAGAAACTCGCCCTCGTGGATCCAAACGTGCCGCTTTTTGCGTTTGATCGCCGCGGTGTGCTTTTGTTTCGCGGAGATTTGAGTATCGGCCTCATCATCGTCCCACATCGAGCCATCCAAGAGTTTTCGGTCGTCCTTGTGTACCCATTTTGTGTTGGTGGGGAAGAAGCGAAGCGCCGCGTTAGGGATTCGTTTGATGTCACGTTTTTCATTCGTTTGAAACGAGAGACTTGCGGTCATCCCCGGCAATAGCTTCATTTCTGTGTTGGCGGCAATCACAACCACCGGATAAGTGACCACGTTTTGTGTGGTGGTGGCGTTCAATCGGATTTGGTAAATCTCCCCATCGAAGAGGTCATCGCGGTGTGCATCAACAGTGAACTGGACGGGGCGTCCCTCGGCCAATGCCTTTTCGATGGCTCCGATGTCTGATTCGTCGATCGCCGCGAGAACATGGACTTCCCTGTCGAGGTCGACGGCGATGTGAAAAAGTTCCGGTGTTTGGAACTGCGCCGCAAGAGTCTGACCTGGTTGGATCTTTCGATCGATGATGATACCCGAATGTGTCGCCGTTATATCGCAGTACCCAAGGTTGGCCTCAGAGTTCTTTAGAGCGGCCGAGGCTTGCTCCACCGACGCCGTGGCAATTTCCAATTGCGCCTCCAGAGACGCGCGGTTGGCAATCACCTGATCCATTTCGGCGCCTGAAATGAAGTCCGCATTCTCTTCCTGGATCAGCTGCGCCCGCTTTTCATCGCGTTGCGCTTGTCGCAACAGAGCTTCGGTTCGTTTCACCTCCGCTTCACGCGTGGTGAGAGTTGCTTCATCTCGCCTGACGTTCGCCAAAAACAGCCGCGTGTCGATTTGAGCAAGTAGATCGCCCGTCATCACTCGGTCGTTGAAATCGACCTCCAATTTGACGATCGGTCCGGAGACGAAGGAGCCAACTTGAACCGTCAGAATCGGCTTGACGTTTCCCGTCGCGTTGACGGATTCTTCGATGTCCCCCATATCTACCTTTGCAGTGCGGAAACTGGGGCGTTTTTTCTCCTCGAGGTACCTGTATCCGGCGTTACCACCCGCTCCCAGGATAACGACGATGAATACCAGTACGAGGAAGGTCAAAAATAATCGCATAGAGGATGAACGGTTATAAGGAATGGAATTGAACTTGGACGAAACGCAGAAACAGCCGATCCGACCATTGTAACTGAGTGGTGCCGCAAAGGTCGAGGTCGACGTGCGACATGTCGTCCGGCCAACCGCTTGCCGATCACTGTGAATTCTTCGTTCCACAGTGTGTATTCTTGTCATCAAAGTCGGTTCACATCAGCACGGCAAACGCGTCATCTAAGACACACGCAGTCAACACGTTGGGTGGAAAAGAGGTATGATTGCGGCCATGACGAATGCAGAGCGTCCGGCACCGGAACACGACCCGACAAATGAAATGGACGCTTGGCGGCACACCGGCCGGCAAGCTGTCGATTGGATTGCTGATTACCTCGAAGGAATTGAGGCCCGTAGGGTGCAGTCCGATCGAAGCCCTGGCGAAGTTCGAGCAATGCTCCCCAATTTTGCTCCGGAAACGCCCGATTCCATCGAATCGGTTTGGCGAGACATGGACGAGATCATTGTGCCTGGATTGATGAACTGGCAATCGCCCACGTTTTTCGGCTACTTCCCAGCAAACAATTCACCACCATCCATTCTGGGTGAGTTTCTATCAGCTGGGCTTGGCGTTCAGGGTATGCTCTGGTCGACCAGTCCCGCTTGTACTGAATTGGAATCTCTCGTTTTGGATTGGCTCGTCGAGTTGATGGGTCTTCCGGCGACCTTCCGAACCGACCAGGTCGGTGGTGGCGTCATCCAGGACTCGGCGTCGAGCGCAACTTTGTGTGCGATGATCGCGGCACGGGATCGGGCGTCGCAAGGGCAGGCCCGTACGGAAGGAACGCGACAACCACTGGTCGTCTACGCGTCATCGGACGCCCATTCGTCCGTTGACAAGGCCGCAATGATTTGTGGAATCGGCAGTCAAAACGTTCGCCACATGGCGGTTAACTCCCTTCGTCAGATGGATCTGTCAGTATTGCAATCACAATTGGAGTCGGATCTCGCGGCTGGACGAATTCCGACGATGGTCGTGGCGACGATCGGGACCACTGCGACCGGTGCTATCGACGACGTGAGAGCGATTGCCGACCTGTGTCAGCAGCACGATATTTGGTTGCATGTCGATGCGGCTATGATGGGCGCGGCGGCCATCTGTCCAGAGTTTCGCTGGGTACACGAGGGTGTCGACCGTTGTGACAGCTATTGCTTTAATCCACACAAATGGCTGCTCGTCAACTTTGACTGCGATTGCTTTTATGTGCGAGATCGCAAGTGGCTGACACGGTCGTTGAGCATCAATCCTGAATACCTGAGAAATGAGGCGACTGATTCAGGACAGGTGATCGACTATCGAGACTGGCAGATTCCCTTGGGCCGGCGATTCCGAGCCCTCAAGCTGTGGTTCGTGCTTCGGCTGTACGGTGCCAAACACCTGCGTGAGATGGTGACGGACCATTGCGCCATGGCTGAACAATTGGCTGAGTGGATTCGGTGTAATCCCTCGCTCGTATTGGATGGGCGGCAGTTGAACTTGCTCACGTTTCGTCATGTCGACGGCGACGACGCGTCCGCGGCATTGCTGCAACGCATGAATGACGCGGGACGCGTGTTTCTGACCCACGCCAAAGTGGCCGACAGGTTTATTCTCAGAGCCTGTGTGGGGCAGCGTACGACGTCAGGCCGACACCTGGAGACACTGCGTTCGGAACTGCAGAGCGCGATAGAATCTGCCGGATAATACGGTCTTTTTGTTGTCGATCGCGTCCTTATTCAGGTAGCGAATGCCACGGATCACAACACCGCCGTCATTCAGTAGTTTCGCCGCGAAATAAAAAAACTCTTTTTCAGGCTGGCCTCGGCTACTCGATTGTGAAATAATCTTGGGTGAGGCTTTTCTTTGGGGACATTCGTCCCTCGGAACAAAAAGAGGAGAGAAGTTATGGCACGTCGGAAGAGAGTGCGCCGTGATCCTGCGCCTGCAGAGATCCAACGTATGTGCGCGGAGATTCGGAAGTCGTGGAACGAGATGACTCATCGCGTTCGCGCTGGCTACGGAAAGAACTACGAAGCCGTTGCCAAACAGGAGGCTTGGTCGCCTCCTATGATTGCTTCCAGCGATCTGGAATACCCAGTCGAGTGGAGCAATTGATCGAGTCAATCTCGAGATCAACACCGAAAACGGCCCGTCAAACGGGCCGTTTTTTTTATTCGACGGAACACAGGTTCCCATGTGCTTCCGACTATTTTTTTCCTAGCAGAGCGTCAGCAGCGGCCTCGAGCAGTGGTTCGATCGTGGCAGATAGCCGTTGGTTGCTTGCGGTGTTGCGTTGATTAAAGAGCGCTACCCAGTGGATCCCATCGGCTCGCCTTGCCATCAATGTCGAGGTGCCCGGAAGCGAACCGGTATGCGAGCGTTGATACGATTCACCCTGCGGTCGAATGGACCAACCCAATCCGTAGTGCCACGATTCGTCAACCAAATTCTCGGGTCGTTTTGCATTCAGCGCCGCCATCTCGACCAGGTGCACAGCATCTAGTAACTTGCCAGGCGCGTCCTCCAGGGCGGCCGAGAATCGAACGAGGTCAATGGCTGAGGCGATCCAGGCACCATGTGAGTCCATAGCTTCCAAATGCCAAGCCCCATACTGGCTGGGCACCTCTTCTCCCAAGTTGTCGGCAAAAACGGACGGACCTCGGTACTTTGAATAGTACTTCGCCTCGTGAAACGCCGTGCTACGTGTCGCTCCAATCTGCATGTCTGAGATGCCGAGGGGGTGAAGGATCTCCCGTTGTACAAATTCACTGTACGAAACACCCGTTTGTTGTTCGATGATCCGACCCAGCAGGTTGTAACCAAAGTTCGAGTAGGCATACCGTTTTCCTGGTACGTGATCTAATCTCTCACCGGTCATGTACAGGATCACGCCACGGGAATCCGCCGGCGCTGTTCTGCCCAGTGTCTTCGCCATTTCAACCGAGCGGAACATTGGGTCGTACGAGACGGAACGGTCCCAGCCTGCGTGGTGCTGCAGTAGATGCCGGACCGTGACTTGTGCGATGCGGCCGTCGATCACCGGTGGCAACTCGAGAACGTCGACCAAGCGATCGTCGAGTTTGAATTTTCCCTGTTGCACAAGACGTAGAACAGCGACGGCCGTGATCGGCTTCGAGAGACTGGCGATGCGAAATCGAGTGGTCGGAAAAACAGGTCGTCGTGCCTCGCGGTCGGCGAATCCAAAACCCTGCGAGAAGATCACCTTATCTCCCTCGGCAATTGCCAGCGACGCGCCCGGTAGGTCGTGTTCTGCGACAAAATTGACCATCAAGTCGGTGAACATCGAAAGCTCATCGGGAACTTCTCCTGTCACCGTAATCGCTGCGATTCCCGCTTTACGATCGACCTCTTTTTTATCGGCTCCGGAAACTCGCGGTGATGAAAGGTGATGGGTGAGCAGCAGAAGAAGCGAAGCCAACCCAATGGTTGTTCTGTTTCGCATACTCGGGCCTTTCAAGTTGAAAAGGACATGCGCGGTGGTGCACGCATGTCCTTTTGTAGTCAATCAGTAGTCAATAGAAATCGGTTACGACTTGATGCCGATATTAATGTACGCATGTACGTGAGGTGCCCCGCGGAAGTGGCAGACCATTCCTGGCCCTTCGACTCGCCAGATGTCCCACACGTTGTCGCCTTCTAGGTCTCCTTGCTGGTAGAACGCAAGGTGCAGTTTATCCAAGCCGCCCGTTTTCTTCAGCACCTGTGCGACCTCGTCGACATCTTCCTGACGGTAGGGCGACAAGATGACTTTGATGACCGACTCAAACAGTTCTTTCTGATCCTGGGACAGGTCGGCTGCCGCGATTCCGGGGAACTTCGACTTGGAGCCTTTCAGGGCAACTTGGGCCTCACCCGGTGCTTTTTGCAGCAGCGCCTTCTTGCGTTGTCCAGCGTCCAGTGCCTCAAAGACCTCGTTGGCTTTTTGTGTCTGATAGAAATAGAGGTTTTCTTTCACCTCGTCTTCACCGTGTCCGTACACGATCGGCCCACCGAAGGCCATGTTCTTCACTGCGTTGCCGTCGGCCCGAAGTGTCAGGTGCCGGCCGGTCAACACAAACTGCAATCCTCGGCCCTCTTGCGAACCGAACAATCCGACACTATAGGCTCCAATGCCGCCGGCGTCGTCCAATGTCTGTTTCTTTAAACGATCGTATCCGTCTTCACTGGTGACTGCCTTGACCACACGGTGAACTAAGTCGACTTGAGCCTTGGTGAAGAAATCATCGATCTCGGGTTTCGTGATGTGCCAATTTGCGTTCACTCTCGACCGTTTTTGATCGTCGAATCCGAAACAGATCGTCTTCTTTTGTTCGTCGGACAGGGTCGAGTGTAACTCGTTAACGATCGTCTCGGCAGCGCTCGTTCGTGTGGGGGCGGCCGAAGCGAAGTTGACAAGACCAGCACCGGCGACCAGCGATGCCGTACCGGCAGCTTGGACGAATTGTCGGCGGTCGAGTTGACGGGCGGGACGATTGTGAGTCATGTGGTTGCTTCCTTGGCGAAATAGTGAATGAACTGGCGCGGTCAGATGTTACGCAACATATAGGTAAACCCGGAATTCTCCTCTACGTATCGCTATTCATGTGGCGATACGGCTGATTTCTCTTTTCGCGGGCGACTCGGTACTGCCGTAGCTTACCCGTCTCTGTTGCTCCATGCGAGCAAATTTTGATCGGCCGGTCCGTAGTGCCTGGCAAAGTGAATCGGTTCGCGTTGCCAGGCTACTTGAGACGGATGCTCCAGAGCTTGTGCCCGGCTGTAATGTAAAGCGTCCGGCGGTCATTTCCGCCGAGAGTACAATTGGTAATCATATCGGCTGGCACAGGAATCACCTGCAACAGACCCTTGCCGTGCGGATCGATGACGTAGATCCCGGCGCGGTATTTTTTTACCGTTTCCGCCGGTAGGTTGGGGAAGTTGAAGCCGGCAGCTGCGTAGATTCGACCTTGCCCGTCGATAGTAATTCCATCGGGGCCACGGTCCGTTTTCCAATCAAACAGCAGCAACCGAGTCGATAAAGAGACGTCGCCGTCGGCCTCAAGATCGAATCGCCACAACTTGCGTGCACCACCGACCGCATCGGGGCCGTCGTTCAGATTGTCCGCGACAAATAGGTATTTTCCATCGGGTGAAATGCCGATGCCGTTCGGACGATCGACCTCATGCGTAATCAGCCGATGTACTAAACCATCCAAGTCAATCCGATAGACACCCTCGATCGATTTGCCTTCGCTATCATACTGTTCCATGTTGCCGCGGTCGCCGTATCGCGGGTCTGTGAAGTAGACGCGGCCCTGTGCATCAATCGTCAAGTCGTTGGGCGAGTTGAAACGCTTTCCTTGGAATCGGTCGGCCAAAACCGTAATCGTGCCGTCTAGTTCAGTGCGTGTCACTCGTCGATTACCACCTTCTCGGCCACCCTCGCAAGCGTGGAGTCGGTATTGCGCGTCGAAGAGCAGTCCGTTGGATCGACCCGATGGTGTTCGGTAGACGTGCATAGCTCCCTTTGGATCTCGCCGCATGATGCGGTTGTTAACGATGTCCGAGAAATAGACGTTTCCCGAGGGATGCCACGCAGGGCCTTCGGTAAAGGCAACTCGCCCTTCGATCGTAAGTTGCGCCCCCTCGGCGACTAAGTTCTCTGCCGCATTCGAGGCCGTCGTTAGGACGAGAGTTACAAGGGCAAGGACTGCGAGATCGCTGGATCGATGAGTCATGGAGGTGTTTTCCTTGTTGTCGATGCAGAACTGTTCGATGCAGAACTGTTCGATGCAAAATCTGTTCGATGAAGACCTACACCAGGATTTCTTTTACCACTCGGCAGGGCTCGACTCCTGTCGGTCGGTGCTCCAGTCCCTGATGTTTGAACGTGAGTCGTTTGTAATCGATACCCAATTGGTGGAGCACGGTGGCGCTAAGATCACGAATATGGACCGGGTCTCGCACAATGTTGTAACAGTAATCATCGGTAACGCCGTACTCAAATCCCCGCTTGACACCAGCTCCAGCCATCCACGTGGTAAAGCATCGTCCGTGATGGTCCCGTCCGTGATTGTTCTCTGTGAGTGCTCCTTGGGAGTAGATCGTGCGGCCGAACTCGCCGCCACAAATCACCAGCGTGTCGTCCAACATGCCTCGTTGTTTCAGATCTTTTACCAGGCCAGCGGCCGGGTGATCGATGTCTTCGCATTGGAAACGGAGCAGCTTGGGAAGGTTGCCATGTTGGTCCCAACCGCGGTGGAATAGTTGGATAAAGGACACTCCTCGTTCGGCCATACGTCGAGCCAGGATGCAGTTGCTGGCGAACGTCCCTGGTTTGCCCGCGTTTGGCCCGTAAAGGTCGAGCACGTTTTTTGGTTCGGACGAAAGGTCCATCAGATTGGGGACCGACGTTTGCATGCGGAAGGCGAGTTCGTATTGCGCGATGCGGGCTTGGGTTTCCGGATCACCGAACCGATCGAGGTTCTCCTGGTTCAGTTCCGCTAGGCCATCGAGCATCCTTCGCCGCGTATCCGCTTCAATTCCAGGCGGATTCGCGAGAAAGAGAACCGGATCGGTACCGCTACGAAATCGAACACCCTGATGCCTTGAGGGAAGAAATCCACTTCCCCATAGCCGAGAGTAAAGGGCTTGGCTTTGCCCGCGTCCCTTTGAGATCATCACGACATAGGCCGGGAGATCTTCGTTCATGCTGCCCAAACCGTAGCTTAACCAAGCTCCCATACTGGGTCGTCCAAGTTGTTGTGTCCCTGTATTGATGAACGTGATGGCTGGGTCGTGGTTGATGGCTTCCGTGTTGACGGTCTTGAGAATTGTTATCTCGTCGACAATCGAGGCGATCTGGGGTAACAACTCGCTGACGTACGTGCCATGTTGGCCGTGCTTTTGAAACTTGAACATGGGAGCTACACAGGGAAAAGCCTTTTGTCCGCTTGTCATTCCCGTTAGACGCTGCCCGTTGCGAATCGATTCCGGCAATTCGGTCCCGTGGATGTTTCGCAATGCCGGCTTGAAGTCAAACGTGTCGATATTCGACGGGCCGCCGGAGAAGAACAAGTAGATCACGCGTTTGGCCTGCGGACGAAAATGGGGCAGTTGAGGCAGCCCAGCGGCATGAACGGGTTGCTCAGCGTTCAATAATTGCTGAAACGCCGCTCCACCAATGCAGAGTCGGCCGGCGTGAGATAGTAGTTGACGTCTAGTCAAGTTTTGGTGGGCCACCGCGATGGGGTCCATGAGATCTTCTCCATGCCTATTCGCGTGTTAGCGTTTGGTCCAGATTCAGCAACAAATTGGCAACAATACTCCAAGCAGCCAAGTCCGTTTTGTCTTGTTTGCCGAGCGGATAATCACCAATCTTCAAAAGCAGGTCAGCGAGGTCAGGTCTCGCCGTGTATTTTGTTTTTTCGCTCTGCCATACGCGGCGAATTACGCGGATGGCAAGGTCGGTCGGTCGACGTGACGTCGCCAAGCGATAGGCGAACACCGCTTGTTCCTCCCAAGTCGCTCCACCGTCGCTAAGAACTCGCTGGGCAAACACTCGCGAGGCCTCAATAAATTGTTCGTCGTTTAGCGTGACGAGCGCCTGCAGAGGAGTGTTCGTGCGCGCTCGACGGACGGCGCATTTTTCGCGAGTGGGTGCGTCGAAAATCATGTAGGTGGGAGCCGGCGCCGATCGTTTCCAGTACGTATACATGCCGCGGCGGTACAGCTTCTCTCCACTGTCTTGCTTGAAACGTACATTGCCACTTAAACTGACTTCATTCCATAGCCCTGCGGGCTGGTACGGTTTAACGCCCGGTCCACCCAGCTGTCGAACGAGCAAACCGCTGACGGCCAACGCCTGGTCGCGTATCGCTTCACCAGAAAGACGAAATCGAGGTCCACGGGCCAGCAGAAGATTGGCCGGATCCGATGGAACCTGTTCCTTGTCGACACGGGAGCTCTGGCGATAGGTGCTCGA
Source organism: Planctomycetaceae bacterium (assembly GCA_012959465.1). Lineage (GTDB taxonomy): Bacteria > Planctomycetota > Planctomycetia > Pirellulales > Pirellulaceae > UWMA-0346. The sequence continues at coordinate 11,729 of DUDC01000202.1, forward strand.
TGTCACGATCGTTCGCCATATGTGCTTGACATTCCAGTCCGACTCGATGAACTCCACAGCCAGCCAATCGAGCAGCTCTGGGTGGCTGGGAAACGAACCCTGAGAGCCAAAATCCTCCATCGACTCGACCAATCCGTGACCGAACAGCTGGTACCAATACCGATTGACGGTCACGCGGGCTGTCAGTGGGTTCTTCGGATCGACCAGCCACTGGGCCATTCCCAACCGGCTCTTGGGGTATTGATCAGAAGTGTGAAGAAACGCTGGAGTGCCAGGCTCGATGGCTTCGTCCTTCCTGGGTGAAGCATAACTGCCCCGCTCCAGAATATGCGTCATGCGTGGTTTACCCATGTCTTTCATCACCATGACCGTGGTAATGGGCTTCCTCAATGCATCGACTTCCTTGCTGATCCGCTCCTGCGTCTTGCGAAGGACGATGTACTTTTCGTCGATCGTATTCAAGTAGTGATCGCGCAGGATGTTGACTTGATCGGCCGTACGATCTCCCGTGGCAATTTTCAGGATAGGCTGGATCGGATCACGCCCGCTGATCGCGGTGATTTCTTCGGGCGACAAAGTGCGTTCGAATAGGTAGATATCATCAATTTCGCCACGAAACTCGGATCCCTTTTCCCGGCGGCCGATGCGAAGTTGTTTGTCAGTGCGGATCGTGGATGTCAGGCCATCTTGCTCAATCGTCCACTCTTCTTCTTTACCATCGACGTATAACTTGACGCCACTTGCTTTGCTCGAACCGTCGTACGTGACAAACACATGCCGCCATTGATTGGGAGCGAAGTCCTTTTTCGTGACGACTTTGATCGCCTTGTCAGGCCAACTGTGAATAATATGAGCGGCAAATTTGCGACCCTGAACGTGCAGATCATAGCCGCGAAAGCTCTGGGCGGTATCCATTTTCGCAATCGCCGCTCCACTGCTGTTTTTCGCGAGCTTTAACCATGCACCGTACGAGAATTCGTCGTCGTTGTCGAAGTCGCCGACAGCAGAGACCTCTAGGAATCCCTTCGCCTGTAGTTTCAGTCCGCGACCATGATGTGCTTGTACCGATTCTGTTTCTCCGTTCGCAGTGATCTTGCCGTCGCTGTTGACAAGGTCTCGGTACTCGGCCGTCTTGGCGGCATCCAATGGTAAATGTGCGACAGCGTCGTTCGGCGGCAAGCGTCTTAGGTCGGGCTCAGTCGTCGATTGCCATGATTGAAAGCTACTCTCCGCAGCCGATCGTCGAGAGGCGAGTGCCCGGGTCGCCGTTGCCAATACGGGCTCTCGTTCCTTAAGTAATCGCTGATCGCGGAAATTAGGAACATCTACAAATGGTTTCGCATTGCCATTTCGTGTTTGCATGCCTCGATCTTCGGTCTGATTGAAGAAGGCAAAAAACTGGTAGTATTCTCTTTGAGTTAGCGGATCATACTTGTGATCGTGGCATTGCCCGCATTCCATGGTCAGGCCGAGCCAAATGGTGGAAACAGTCTTCACTCGGTCCACCACGTATTCAACTCGGTACTCTTCGTCGATGGCACCGCCTTCGTCCGTCGTCCCGTGATTACGATTGAATCCCGATGCTATCTTGGCCCGAACGTCGTCGCCGGGAATAAGATCACCGGCAAGTTGCTCGATCGTGAATTCGTCGAATGGCTTATTGTTGTTGTACGCATTGATGACCCAGTCTCGCCATGGCCACATGTTACGTGGACCGTCGGCGTGGTATACGCTAGTGTCGCCATATCGAGCTGCATCCATCCAGGTTAGGGCCATCCGCTCGCCAAAGGCCTGGCTGCTCAAGAGTCTTTCTACCAATCGTTCATAAGCATGTGGCTGAGTGTCATCGAGGAACCGGTCAATCTCCTCCAATGTCGGCGGAAGACCTGTTAAATCGAAGGTGACTCGTCGAATAATGGTCTCACGATCCGCCTGTTTCGTGGGCTTCCGCCCTCGTTTTTCGAGGCCGGCGAGAACGAAATAATCGATCGGGTTTGTCGCTGATTCAACACGTTGGATCGTCGGAAGTGCGGGGCGCTCGGCCGCCTGAAACGACCAATGCGTATCGTACACGGCCCCCTGTTCCAGCCAACGGCGAATGATGTCGCGCTGGGCGGTGGACAGTTCCTTTTTCGTCTCCAGCGGTGGCATTCGTTCGTCTTCGTCCTCGCTGGTGATCCGTTGCCAAATCGTGCTCGACGATGGATCGCCGGCCACGATCACCGGCGATCCGTCACGGTCAGCATGAGCGTTGGCGCGATCGTCCAATCGCAAGTCCGCTTCACGATGATTCGCGTCGGGACCGTGGCAATGAAAACAGGCTGCTGCCAGAATTGGTCGAACATCCCGATTGAAATCAACACGTTCTTGAGCACCGGCCGAACGCAATAGAGAAAACACCAGGATGATGACGTAGAAGTGCTTTTGGAGCATGGTAGGACTAGAGAGAGGCGGGATAAAATGATGGGTAAGTCGGTCATTATACCGGAAAAATGATCTCGCCGCCGCGAAAAGAGACACCCGCTGTTGCAGCATTGAAATTTACCAACGGGCGATTGGCCGAGTCCAGCTAGGGAATCAAGAAGATGAGCCCCGCCATGACACCCGCCTCGGTCAATCCGCCTTTTGCAGACCGAGGCCACTGGCGGTAGTACGGCTCGACGCACGATCCAGGTCGAGTCATTCCGAGAGGATAGACGCACGTTCTGGGTGGCTGGGCGGCCATCAAGTAGGGGAGAGCCGGAATTCGCCCAAAGAAGTGGGCCGCGGAAATAATGGGCTGCACCACGGGACGGTACTGGCCGTTTCTTTCGACTGCCTCATCTTCAAAATAGAGAGGGCGATGGACGAGTCGTACCGCTTCCCACTGGACGGAGGTGAGGGGCCGCGACTCGCGCGTGCCCGCCGCGGCGAAAAGTTGGGCGCTCCGGTCGATCGGCACTTCCCCTTCGGAAGACAGATCGATTGTGATAGCCGACGTGGGACCGACCCCAACGGAAGGGGATTCGTCGCTCAGGGCTGAACGTCCCAAGGCAAAACAGAGCGTGAGGACGAAGAGGCAGCACCTAGCTGGGGGGTGTACGAGCTTATTCATGGGTTGCTAAGTCTATTAATTGCAATGGCTTATGGAAGTGTCGCTACCGCAATAGCGGTACCGCGGTATTCATTGCATCGGCCTCACAAGCGTTAGGACTGAGTAATTTCCACGTTTCGATTGTAAGAACGGCATTTAGAAATTTCCTCCGCTGCTAACCGCATTAGCAACCTTAAGTTTGACCGATTTCTTTGTCCCGAGAATAATCAATGTTGACCATTCGTGATCCAAAATCATCGCCCCGCTATCTGTCAGAAGTTCAAGACATGCCAATTCGCAGGAAAAGGCGCAAACGACGTAATCCTCACGATGACTTTTCGCTGGGAGTGCTACGTCTGGAGCCGCGTCGCGTCCTGACCGTAAACGCTGCCCTGTCGGGAATCGCCGGTGACGTACTTAACGTCGATCTCGACGGCCTCAATGAGATTGCCACGATCTCACGAATGGCCGACAACCTTCAAGTGAGCGATTCGAACGGCAATGTCGTTGGCAGTTTTCAACAGGCCGATGTCAACGAGCTGAAAATTGCCGGCGACAACTCCGCGGGACAAAATGCAATACTCACTGGCGCTGAAATTTCACTCGCGCGGGGACTGAACGCATCCGGCACCACTTCCTTTCTGGTCAACACACAAATTTCAACGGGTGCTTCCTCTCAAATCGATGTCACGGGTCGGCTGGAGTTCTTTGCCGGTTCATCCCTCGACGTTTCGGGCAATAACAAAGATCTCTCGCTAGCCTTCGGCGAGCTGTCCGTTGACCCAACGGCGTCCATCTCGACGGGCGACGGGAATCTGTCACTACTCGTTCGCAACGTTTCCTCGTTGGGTGTTGGTGGTCGTACCGATGGCGCAGCCATAATTAGCGAATCGTTTCTAACAAACACGATTGACGTTCACGGCTACGTATCCATATCGGGTGACGATCCTGATTTACTGTTGCGTATTCGTGACACTCAGCTCATGGCTGCGACGTACGACCTGACGTTGCGAAGCAATACGATTGTCATTGGTGGTGATGCGACGGAACAGAATTTGGAGATAGATGATCAAGACGGCGAGTTTTCCTCGGGCGGTTTCGTTGCGTCGGTCGGTGGTTGGAGAGGGTCCATTCACTCGAGCGGCGCTAACCAAGGTAATACGGCTCAGTGGCTTTCGTCCGCGCTCCCGAATGGCGAATACCTGTTAGCGGCAACATGGACGGCCGATGTTCAGAACGCCTCGAACGCGCAATTCGTCGTGGATAACGGGAACAGCACTGAGTCATTCGAAGTCGACCAGCGACTACAGCCCGACGAGTTTACAATTAACGCGATGTCCTGGCGGAATTTGGGCGTAGTAAGTGTAGTAAAAGGCGCTCTGTCGGTATCGATTTCGGATGTTGGTCGAAACGGAACGGTCGTTGCCGACGCAATTCGATTGGCGCGAATCGACACCGGTGTCGTGCTTGATAATACGTCCACTGGGTTTTCCCACACCGGTTTCTCGAAGAATGTAAACGGTGTGTTTGGTGACGCGGTTGCTGCGTCACCCGGCTCCGCATCGGCGAATTGGAGTTATTCTGGCCTGGCTAATGGCGTTTACGCCGTTAATGCAAGTTGGATCGCCAACGCCACGGCGACGAGCTCCGCGACGTTTTCTGTGACCACCGCCAGTCAGACAGCAAACGCCACTTTCGATCAAAGATCATCGCCAAATAGTTTCATTGACGGTGGAATCGGCTGGGCCCAGATAGGTTTTGCTCAGGTGAGCGACGGTACCCTGACCGTGCAATTGGACACGAGCGGTGCGGACAACCTGGTTCTCGCGGACGTTGTTCGTATTGAACGGGCGACTCCGGACTTGGCCCTAGGGCAGGGGCATGCGGTTAGCTTCATTGCGGAGAGTAGCGTTCAACGCGACGTTGGCAATAATCGGGGCGGCGTCATAGACGCTAACCGCTTGACGATCACTGCTGGTAAGACGATTGGTGCGAAGGAAGCACCGATTGTGGCCAGCGTGTCGGAAGTGGAAGCCACTTCCCTTGGCGACGTCCACTTTGCCATGTTGAAGGATACGACCGTCACGGAGACGGATCTTGACGGAGTGACGTCATCCAGTGGAAACGTCGTTTGGACAAGTCCATCTCGCCTAATCCTCGAAGGTATCGTACGTGGCAACAACGTCGCCATGCGAGCGGCAGCTGTACACGTTCAATCCGGAGTCGCTGCGAACTCCGGTGACTTGGAGATTACGAGTCTTGGATCGATTACCGCGACGGCCTCGGCGGTCCTTGCGCAATCGGGATTGGGAAGCATCACTCTGTCGGCGATGTCTCCGGGCGGCGCTGTTTCATTTGCCGACGGGTCTATCCTCACTGCAACCGGCGATGTCACGATCGACGCAAATCGCGACATCCAGATTGGCCACGTGAAGTCAAATAAAACTGTGCGTGTTCGGTCAATGGAAGGCGGATTGGTCGACAGCGGCGAGTTGCACGTTGATGTAGTAGCCAATAAATTAATGGTGGAATCGGCAAAGGGTATCGGCGGGCTGGAAACTCGAGTTTCGCATGTGTCCTTCGTGAACACATCCGATGATCTTGTCCAGTTCCATAATGATGGTGCGCTCAACCTGGTGACGCCGGAGACAACGTCTCAGAATCGAACGATGGGTGATGCCCTACTGGTCGCCTCGAGCCCACTTACGGTCTCCGCAGACATCAGTGTCGGTGGTTCCCTTACGTTGACGGCAAGTGGCGACTGCACTGTCATTGGTGACGACGTAACGATCGCCGCTACGGTTTCGCTCAGTTCGACTACGGCGGCGACAATACGCCTGAACGCGGGTGATGATATCGTATTCGACGGCGGGAAAATCACGACCAGCGGTGGAGCTCACCAGGTCGAGTTGTTCGCCGATACCGAAGCGGATCTATCCGATGGCGGCGGGGGTACAATCAAACAGGTTGGCACATCACTTGTCGTGGCAACAGAATCTCTGCTCTTGAATACGAGCCAATCCGTCGGAATGGGTAATCCGTTGAGGACCGAGGTGGCATCGCTGCAGTATGTTGTCGGGAGTCTCGACATTCGGAACGACGGTGGGTTGGAATTAAAGACCTCACTCGCCAACGGCGACGTTTCGGTTGTCGAGAAAACGGGCAACATTGTCGACTCGGGTAGCCAGCAAATCTCGGGCAGTCTTCGTGTCGAATCGGTCGGAATTGATCGCACCATCGTTCTTAGTCAGTTGGACGTTGGCGGCTCGATCGGGCTATTTACATACGGTACCAATGGCCACGCCTCGATCGGCAATACGAAACAAGTGGAATTCGCGACGAGTGACATCAGCGGAAACGCAAGTGTCACGGCGACCAGCGGTGGTATCACCGATTCAGGCATGACGCTTGTTGGCGGAAACGCCAGTTTCACGACTCAGCAGGTTGGACAATCGATCGACCTCGATCAGTTGGGTGTCAACGGTTCGATCGCACTACAAACGGCGACCGACGGCGACGCGACCGTCGTCAACAAGACGGGTATCGACTTCGCCCCATCGAACGTCGGGGGCAATCTCTCCGCCACGGCCACCACCGGATCCATCACCGACTCGGGAACCGTATCGGTGGCCAAGACGGCACGATTCGAAACACGGACAGCCAACGAGACCATCGACCTGGACCAGTTCGACGTCACCGGCTCAATCGCCCTGTTCACTCAAGGTGTCGCGGGCAACGCTTCGATCATTAACACGACAATGGTCG
>DUDC01000203.1:0-8502 GCA_012959465.1 Planctomycetaceae bacterium
GACGCCGCTGGCTGGGAGTGGGCTCCAGGCGGTGCGATGATTGGCAACATTCAGACTGCGGCAGGCCCCATACCCGTTCGAATCATTGACCAGAACGGCAATGGTCTGTTTGACGACTTCGGCATCGACGCCATGATTGTTGGCTCCAGTAATGAAGCCATGTTTCTTTCCAAGACGATTGTGGTCGACAACCAACTTCAAGAAGTCACGGTAACACCTGACGGTTCTCGTATCACCCTTGCTAAGTACTCCGGGGCGACCGCCAAATTCGACATGACAACGTCTTTCGATGCGAAAGCCGTGTTGCTGTCGGCGATCGTGCGTTCATCGGACGGTCGCAACTCGTTTGACTTTGGTGCCGTCGACGGACCACTAGAAGTTCCTGTCGGAACGTACGAGGTGGTGACTGGTGCAGTCGGTCTGGGTTCGCACCGTGTGCAGATTGGTGCTGGCCAGATGAAGCCGTTTAAATTGGACGCCGATCAAGTGCAAACATTTGATTGGGGTGGCCCAGTCCATTCCGAATTCAAGTTTGCTCGGCAGGGTGGCCAAGTTCAATTTTCCCCGCAGATGATCTGGTATTTCGGGAAGGCGGGCGAGGAGTATTTCAACTGGACACCCATTGGTAAGTCACCCCAATTCACCGTCAGGAATGCAACGACAGGGGCCCTATTACAGGTGGCCATTCTTCCGGGGTCCTGCTGAGGCCGCGGCTTCGTACCGGTCGCCGTGAGCGTCCCCTCAGCTGTGAAGATCAATGTTGTCATGACCGCAGACACTTTCGCATTTGGAAAGATCTTTGGTGTGCCGAAAAAGTAATCCTCGATAAGAACGCTGTATTTTCATACACGATCGCACAAGCCTCCGTTCCCGTCTTGAGAATGGAGGTTTTTTAGTAGCTCCAAGTTGGGTCTGGCAACTAAGATAGCGAGTTTGGCTAGGACTGAAATTAACCATGCATTTGGTTGGGAAACCCGTGTTTCGATTCGCGATCCGTAGTGCCGCCTTGTTGCTGGTATTAGGCCTAGGTCAACGGGTTACGGCGCAAGATAAAGACATTAATCGCCCTCCGGTACTCAGCGATGGAGGCGGTGCCATACCGGTACGCGTCATCGACGGACGGCTGGTTGTATCGTGCGACATCTCGGGGACAAGGCTTCGCGTGCCGGTCAATCTGTGGTTCGACTTTGACGGAGCCTACGGGCTGCAGTTGCACAATCGGGCCGCGGCCCCACTTCCCGCCGAAACTCCCAACGGACGTCCAAGTCCGTTGACTTTGCATTTCCCCGACTTCACCATCGGCATCGCCCGAAGAGAATTGGGACCGGAAGAAGCCTTCGAGAAATACACTAAGTACCACTCGAAAGAGATTGGTGAAGATGCTCTGGTTGGCGCAATCGGATCTCACATCCTCAAGCACTTTGACGTTGTCTTTGACTTACCCCGAGGGCAAATCAGTCTATTGCCGATCGGCGGACTCGCGAACCATGAGACCGGTGCATCACTCGACGAGATCGTCACGCCGGTGACATTGCAGAACGACCTCGTCTGGCTCCCCGTCAGCTTGCAGGGCCGCAGTGCTCCGATTCGTCGCGCCTTGGCGATCGGGTCGTCACGATATGACACCTTATTGGACCGTCGGTTGTGCAACTCGCTACAACGACCTGCAGGTAACATTGGACCCCTTCATTGTGAGTCGATTGACTTCGCACCCTACGTCGCCTTTCGTCCCGCTGACGTCGTGCAAGTTCATTCGGATGGAGTTGCAGGCGTCTTGGGAATTAATTTGCTCGAGCATTTTCGCGTTTACGTGGACCGACAATCGTTGTTAGTCACTTTACAAAGCGCTGGCTCCCCATCGTTTCCAAAAGAGGAGTTAGCTTGGTTTCAAGCAGTGGTGGCGGAGGACTCGCAACTTGTACTGGATTGGTTGAAGGATCACAGCCAAACCCGCTTGGGCCGAGAGGCGGCTGAGTTCTTACTTTCCTTATTACTCGATGATGGTGCAGAAGAAGATCAGCTGGCTCAAGCAGTCCAGTGGGTAAACGACACCATGCCCAAAAACCTTCGAGCGACTCGATTGTTCGATCTAATGGAGGAATTGGTCAATGAAGGCGAGGAAGCACTCGGCATCTCCGCCGGCACACTGGGCCTGAAGAGTGCTCGAGCCGATCGTTATCCTGAATCGAATTATAAACTCCACGGACGACTTGGCGAATTGCTGTTACCGAGGGACAATCGTGAAGCCTGGCGACACTTGTTGTCTGCCGCCTTTGGTTTGCCGGAAGACGGCATGATCAATTTGAACTTGGGACGTTGCTATGAGGCCGACGGAAAAAAGAAACGCGCTTTTAGCCGCTATGTACAAGCACTAGTCAAGGAAGAGAGTTCCGAACTTGCGATGATCGCGCTGGCGCGACTAGATTCTGAACTCCCCGCCGACCAGCGGCTGACCATCGAGACGATCGATCGCATGATCTCGGGCCGGGTGAGAAACTACTCGGCGCCAACGATGTACGAAGCAGACCCGGACACGCGCTCGGAACGAACAAGCCTTGTCGAGTTCTTTACCAACGCGTACGTCGGTGATGAGCGAGCGGGAGCAATTGGCGGCGCCTTGGGAAACCAGGGCGCTTTAACCCACTTTGCCGATACCGACTGCGTTTTTCTGTCGTACCACTTACCTGCTCCACGGATCGAGCCACTGGTCACGCCGCTGGCGATGCACATGCAACGGTGGCTCGAAGTCCGCGGACCGATAGTACACGCTGTCGATGGCACTCGGCGGGCTCCTGGAGTCGGACGCTACCGCCAAGGCGAGAAGATCTACGAGGCAATTCGGGACGTTGTCGCCGACCAATTGAAACAACCGACGAAGATCCAGATCGAGGCGAAGGGCACGGTCCGGAAGGGAAGGGTGGCTGGCCAGGTCGTGATTCAAGGTCCTCCGCCAAACGCCGACGATCTATCGTCCGGCTTGGTGATACAGGTTGTGATTGCGGAACGGGGCGTCGTGTTCCACGGTTCCAGCGGAGTTGTCATCCACCGTATGGTCGCGCGGGGACTAGCCACCGAAGGCTCGCTGGATGGAGTGCGTTACACGCCAGATGCGAACGGACGCTGCGAAATAACATTCGGGCGAGAGTTGACCGAGCTGGTGACAAACAACAAGGTCCACCTCGACTCACTGGCGAAAGGCAAGGCCAGTGGTAATACACGAATTGGCCTGCGAATCGACCCCAAGAGCGTCGAAATTGTTGTCGTAGTACGGGAAGTTATCAGTGGCAAGGTCGCGCAAGCCAGCAAGTGTCATTTGGAGAGAGTGGAGGCATCCGCCGAATGAACCCCACGAACAAGGATCTTCGCCAGGCGATTGACGAGGTTGCGAAAAACGCCACCAAACAACTCGCCACCTACGAGCGCCAAAATGTGGTGCGTTCCCAATTGCCATGTTCCGTACTCTTGCTCCTCATCGCACCTTTGCTGATGGTTGTTCTACAGGCGTTACGTTGGAGTTTAGGTCTCGGCATTGGCGAATGGTTTTCATGGACGGCGCAAATAGCCCTGTCGATTTTCCTGCCCGTTTCATGGTTAGCTATGCAGGCTTGGCGAAACAAGAAGCAAATCCATCGTGTGCGAGCCCTAGCTACCATGGACGCCGCGCTGGGTTCCAGCGAGCGAGTGGTGACGGCTGATCAATTCCTCAGGTACGACTCTCGTGATGGATTCATGCAAGCTGCCGTGGAGGATGCGGCTAAATGGGTCGAGCGTGGCCAGCGCAAGAACCTAAACCAACAGGGCAACAAAGTTCGTCTCGGTTGGTCCATGATGGCGATTCCGACGGCCATTCTGATCATGACGATCGCCGCGTGGCTGGCCGGACTGTCTCGGATTCACGACGCATCATCACAGCACCAGCAACGCGCATCGCTGCCTTTGATGGATGGAGCAGCGGTTGAGCAACAACAGAAACAACCCAAACCTCGTGACGATGAACGGGCCGATGCTTCGCCGCCGGAAGAACACGACCCAAAGACTGGGCGAAACCGGAAGAGGAAAAACACTGTCGCGACGCTAACACCTAACGCAGCGGAAGAATCGCGTGGGCGATTGACCGATGGCGAGGCGAGCGAAAGTCAGCAGACATCGAATCCTTCGAACGCACAGGGTGACCCATCATCGCAGGGTCAGCCGGCCGACTCAGGAGAACAAACTCCGCGCAAGCCAAAGAAGCCCAAGAATCAGACTAACACAGAGGAACGACCACCACGGCAGGCCGAAGAGGAACAGGAACCGTCCGGTGCAACGGCCGGACAAGGATCGTCTAAGGGATCCCGCAACAGCGCGGCTACCAGCGATTGGGCAAGCCGTGGCCAGGAGGCAACGCCCGATGATGAGAACGTCGAAGACGAGGACGATGTTGAAGACGAAGATGAGGAACAAAAATCACGAGGTGGTGTCCAACCGAATATGAGGGACCGCCGTGCGCCTGTGAATCGTGATCTACAAATCGGCTTTGGAAGCAACCGCCCGAATCCCGACGCCAATGGGCGGGGTGGTCCCGGCGGCCAAAAAAAGTCTCGGGGCGTCGCCTCACTGGTGCTCGGCGTTCCGATTCCTGACCGTATTAATGGCCAACCGAACAAAGGCCGCATCCGCGTCACTCAACAGCGCGTTACTCCCGAGGCCGAAGAGAGTGAGCGAGTACTCGCCGAACGGCGCGCTCCACGGACCGGGAACGTCGGACCAATTCACCACCCGACTCTATCGCCTTGGCTTCAAGATATCGTCCGTCGGTATTTTCTGGCAAGGCGAAAAGGGGCAAGCACGGAAGCTACTTTGCCAATTCAAACACCGACTTCAGCAACGTCTCCATCGGCAGAAAGCAACGATCCACAATCATGAGTTCTACACTACCAGTTGATAATCCGTCTGCGGCCCGCGATGCCGCATCCGAGTTCAGAGAAGTTCACGCTGCGGTGCATCGCGAAGTTGCTCGCATGATGGTTGGTCAGGAATCGGTCATCGATGGAGTGCTTGCCGCGCTGTTTGCCGGTGGTCATGTGCTGTTAGAAGGCGTGCCCGGCTTGGGAAAAACGCTATTGGTCAGCTCGTTAAGTAAGGCTGTCGACCTCAATTTCAGTCGCATCCAATTCACGCCCGATATGATGCCGGCCGATATCCGAGGAACAAACGTTCTCACCGACAACGAGGCCGGTGGTACCAAATTGGAATTCCAGCCTGGTCCACTCGTAGCCATCTTGCTGCTGGCCGACGAAATCAATCGAGCCACACCGCGTACCCAGTCGGCACTGCTCGAGTCGATGCAGGAGAAACAGATCTCTGTCGGTAATCGCACGATCATCTTGGAAGAACCGTTCTGTGTGATGGCAACACAAAACCCCGTTGAGCAAGAGGGCACCTATCCGCTTCCCGAAGCTCAGCTGGATCGCTTTCTTTTCAAGTTGGTCGTAGGCTATCCCGCCGAAGACGATTATCGCACCATCATTCGGCGAACGACGTCCAGCGAGGAGGTCGAACTGAATTCGGTTACTGACGCGGAGACGGTCGTGCGATTGCGACAGGTCGTACGGTCGGTCCCGCTTCCAGAACATGTCGAGTCGGAAGCGATTCGAATCGTAATAGCAACGCAGCCAGGCAGCAAATACGCCCCAGAGATCGTTAATGAAGTCGTGTCGCTCGGCGCATCGCCTCGGGGTGTTCAAGGGCTGATCCTGGCGGGGAAGGTCCGCGCTCTGCTCAACGGACGTTTTGCTGTCGCGGGTGAGGACCTACGAGCTGTGGCGATGGAAGTTCTTCGCCATCGTGTTTTGGTGAACTTCCAAGGCATGTCCGATGGCGTGTCCCCAGACGATGTGATTGCCGAAGTCCTCGCTAATCTCCCCAGTGTCGAGGCCTGAGTTGAACGACGAATTTCAGCTACTCAATCCAGATTTCCTCGAACAAGCACGAGCGCTCCGCATCGTCGCTAGGCGAGTTGCGCCGGCGGGACGATGGGCTGAGCACCGTTCCCGCGACCGCGGCCAAGGCATTGAGTTTCGTGACTATCGGCCCTACTCGCCTGGGGACGATCTGCGGTCAGTCGACTGGAATATCTACCGCCGCCTGGGACGCGTTGTTGTTCGTCTCTTCGAGGAAATGGAAGACCTGCCGATCTACATTATGCCGGACCTCTCTTACAGCATGTGGAAAGAGGCCCACCCCCGGGCCGTCGTTGCAATGCAGGTTGCCATCGGGTTGTCTGCGATCGGGTTAGACCAACACGATCGCGTTGGCGTGTTTCCTTTTGGCGATGAACTGGACACTAGCGTTAGACCTACTTCCGGTCGCGGCAGGCTTACCTTGCTCGCCGATGCCTTGACTCGAATTGGCATGGTGGCCCAGCGGCGAAGGTCTGGAACCGATCTGGCGGCTTCCGTAGCTCGATTGCGGGGACTTGGTCTGCGTGAGGGTCTAGTTGTTGTCATTTCAGATTTCTTCGATCCCCAGGGCGCGCGCAAAATACTGAGTGAATTGAAACGGTCACGTCATCGCCCACTACTCGTTGCTATTTCTCGGCCGGAGGATCGTGAGCCGACGCTGCGTGGAGACGTACGAGTGCGGGACTGTGAGACGGGTGCAGTGCAAGACGTGTCGATCAATGAATCAGTCTTAATGAAATACCGAAAAGCGTACGACGAACACTTCGATCTGTTGCGGTCTTTCGTCCGACAGCGTCAGGGCGGCTGGCTACAAATTGACTCGGAACAAAATGTCATGGAACAATTGGCGACCCTCTTCGATGGCGGGAGGTTTGTCGCGTGAACTTTGGACTGTTTTCTATTACCACGGCGGTTGCGGGTGTTGCTTTGCTGGCGATCGGTCTCTGGATTCTGCAACGCTTGAGAGTCCAACATCGTGAAATTGAGGTCTTGAGCACGTTGTTCTGGAAGTCTGCTATTGAGGAGACTCGCGCCCGCGTATTCGTTCGAAGATTTCGTCACTGGTGGGCCTGGTGTCTGCTGGTCGCCATCGCATCAATCTTGTGGGCTCTACTTGGCCAACCACAGACAGCATCCTTCGACAAGACTCAACATGTAATCCTCATCGACTGGAGTGTCGATGATCAACAAGTACGGGGCAGAGACCTGGACGTGGCCTTGCAATTGGCGGCGGAATTGCCCGAGGGAAGGCGCGAGATCATCGCCGTAGGAATGCACCTCGAAACGTTGCTTCATCAACAGGAACCGTTGGAGTTGGCCAAACTCCGCAGTGTGCCGAGGCCGGTTCCCGCACCCCTTGGAATGGACTGGGCAATTGAGTCAATTTCCACCCGCGCCGGGACAAAAACGCCTATTACCATTCATATCGTCGGCGATGCTCCGGTCGATAAATGGCGACTTTCGGCACTGCAGTCCAAGTTTGATAATAGTCAATCTCCGGTCCTCAAGATCTTTCGCGTGGAGCGGGCAACATCTCAGCCACCGGTAGCATTGGCAACCTTTGGTGTTTCCGACGCGGCGAGCGGCGATTGGAACCGTGTGGATATTTGGTTTGCGTTTGCCGACCCCGAACAGGTGCTGGCGGATACCGTCGGAGTCGTGCTCGACAATAGGCCTTTGCATCATCCTCTGGTGGCCCGCGACCATGGAATCCTTGAAATACAGGGAGTCGCGGCAAATGGCGGCTTGCTCGAAATAGTACACAATGATCTCCCGGTTGGCGCGTTGACGCTACCCGATCGCAAACTGATTCGTGTACACATCGATGACGACGTGCCGGAAACGCTGCGGCAGTTGATTCAACTCGACACCGCCTGCACACTCGTGACGAACGCCAATAACGCCGAAGTCGTCATTGGTTCCACACCCGATTCCAATTTTAGATTGACGTCCGAAGACCAACCGGCATTTCACATTCAAACCGAAAACGAGAACGCGGAGGATGCGTTAGCCGATCTCGTGGATGAGTTGGCTCTGCGACAAATCGATGCGACCGGGCTAGCGACCGACAGTGGGCGAGTGGTCGATGTGCAGGTCGCCAGCGGTGAAACGCGATCGTTGGCGCTGTGGGGCAACTTGTTCACCTCGTCTTTCGACTTCGTCGAGAGTCGAGCTTGTCCGATTGTGGTAGGTCGAGCCGTCCGCTGGTTGGCCAATCGACCACCGCTAGTCGAGTGGGTTGAACTGGGCCGAAAACTCCCAGTAGCCTCTCCCGAATTCCAACGTGTCGCCGACCAACTCGCCACGACGAACGACGGTCGTCAGCTCCGTACGACTCGCCTCTCCGCACCTGTTGGACGAACGGCGACGCTGGCTGACTCAACCGAAAACCTTTCTTTCTCCGGCTTCAACCTGTTTACTTTGTTGGGATTTTTCGTGGCCTTTCTGCTGATTGGCGAGTGGATGCTCTTTCAGAAAGGGCATCTGCCATGATCGTTCCGCACCCTGAGTGGTGGTTACTAGCCGTCTGCGCCGTGCTGCCCTGGATTGGGCCTTGGCG
>DUDC01000203.1:8584-13569 GCA_012959465.1 Planctomycetaceae bacterium
TCTTCTCCGCGATGATGCTCCCTCGCAACGAGTCCTCATACTTGATCGAAGTGCCAGCATCGACGAAGAGGCGCGGCAAACCGCTACAAAATACGCGTTGCAATTTGCCGACTCTGGACCTCGCAAGACCCAACATCTCGTCGTTATCGGTGGGTCGGATCAGGAACCATCGTTCTCGCGAAAATTCTCTACCGTCACAGTGCTACCCGATAACGATCAGCAAGGTCTGTCTCCATTGTCAGCGGCAATAACTCGCGCCAGCACTCTCATTCCGCGAACTGGGTCGGGGTCGGTGACGTTGGCCAGTGACGGCCTAACGACTCGTCCTGACGATGCACGCGCTATTTCGGCGTTGCGTTCTCGCAATATACCGATTCACGTGATCTCGTTGCCGGTCGCTTCCATTTCCCCCACCGCTGTCGGTCTCAATTGGACTGGCGAGTTGCGTGTCGGTACGGCTGCCCGTATGCATGCGACGGTGATTGCACGAGGCGGAAGCCACCCCGGGAAATTGATATTGAGTGCCGAGGGCCGTGAGTTGGCATCTGCGCATTACGAGGGCGGAGAGCGGGAAGTAATTCCCTTCTCCTTCGAACCGACGAAGTCGGGGTTCCTAGATGCCGAATTGTCCCTTGTCGCCGACAACTCGCCAGCTCAGGCGCCGCCGTTGAAGGTCGTACTTCCTGTTCGCGACCCACACCGAATTCTCTACCTGGGTGACCTGCAACAACAAGGATCCGCCCAGCTTGGCCAACTACTTGGTGCGGGTTTTGAAGTGACACAGGTCGATCCGTCATCCAGCGACGAGTTCGAGGCGGCCCTATCGCGGAGCGATTTGGTGGTCCTTGATGACCGACCAGCCGACTCAGTGCCCTTGTCGGCGGAAAAACGTCTTCTGGAGGCCGTCACCAATGAGGGCTTGGGACTGGTGATGAGCGGCGGCCGTGGATCGTTTGGTGCCGGAGGTTGGCACGACCGGCCCATCGAAACGATGTTGCCGGTCGAGTTAGTGCAAAAAGAGGAGAAGCGAGATCCATCGACAACGTTGGTCGTCGTGATCGATACCTCCGGGTCGATGACGGGAGTACGAGTTCAGTTGGCCAAAGAGGTTTCCCGACTGGCGATACGTCGACTGTTGCCCCACGACAAAGTTGGAATCGTTGAATTCTACGGTGCCAAACGCTGGGCCGCACCCATTCAACCGGCCTCCAACGCGATCGAACTCCAACGGGCCCTTAATCGAATGGATGCCGGTGGTGGGACTGTTATCTTGCCCGCATTGGAAGAGGCGTTCTACGCTTTACAGAATGTTGATACCCGCTACAAGCATGTGCTCGTACTAACCGACGGAGGTGTGGAATCGGGAGACTTTGAATCCCTGATGAGACGTATGGCAAATGAGGGGATCAACGTGTCGACGGTTCTAGCTGGAGGCGGATATCACAGCGAGTTCCTCGTCAATATTGCGAACTGGGGAAAAGGCCGCTTCTACAACGTTCCCAACCGATTCAATCTGCCCGAAGTTCTGCTTAAGCAACCGTCGACCGCTAAGCTCCCGGCGTACAGACCAGGCGTGCATCGCGTCCGAGCACGTGGCGGCCCAGGATGGTGGGGTGACGTTGATACTAGCTCGATCCCGAACCTGGCCGGTTACGTCGAGACAAAGGCGAAGGTCGGCAGTGAAGTGCTGCTGGAAACGGTGGAAGGCAAGCATCCCGTGCTTGCGACTTGGAGGTTCGGACTGGGACGAGTTACAACGTTGTGCACCGAACCGGTGGGAGAGGGAACTCGCCCATGGCGAGATTGGACTGAGTACGGCAAGACGTTGGCCCGTATCATGGAACGCACCGCCGCCGACACGAAGGATCCGTTCCACTACGAAATCACGTTTGATGGCGGAGAGATCTTACTTCATGCTATCCGACAACGGCCTCGCACCAACACGTTCCGAGATGCGATGCCGATTGCAAAACTAATCCCGGCCGATGGGCAACCGTTCACAGCGCCGGAGGTCGATGGCGAATCACCGATTTCCTTTGTGGCCAAGAGTCCCAACCATTTCCTCGCCAGTTGGCCCGTTTCATCAGTCGAAAAAGCATGGCAGATCAAGGCGTCATCGAGTACCACTCCAGGGCGTTGGAAGCCATTGGTAGCACCTTCTCCACAAGTCGGCGAGTTGCATGTGGACCCTCTTCGCGGCATCGATCTAATCGCCCTTTCCGAGTCGACGGGAGGTCAGGTGCTACCACTCGATAGCAATTGGTCCGTGGCGACGAGTCAACCGGGCGGGCAGCGTTTACTACCACTGGCGTCCTGGCTGTTCGCGGCTGCCCTGTTACTCTTCCTAGTTGAGATCACGTGGCGAAGGCGGCCGGCGAAACCACTTACATCCATGGTGAATCAATGAAGTCACCGATTTCATTTACCCTAGTCCTCTTGCTATTGGTTCCACTTGGCCGACCGGCGGGTGCCGACCAACCTATGACCAGTACGGCGGAGGATTTGGTCGAACAGGTCATCAAACGATCGCATAAGGACGGATTGGCTCTACCAGTAACAACCGCTGATGTCGACAGGTTGTTCGCCGTTGCCATTCTGCAACACGGAAATGTGGAACCGCTACTGGCCTGGCTTGCAGATGCCCGCTTGAACGAAAAAGGCGTGCGCGGGCAAGTCCTAACCGAGATTGAAGTTCATGTCGCATCCAAGCGAGGTGATATGCGGCGAGCTTCGGAAGTGATTGCCAGTTTACTTGACGACGAATCTGTCGCTTCGCAACGACTCGACTTGCGTCTTTGGCAGGCAAAACTGTTTGACGCTCTAGGTGATGTTGATGACGCACGTCTCGCCTACCAAGCGTTGACCTCAGAAGAACTCTCCAACGCCGACCAGCAAATGGTGCGTCTGCGTCTGGCTCTGATGGGACTGTTGGGGGAGACCGAAGGTGGTGGCCGTGATGCAAAAAAGCTAATTGAATTGGCTGAAGGATCAAAGGACATCACGTTCCGAAACCGGGCCGCTATTGTCTTGGCAGTTCAGGACCGATATGTCGACGCAGTCAAGCTGTTCACGATCGTTGGCGAGGGCACGCTGCGTTTTCGTAGTGCGAGCCGATTGGCCGAGTGGGCGATACGAGCTAACAACCGCGACAAGGCGATCGAGTCGGCCTGGGTTGCGGTCAGATCCGCTCGGTTAAAAAGAGACCGCAGGTACGCATTGGCACTGCTGGTGGAATCCTATCGAATCAACGAGAAACGAGATGGGCTGAAAGCACTGATCGGAGCATTCGTCAAAGAAGACCAAAGCGACGAGCCGATCAGTGACGAAATGAGAGCCGTTTGGGTCGAGCTGTTGCGAGAGCTTGGGCGACACGAAGATGCGATCGCCCTCTTCAAAGCGACTGCCGGAAACGACAGTGGGTTTTCGGTGGAAATGCGGCGCGAGTTACTGGAAATGGAAGGAGAAGCCGGTAACGTTGGTCGAATGATCGAGTCGTACCGCGAGTTGATCGCCGCGGAACCCAACGTGTTGGCATGGCGAGTTGGGTTAACTCGCGTCCTGCTAGAGCAGGGAAAAGAGAAGGAGGCGGTACTGCTGTGGGACTCTCATATTGATGAACTGAACAAGGGATCCTCGCTGTTATTATCGGCGCAGGCGTTAGCGGGCTTGGGGCTAGACGTCCTTGCAGAGCGGGCGATAGAGCGGATGGTCCAGATGAAGGCAGACCACGGACAGGCCTTGTTGTTCCTCGCCGACCTTCAACAAATTCGCGGACGGCTTTCGGCTGCCGAGGCGACTCTGGCACGACTGAACTCGATGGACGACTTGGGAGACGCTGTGCGTGCGGAGCTAGCCAGTGCATTTGAGCGCGTTGGCAGGCAAGATATGGCGATCGAGGTGATGGAGTCAATCCGCGCCAACCGGGAGACGGTGGCCGAAGACTTGGAAATGCGTCTTGCTTGGTTGTATAGCGAAGTGGGAGAGGAAGACAAAGCCCTCGAACAGTGGCTGAGCATGTGGAGAAAGGTGAAGTCGATTCCTCGCCGACGATACGTCGAAGATCGACTCATGACCGTTGCCAGTCGATTGGGTACGTTGGCCGACATTGCGATTGAACTCGAGGAAAAACTCGCTGATGGCGAAGCTGATGAACGTGAAGCTGGCCTGCTGGTGCGAATTTATACTCAAGTGAATGACTCGGTAGCGGCGTCGGAGATTCTAGAGGAATACATGACCCAGTCGGGACGAGATGAAGTCGACCGACTGCAGGAGAAAGGCCGGATCTATCAAGTCTGCAATGACTATTGGAATTATGAGAAAGTGATCGAAAGACTGATCGTCGTTGATCCCGAAGGTGAAACGGAATACCTCCGCCAAATGGCGCTCAGCCTATTGGAACGAGGAAAGGCCCAAGACGCACGAGCCGTGTTGTTGACTCTGCGCGAGGCAGACGACGGACGAGATTCCATTGGGGGTGAGTTCGAGGCCGGCGTGCTGGCATTGGTCGGAATGCATCGTGAGGCTGCCGACGCCTACCGTCGTGGGATCGCAACCTACCCAGATCGGATCGAGTCGTATCTGCTGTTGGCCAATCTCTTGAAAGATATGGGCGAAACAGACCGCGCGGTGAGCATGTTCCAATACTTGGCCGAGAATGCCGATCAGGACGATATGTTCACCATCGCGATCGATGGCCTGTTGAACATGGAAGCCCGCGGTCGCGTCATGCAATGGGCGCGGAGGATAACGCTTGAGAGGCTCGCTGGTCGTGATGACAAGAACTACCTCTACCAACTACTGGCCGACCTCTCAGCCGAAGTAAACGATAAGGCTGGCCAAATCCGAGCGATGGAGAATTCGCTCGCCGTCTCCGGCACCCGGCGGCTGTCGGTTCTGCGAGAGTGCATGGACTTGTCGTCGAATATTCGAGGCGGCGTGTTCTATTCGAGCAGTTCCCGTGGCCCCACCAATGCCGGCAACGAACC
>DUDC01000203.1:13613-18519 GCA_012959465.1 Planctomycetaceae bacterium
GTTCTTCGCTTTCGGAAGAAGGTTGATCGGATTGGGGGAACTCATGCCTCCTCAGGTCTTCCTCGAGCTGGGTCAAGCGTTCCTAGCCGATGGTGATGTCGTGAGCGCCGAACGGACGTTTGGCCTGGCGCGTAAGTTGGCGGACGAGCGGAGCTACCAACGCGAAGTGGCTCAGATCTTTGAGAAAGCCAAGAACCGACGCGAGGCTTTGGTTCGCTACGATCGACTGCTGAGAACCAGCCCTTCCGACGTGGCCTTGATGGCCCGAGTTGCAAAATTAAACGAGCAGGAAGGAAACGACACGATCGCATGTCGTTTTTACGAACGCGGCCTGAACCTGCTGTTTGCCCAGACACCGGTAACGACTCTCGAGCAAACCCCTGCTGCCACCACTCGGATGTGGGGAGGAAACCGAGACGCATACCAAACGTACTCCGATCGGCTGCTGAGAGGCCTGCTGGTGACCATCCCAGATGACCGAGTGGATGGATTGTTGACAGAACAGAGAGCCCTGTTGGATGAGAGTTTTGAGGCGTTGAAGGAGGCCGCGGCCAACGACCGCGCAGCAGTGAAGTTGACCGATGCTCCACGAATCGACAAAAGATCGACAGCCCTCAGGAGCCTCTACTTTTCATTTGATCGCCACGGTGAGCTGAGGCAGATGGACCGGGAACTGATACGTCAATTTCCTGAGGATAACGGTCTCTTGGTCAAGTTAGCTGCGGAGCATCTGGCTCGAGGTTTGTACAACAATGTGGAGTGGTTCCTGGAAAACTGCGAACCAAATGTGCAACAGCGAAGTCAGCTGCTGATCATGTTAGGACAGCCGACCGGAACGAACGGCATCGCGGACAAATTGTCACCCAAAGAGATGTGGCAGCAGATGTTGCCGGTTTGGATGAGCGGTGAACACGAGGCCGCCCGTCGTCTTTTGCGCCGCGTCGATCGATCGAAAGGGACCAGCAACGATCCCCGTGGGCTTGTCTCCTACATCGTTGTAAACGGGGTAGCCGTGCCAAAGCCAGTTGATTCAGCCGCTGATGTTTCGGCTTGGACGCGACTGGCCATCCAGTTAGGTGACGAGGGGCTGGCACTGACATTTGCGCGGTCCCAGCTTCAACATCGAAGTCGGTACGCTGCACAAGGCGTGAAGCACTTGTTTGAGTCCTATCGAGATATTTTACCAGCAGATTCGTTTCGAGCTCTGGTTCGCTACGCCGCCAATCTCTATCGAGATGACGAGCAGCGGGTTGTCGAATACCTGTGGCTTGTTTCCAATTTCGCTGCTGAAATTAATGACGAACTACCAAATGACGAACAGTTACTAAAGATGTTGGAAGACGGGAATCTCCGCTTAAACTACCAATTTCCATTTCCCCAGGCGATGGAAACTTTTCCGGGTGCGATCCGTGACAAAGCACTTGAGATTCTCATTGATCGAATTGATAAGAAATCTCGCCCGCGGGAATTAATTGCTGTTCCCTTTCACCACGACAAACCAATCGACGACAACGTTGCCGAGATTATTCGAGACGCAATTGCCAGAGGTATTCCGGCCGCTTTGCAGGATGATTATCTACGTTACGTTCAATATTCACTGCCTCGTCAAGGAACGGCACTTGCTTGTCCGGCGAATGCGGAACTGGCGCTCTCCGTGTTAGACCTTCTCTCCGCGGAGGATGTCCGCAGCCAAAGCCCGCAAATTGCGAAAATGGCAAAGCTAGTTCGGGCCGTCGTGTTGCACCAGAACGGACGAAGTGATGAGGCACTAGACATCGTGGTCGAAGCATACGACCCCGACCAGAACATCACGGATTATTATCTACGCTATGCGAACACCTGGGCACAGCAAGAACTTGTTCCCACGGCACCTGAACGTTTTTTCGCTAAGCTAGATCAACTATCCGAGACGCCGCGGACAACGGCCGACACAGACAGGCGTCTGGGACTCGCTCGGTTGGCAAAAAACGACGCGGTATTACGGGCAACGTATGAACGGGCGTGGAAGGATCACCCCAGCGAAATAAAGTACCCTCAACAATACGAGCGATGGGAACAGCTTGCCGGAAGATTGGGCCATGCCATTGCTATCAACGAACGTCTGTTGAAACTGACCAAGGCCCGAAAGGGGAGTGCGGCGGAATCCCAAGTGCGGACTATCGAACGCCGACTAGCGGGACTCTGGATTAATTCCGGTCATGCCGTCAACGGCCTCTCCCTGTGGGAGGAAGAGGATGATCGCGACATCGCCCGGTTTGAGAAAGAACAAAAGGCGCATTCAAATGACGAAAAGTCGACGGCCAAGCCGGCCATCTCGCCCGCGGTCAATCCGCCGAAAAAAATCCGGGCGGCACGTATTCCCGGCGGTAGCGCGACAACACGTCCAGCTACCAGGACGGCGCCGCGACTAAAACCCCTCCCATTGCGCATGGCTGTTTCCCGTGTGGCGACTTCCACAACAACTTCCGAGACGATCGCCGATTTGAAGTTGGCGATGGAAGCCAACAAACACGATACAGCCAGACGTATCCTCCGCCATTTGTGGCGAGCGTTCCCGAATGTGGTTGAGAGCCCCTATGGATACCGACAACGCCAAAAGAACTTCAACGCATTGCGATGGCCCACGGAACCGGTTCAACGTGTGATCAACGAGGTCGATCAGCGCAAACAGCGGCGAGGAGGCCTCGCCACGCTGGACCCACCCGCGAAAACAACGCCTGTGGTAGCACCGAATAATGCCTGGAAAATCGTCGCAGAAAAACCCTTTGGCGTCGCCGAAATAAAACGCATACTCCGCAGTCGGTCCACGACCGAATTGAGCCAGATTGAAGAGGTTGTGTTGGCGTTGTTACAGGCTGAGCGGAAGGAACATGGCGATGAGTCTGTGTTCGATGAATTGGTTAAACAAGTAAGACGGGGCCAGGTCGGTAGTGTGGAATTGACATGGCTGTTCGCGATGATTGAAGAGGATCCGACTCGAATCGACGCCGGTAACGAGTTCGTCATTGATGAATTGATGAACCGCATCGACTTGTCACAATTGAAACAAGTGAGTCGCTTGGCGTGGCTCTGCGGTAAGATTGGTCAACGAGAACGCTCGGTGGCGCTCTTTACACAGTGTGCGCTGTTGGCGCCATCCCAAGGCGTTACTTTCGCCGTTTTGATTGAAAAGGCTCGAGACATTTTTGACGACAGCGAATTGCTTGTGTTGGCTGAGAGTATGTTTGAAGTTGCCGTAACAGACGATTCGTCGATTTCCAGCATGTTGGACCTACGGCTCGAGCAGCTCAACCCTCAGAAAACCGCCGAGCTTTCCGCCAGGTTGTTTTCCAAGTTGGACGACAATCCCACTGGCATTTCGCCACAGTTGGCGATGCGTGGCGTGCTACTGTTTGCTCAAGCAGAACAATACCAGAAAGCTCGTCTCTGCTTGCAATCCACAATATTGGGTGGCACGCAGCCAAGGCAAAGCTCTTCACCATATTATCGGACGCAATTCCGCGGGATGTTTCGCATGAGCCGCGGCCAGTTGATCGAGATGTTCCCACAGGATGGAACGCGATTCACGGACTATACAAAGTGGCTTGCCGAAGCGGCACAAGAGGCCGGACAATTGATCACCAATCCGCTTTGCAATACCGAGCTTGCCGTGGAACTGCTACTGATTATTGCCATTCGCCAAGCGGAGCAAGGTGCCGCAAATGCAGCGGCCATGGCACTGGCTCAATTGAACGACGCTGCACTTGACAAGGCGAGCAAGCACTTACGCCTCGCTCTCGACGTCATGCGGCTCGTCAAACAGGATGAAGCCGTGTTGGCTCTGGAGCAAGACATCTACACTCGCGGCGAATTGGATTCCGTCCGCTTTGGCGATTTACTTCGTGACACTCTCCGTGTTCAAGGAAGTGAAGAGGCCCTTGCATTGCTCGACGAATTGCTGGAGAAATCGCTCGACGAAGACCTGCTCAAGGCTGCCTTGGAGATCGGTCCGGATGACACGGTGCGCCACGAACGGATCGATCAATTACAAACGCAAAATCAAGCCGCACAGGTCGAATACAAAGAGAGATTTGCGGCCGCACAGAAACGCACTGCCCAACGCCAAGAATGGAGCGCAGAGCCAATCGAACCCGTCAAGCCAAAACGAGTATTGAAGCGCTGACGCCTGTGAAGATGCGAATTCTGCTCTTTTATCAGGCCGAGTCCAACGAGAAGACGGCAGATTTGATCTGGATCAACGCGGGGAACTTCGCGTCGCATGTTGTGGTATTGATCGACGGAAAGAAAGCTCGAATTGGTTCCACCTGCATTGCTGACGGCCATTTCAATCGATTCCCTTTTCAGGGCGAGATCTCCTTATTATCACTGCAGACGGTTTCTCCCGGAAAACACCGATTGCAGCTGTTGGTGCAGAGTGACGACCGTACCAGGGCAAATGTAGGCCAGAAGAAGTACCGAGCGTTCGACGCGACGCTGGTTTCTAACGTGGTGAAATTCGAAGTGGCCGATTAGTCGGTCGGATCTCAGATCGGTACCGGACAATCCTCAACGTCAATGGGGCACACGTGTACAATTCAATTGCTCGTTTTTTGTCCTAGCGTATTTGTCTCTTAGTGTGAGATGAGTGGCGCTCGCCGGAAGGCGGCAAGGCACAAAGTCGGTTCGGCGAGAATCTACACACTTGTCCGATGATTGGGCGAGTGGGTCGTGTCACACAAGATTGAGATGCGCCAATAAAATGCTACATTGCGAGTCGGCGATCATTTGCTTTTACACTTGCGAGACGGTTTCCACTGCACAGGCGACGGCTCATGCGCGATAGATGCTCGGTCATCATTTGTCATTCGATTCTCATGGCCGCGGTCGCTGTTGGCGGCGGCGTTCATGGCCAGGAGCGGGAACCGAC